>JAEUHW010000034.1 GCA_016793245.1 Planctomycetota bacterium
CGATCCCAAGCTCGTGAGCTTCGAAGGACCGGACGAAGGCAGCAGCCCGGGGATCACCGCGGAGCGCGTCGTTCCCGCCGCCGTGCCATCGCTCGTCCAGAGCTCCCAGACGCCGTTCACCAGCGCCGAGAACAAGACCGCGCCGGAGCCGAGAGCGGCGATCTGCGCGGTTCCGTTCGACATGCCGACGCTGCCGGGCACGAGATCGAGCACCATCTGCGTACCGGCGCGCGTGCCGTCGCTGCTCCAGAGCTCGAGGCCATGCGCGCCGTCGTTGGCGAAGAAGAAGATGCGCTGCCCCGCGCGCACGAGATTCGCGGCCACGGAGCTCTCCGGCCCGGGCCAGACATCGGCGAGGAGCTGCGTCCCGCCGCTCGTGCCGTCCGTGCGCCAGAGCTCCCAGCCCTCGTTCACGGTGCGCGCCGTGAAGAGAAAGACCCCGGGCGAGAGCTCGGTCATCTGCAGGAACTGCGAGCCTCCGGGACCCGGTTGCAGATCCGCGACGAGGCGCGTTCCCGCGGCCGTCCCATCCGTGCGCCAGAGCTCGTCGCCGAAGCGCGGCGTGCTCAGTCCGAGGAGGAGATCGCCGCCGGGCAAAGCGACGAAGGAGCGCGGATGGGAGCTCCCCGCCTCGCTGGACGGCGTGGTGTTGAAGTCGCGCACGAGCTCTTGGCCCGCGGCCGACGCCAGCGCGCCCGCGGCGATGGCGAGGCTCGCGAGAGCAGAACGAAACGCGCTCGGGCAGCTCATGACCGACTCCTCCACTTCACGGATCCATCGTGGAACGAAGCGGGTTCGTAGAGCCCGCCCCGCTGGCAGCCCACGGTAACCGCAGAAGATAAGGAGCAAGAGCGACGCAGGCTCGCGCACGCGGCGGCCCGCGTGTCAGCCTTCCATGCGCAGCCGATCCGCCAGCCGTCCGACCGCACCGGAGGCGATCGCAGGTGCGCCGTCAGAGCGCCCCAGGAGCTGGCAGAGCAGCGCCTCGAAGCGCGCCTGCTGGATCTGCCCATAGCGATCGGCGGGATCCGTCTCGACCCAGCGCAGGCCGAATACCACGCCGTCCGGATGAGCTCGCTGGCTGTGGATGCGCACGGCGCGCTTCAGGCGCGCGCAGGCACCGGGCAGGCCCGCCGTGATCAGCAGCTCGTGCGCAGGATCGAGCGACGTAGCTTCCTCTCCCGCGACGAGGACCGCGGCGCCACCGCGGCTGACATCGAGGAGGCGGCCCGTGATGGACGAGGCAAAGCCGAGGGGATCTTGGAGGCAGCAGGTCGAAGCTTCACTGGACGCGAGCTCGAGTCGGGTATCGCGACGGCGACGGAAGCGCATACGGTCTTCTCCACTCACTCTCTTCGGGGTTGATGGAAGTGCGTGCCACCTGACGAAGCAGAGGCGCGCGTTCCGCAGAAGGGGGCTGCGCGAGCTTATCCCGCGCGCGGCGCCGCTGCGGGGCGGAAGGCGCCGATTTCCAGGTCGGCCGGCATCTCTTTCCTCTGCAGCATCTCGAAGCGCACGCGCCAGAGCCCGTGGCACACCTCGTGCGACTGGATCGCGACCATGCGGAGGCGCCTGCGCTGACCGGGTTTCAGCCCGCGGTGGAGCGCCCAGAGCTCTTGTCCCTCGAGCGCACGCGGGAACTTCGCCACCGCGAGGAGCGCATCGAAGCCGTTGCGATGGCGATCGAGCACGCGCCCCTGGCAAGGGCGCTGCGGGAAGCGCGGATCGACGAGATCGAAGACATCCTCGTGCCACGAGAGCGGTCGCTGGAGCGGGTTCTGCTTCTCGCGTTCGGACCGCACGCAGAGTTCGTCGAGCACGGCGACGGACCCGCGCATCCACTCCAGCAGGGAGTGGCGCTCTTCGTCGATACGGTGGTCGAGCATATCGAGGACGCTGCGGAGCTTGCTCGAGCGGCGGTGGCCGCTGCGCAGCTCGCGCAGGAAGGACTCGTAGCGCCAGCGCTGCAGGTTCGAGTAGTTGGGCCCCTGGGGCGCTTCGTCGCTCCAGCCCAAGCCCAGGATCGCGGTGCGACCGGCGGCGACGCGGCGATTCGCGAGGCGCGCATAGCGGCGCATCGACCAGCTCGTGCCGGGCAGGGTGCTGCGGAGGACGAGCATCGCGCCCGGCTCCATCTCGAGCGAGAGGTCCGGACTCGGAAGCCGGATACCGACCCCGCGCTCGCTGAGGTCCAGGATCTCGCCGGCAGCGAGAGTGCGGTGGCCCCGGGGTTCCAGGATCTGGCAGGAGAGAGCAGCCCCTTCCTCGAGCTGCAAGCGGGACGTCGATCGGCGTTGATTGGTCACGGGAGCGGCTCCTCGGGGATCAGCTAAGAGACATCGACGCAGGGAGGCGCTCGAGGCGCACCACCTCGACGCCGCGCTCGGCTTCTTCTTCGAGCGAGAGCAAGCGCGGCGCGGCTTCTTCGCCGAAGCGCGTGAGCTCGAGCGAGCCCTTGGCATCGAGTTCGCGACGCAGGAGGAAGCGCTGCAAGCGCTGCGACTGCACGCGTTCGTAGGCCAGCGAGAGCGCGCCGCGCGCGTCCCAGATGAAGCCGTACTCGGGTTGCTCGCCTTCGCGGCGCTTGTTGCGCATGCGAGCCATGCGGCGAAGCAGCTCGCCCGTGCCGGGCAGATCGGCGCGCACGATGACGGGATGATCGGCAACCCACTCCGGAACGTCGCTCTTGGCGATCCGGAGTCCGATGCCACCGGCGCCGAGGTCCAGGAGATGACCGCGGAGGCAGATCAGGTGGTCGTGGGGATGGACGAGCTGACAGGTGACGGCCGAGCTCTGCTCGAAACCGATGCGCTTGTCGTGACGGCGGTAGAGCTTCATGGGTCGATCTCTCGTAGCAGCGGCGGCGTTGCCTGCGCGTGGACGCAGCTAGGTGCTGCCGAACCCTACCCCCCTCCCGCGCGGCACTCGGGTCGTCGGGAACAACTTTCCCTCGGGTGCCGGTCGCGGAGCGCCGAGAACCCGCGCCGCCTCGCACGATCCTGGAGAGGCGCCCACGACCCTGCTACGCTGCTCGCCGCGTCGGGCTCGGCATCGAGTTCATGGCCGAGCACGAGACGCGATCACTTCGAGCGAGCAGACATGAGCGGACGCGAACCGATCCTCATCGCGAACGGCCAGGGCTTCTGGGGCGATAGCATCCTCGGGCCCGTCCGTCTCGTGCGCGAAGGACCTCTGCACTACTTGACCTTGGACTACCTCGCCGAGGTCACGATGAGCATCCTGCAGAAGCTGCGCTCGCGCAGCCCCGACGCGGGCTACGCCACCGACTTCGTGCGGATGCTGGAGCGCATCCTGCCGACCTGCAAGGCGAAGGGGATCAAGGTGATCGCCAACGCCGCGGGAGTGAACCCGAGCGCCTGTCGCGCCGCGGTGATCGCGGTCGTGAAGAAGCTCGGGATCAGCGGTCTCAAGATCGCGACGGTGGAAGGCGACGACATCCTGGGTACGCTGCCCGCGCTCCTCGCCTCCGGCGAAGAGCTCCGCAACATGGACAGCGGCAAGCCGCTCGCCCCGCGCCTCGCCGACGTGCAGAGCGCGAACGTCTACATCGGCGCGCGCTCGCTCACCGACGCGCTCGCGCAGGGCGCCGACATCGTGATCGCCGGCCGCGTCACCGACCCCTCGCTCGTCGTGGCGCCGATGATGCACGAGTTCGGCTGGGCGTGGGACGATTGGGACAAGCTCGCCGCGGCGACGATCGCTGGCCACATCGTCGAGTGCGGGGCGCAATGCACGGGCGGCAACTTCACGCGCTGGCGCGAAGTGCCCGACATGGCGCGCATCGGCTATCCGATCGTCGAGGCCTACCAGGACGGCAGCTTCGTCATCACCAAGCACCCGAACACGGGCGGCCTCGTCACCGTCGAGACGGTCGCCTCGCAGCTCCTCTACGAGATGGGCGATCCGAAGCGCTATCTCACGCCGGACGTCGTCGCCGACTTCACGACGATCCAGCTCGAGCCCGCGGGCAAGGATCGCGTGCGCGTCTCCGGGATCCGCGGCACGCCCGCGACGCCGACCTACAAGGTCTCGATCGCGGTGCTCGACGGCTGGAAGGCGACGGGCCAGCTCACCATCGCCGGCCCGGACGCGATCGCGAAGGCCGAGCTCTGCGCGAAGATCGTCTGGGAGCGCTTGAAGCTCGACGGGGTCGCGTTCGAGCCCGAGGAGAGGATGCAGGAGCTCGTCGGCACGAATGTCTGCCACGCCGGCATCGCGGCGGCGCCGAGCGAGCCCGCCGAAGTCGTGCTGCGCCTCGGCGTGCGCTCGACCGATCGCGCGAAGGTCGATCGCTTCGGCATGGAGCTCGCGCCGCTCGTGACCAGCGGTCCGCCCGGCGTCACCGGCTTCGCCGGCGGTCGACCGCAGGCGACCGAGGTGATCGGCTTCTGGCCTGCGCTGCTGAAGAAGGAGCTCGTCACCACGCGCGTGGCGATGGAGGAGGTGCGCTGATGAAGGTCCGACTCTCCCAGCTCGCGTACTCGCGTTCCGGCGACAAGGGCGACGGCTCGAACGTCGGCGTCATCGCCTACGATCGCGCCTGCTACGAGCTCCTCTGCCGCGTGCTGACGCCGGCCGTCGTGAAGCGTCACTTCAAGGAGATCTGCAAGGGCGACGTCGAGCGCTACGAGATGCCGAATCTCCTGGCGCTGAACTTCATCTTGCGCGACTCGCTCGGCGGCGGCGGCTCGGCGAGCTTGAAGACCGACGCGCAGGGCAAGACGCACGGTCTGGGCATGCTCTACCTCGAGATCGAGGTGCCCGCAGGCTTCGTGGTGCCGAAGGGGAGCTGAGGCTGCTGAGATGGTGGGGGCCCCGCCGCGTTACCATGCCCCCCATGCCCTCCGCCCTTCAAACCCTCGAACGCCGCGCCGCCGCGAAGCCACGCCGCATCCTCCTCGCCGAGCCCGAGGATCCGCGCGTCCTCCGCGCCGCGGCGCTCTTGCTCGAGCGCGGCACGGCGCTCCCCGTCTTGCTCGCGCCACCCGAGCTCGTCGGCTCACCCGCGGGCGCTGCGTTCCTGGATCCGCATGAGCCCGCGCTGCGCGCGCGCGCGATCAATGCCTATCACGCGGCTCGTGCGGCGAAGGGACTGACGCGCGCGGAAGCCGAAGAAGCGCTCCGCGATCCGCTGCTGTTCGCGGCGCTCGCGGTGAAGCTCGGCGCCGCGGACGCGACGGTGGCGGGCTCGCTCGCGTCGACGGCGAACGTGCTGCGCGCGGCGATCCGCGGCGTCGGCACCGCGCCGGGAACGAAGCTGGTCTCGAGCTTCTTCCTGATGGAGCTCCCGGACGGGCGCGTGCTCACCTACGCGGATTGCGGCGTCGTGCCCGATCCGAGCGCGGAGGAGCTCGCCGAGATCGCGCTCTCGGCGGCGGAGAGTCATCGCCGCTTGGTGCAGGAGGAGCCGAGAGTCGCGCTGCTCTCGTTCAGCACACACGGCAGCGCCGAGCATCCGCGCGTCGCGAAGGTGCGGCGCGCGACCGAGCTCGCGCGTGCGAAAGCCCCGTCGCTCGCGCTCGACGGTGAGCTGCAGTTCGATGCCGCATGGGTGCCGAGCGTCGCCGCGCGGAAGGCACCCGGCTCCGCCGTCGCCGGCCGCGCCAACGTCTTCGTGTTCCCCGACCTCGACGCCGGCAACATCGCCTACAAGATCACCGAGCGTCTCGCCGGTGCCGCAGCGCTCGGTCCGCTCTTACAAGGACTCGCGAAGCCCTGCATGGATCTCTCGCGCGGCTGCTCGGCCGAGGACATCGCGCGCGTCGCGATCGTCGCGGCGTGCTTGGTGGAGGACGCTTCATGAACGCGATGCATGGCTCGATCGCGCGTGGCGCCGCGATCCTCGCGACGCTCTGCTGCGTTGCCTTCGCACAAGAGCCCGCGCCCGAGTCCGCGGCGCCGAGGAGCGAACCGACCTGGAGCACGAAGCTCACCCACGTGTCGGCGGCCGCTCGCCCGGGCTCGGGTCGCGCCGCGCTCTGCGCTTCGACGGCGGTGATCCCGCTCGACGCTTCGCAGCGCGTCGACTTCGACCGCCAACGCTTCGCCCTCTACTCCACCGCGGGCCGGCGCATCGGACCGGCGTGGACGCGCAGCCTCTCGCGCAAGTCCGACGGCAGCACGCTGGTCGGACTCGCCTACCTGCCCGCGCAGCATCTCGCGAACTTCCCGCACGCCGTGCACGAGCTCGAGCTGCGCCGCGAAGACGGCGCGCGCGAGGAGCCGCCCGCGCTCGATCCGCGCTTGCAGGGCCTGCTCGAGCAGAGCGAAGGCGCGCGCCTCGCGCTCGAAGTGCAGGATCCGGCGGGGAACCTCTACCGCGCCGAGCTGCCGCCGCTCGCCGCGCTGCAAGAGCGCATGCCGCGCCTCGAATGGGAAGGCTGCGCGACCTTGAAGCCGGTGGAGATCGTCGATGAAGAAGCGGCGCTCCCCGATGCGGGCGACGTTTGGTTCTCGCTTCGCGCGCTGCCGGCCGGAGACGAGCTCGGCACGGGCGCGCGCTTGAGCGTCGCATGGCTGAACGGCCGACTCGAGCAGACCGCGTATCGCGACGTCTACGCGCGGAAGGTCCACCTCCGCGTCGAGACGCCCGTGCGCTGGGCGCGGCTCTGCCTCGTCGCGCCGTGGTGGCGCGGCCAGGACGAGCGCGACGTCGAGGACGCGCGCGGTCGGCGCATCGCGCTCTACGCGCCCGAGGGTTCGGCCGCGCTGCGTTTGCAGCACGGCGCCACCTTCGCTCAGGGCCTCCTCCTCCACGACGGCAGCCGCGCCGAGGGCGCGCAGACGCGCGCGGACTTCGAGGAGCTCTGGTGCGCGCTCGATCTCTACCGCCGACCCGATGCGCTGCTGCCGGTGCCGATCGCTCCGCGCCCCGAGGCCGCGCTGCGCGCTCTCGAGAAGCGCTACGACGACCTCCGCGCGCAAGCTCGACCGAAGAAGAGCGAACCCGCGCTCGTGGATCCGTTCACGGCGCAGCTCTCGTTCGGCGTACCGCTCGTGCGCTACGAGCCCACGACCGGCTATCAAGGCATCGGCACGAACTCTCGCTTCGCGGTCGCGACCGCGATGACGGCGAGCCCCTACGCCGCGCTGCTGAACCGCGTGCATACCTGGTCGGCGCTCGCGTTCCCCGTGACGTGCTATCGCGTCGAAGGTGGGCGCCTCGTGTTCGACGATCCCGCGCGGCACGTCGAGGGCACAGGTGAGCACGCGAAGATGAGCGTGAACTTCCATTACCTGCCGCACGACCCCGAAGGCCCGCTCGGCGGCACGCCCGCCGCGCAGCGCTTCGGCCGGCGCGTCTCGAAGCAGGAGCGCGTGCTCTTGGAGCTCGTGAAGGGCTGGAAGCTGCACCCCGAGGACCGCGGCTCGAGCGAGCAGGTGGACCTGCCCCATCACATGCGCTCCTCGGTCTACGGCCTGCAGGGCAACCTCGTGCAAGCCTGCCCCGAGTACGCCCTCTACGCCGGCGCCCACGCGAGCGCGTTCGCGCATACGCTGCACCCTTGGAAGGACGGCGTCCTCGCGTGGCAGTGGGAGAACGCGCGGAAGCTCGCGCAGCAGAGCGGCGAGATGCCCGGCTTCGCGCACGACGAGACCCGCTCCAACGCGAACCACCTCCTCCACGCGGCGTGGGCGCTCGCCGCCGATACGCGCGGCGAGGAGGGCTTCGCGAAGACGCTGCGCGATTGCGTGGCGGCCTACGTCGAGTGCACCCACGGCATCCGTCACCCGCGCGGGTTCAACTTCTGCCAGATCGGCAAGCACACCCTCTACCCCGCCACGGACGGTACGCAGGTCGAGCTCGTGCCGATCCTGGTCGGGACCTATCAGCTCGGCTGGGTGGAGAACGGCGGCCGGACCCTGCTCCGCGTCCTGCGCGCGCGCGGCGAGGACGAGCTCGCCGCGAAGCTGGAGGAGCTGCTGCGCGAATGCGTCGAGCTGGTGCTGGCGGCGCCGGCGATGATCGACCCGGCGACGGGGGCGATGGCCTTCTACGCCATGGGCGGCTTCTCGGGCTACGACCCGCCTGCCACCTGGAGCCTGGAGGTCGGGGAGCGCCGCTACGAGGTCGGCGGCAAGACCGTCGTGCACGACTTCTCGAAGGGGCGGAGCTACTCGGACCGCTTCGAGCACCACTTCACCGCGTACGTGCAGCTCGCGGCCGCCCTCGAGCGCACGGCCCCCGAACGGGCGGCTCAGCTGCGCGGGCTCGCGGCGAAGTCCTTCCCCGAGCGTTTCCGCGCTCCGGAGCGGACGGCCCAGCAGCTCGCCGAGGCCGAGTTCCACCCTTGGGACCTGCCCGCCGCGACCCTGGTCCTGCAGCGGCGCTGAGGCGGGAACCCCGTCGGCCGCCGAGCCTCTCCCGGCCTCGGCGGGCCCGAATCGACCGGCCCGGTGTAGTGTCCCGCCCCGGAATGCGCTAAGAGTGGTCTCATCGAGCTCCTCTACCGTCGACTACCTCACGAGCCGATCTGCATGCATCTCCTCGCTCCCTCGCCCCGCGCCATCGGGGTCGCCCTTTCCATGGCCGGGCTGATCCTCGCCCTTGCCGGCTGCGGCAACGGCGGCGGCGGCGCCACCGGCCGCCTCCAGATCCGCAACGTCTCCTGGGGTCGCCTCGTCGACGTGATCGACGAGACCGGCGCGCTCATCCGGGAGAACTACGTCGTCGGAGAGGACATCATCTCCGACGGCCAGCTCTACAACCTGGAGTTCAACCCGGTCACCGAGGTCACCACGGTCCGCATCTTCCTCTCGCAGGGAGAGCAGGGCTTCGATCTCGCCTTCCAGCGCCTCACGGCGGGGCTCGGGACCGTGCAGGTGAAGGGCGTGAACAGCTTCCCGCCCTACTCGCTGGTGCCGAGGAACTCCGCGATCCGCATCCAGTTCTCGGGGGGTGTCGATCCGGACACGGTCGATGCGACGACCGTCCAGGTCTTCTCCGGTGTCCCGCCGACGACGCCGCTCAACGTGCGCTATATCGTCGACCCGGTGCAGCCCGAGCTGCTCGTCATCGATCCCACGATCACGATCTTCGACCAAGTCGCGACGGGCCTACCGGTGAACTCGACCGGTCTCCCGTCCTCGGTCGATACGACGACGCCGAACATCTCGCTGCGCATCCCGACCGTGCTGGACGTGCCCGCGGGACAGAACCGCATCCTGCTCAGCACGACCGGCAGCCCGGTCCTCTCCACCGGCAATGGTCCGACGGATCCCGGCGACACCTCGACGCTGCTGCGCGTGCTGCGCGCGGGCAACGAGCAGGATCGCAACCGCGGCTTCCTCCTCGACCTCGCCGCACCGCGGCTCCTCGGCGATCAGCAGGTCGAGATCCTCTCGCAGACCTCGGATCAGCTCGAATACCAGTTCGACGTGACGGCGTGCGCCGTCGCGCCCGCGGTCGGCGACGTGCTGCAGCAAGGGCTCCGCGCCGCCGAGGTCGTCGAGGTGCTCGACGCCACCGCGCCGGACTTCCTGGTGCGCATCCGCCGCCTCGATGCGAGCGGGACGCCGTTCACCCAGCTCCAGCGCGCGCAGTACGTCTCGCCCTACGATGTGGGCACCGACAACCTGGCCTGCTTCCTGCGCTTCACCCCGTTCGCGACCGATCAGCTCGTCACCGGCGTCGATCCGGGCGCCACCATCTCGGTGCGCTTCTCCGAGCCGATGGACCCGAGCACCTTGAGCCCCTTCGACTCGCTCATGGTCTCGCGGAACGGCACGCTGGCGACCCTGGGCTTCCGCGACTTCACGATCGGCGAAGTCGTGCCCTCGGCCGACAACCGCCGCTTCACCTTCACGCCCGCCTCCCCGGGCATGAACCACCAGAACGGCACGGCCGAAGCCTACTTCCTGCACCTGCGCACCGACCCGAACTCGCCGCTCTCGATGCGCGACCTCGCGGGGAACGCCCTCGACTTCCCCGACTCCGCGGTGCAGTTCACGCTCAGCGCGACCGCGCCGAACGTGCGCGTCGATGGCTTCGCTCTGCGGTTCAACCAGCAGAACGAGGACAACACTCCCCCCACCCCTACGGCGCCGCTCCTCGGCAGCGAATGGCGCGGGCAGTTCATCGCCAACGCCGAAGAGGGCTTCGTGCAAGGCCGAACCGTCGGGCGCTTCTCGGTGCCCATCGACCCCGGTCAGCCGGTGATCGCTCCGAAGCCGGTCAGCACGCTGCCCGAGCAGACGCCGCTCAACCCACTCGGCGCGCGCTTGATGACCGTCTGGCGCTACGTCGACATGGGGCTCACCTACCCCGATGAGTCGGGCTACAACATCGACGTCGAAGGTCTCGCGTGGGCGCCGTTCGGCGGTCAGATCTCCGGGGACACCTTCCCCAGCATGGAGGTCTACCTGGGCCATGCTCAGTACCAGCCCGATGAAGAGCTCGACGCCACGGGCACCGCGGCGGTGCCGGTGTACCCGAACTCGGGCCTTCGCCCGGCCTCGTACCTCGGCAACGTGCTGAACCAGACGCAGCTCACCAAGGTCTACGACGGTTCGTACTCGATCAACAACCTCGACGCCTTCCTCGTGCCCGGCACGGGGACGCCGATGTTGCCGTGGCCGGAGTTCCGCGACGCGAGCGGCAATCAAGCGACCTTCACGTGGCGCGACACCTCGATCCTCTCGCGCGGCGCGCCCGACGGCGGCGGGGTCGACCTGCGCGTCCTCGATGCGATCTTCGGCCCGAACACGCGCGTCAACTACTGGCCCGCGGGGCAGGTGCCGACGATCGGCCTGCCGCTGCTGATGGACTTCCGCATTCAGCCCGACTCGGGCTCCACGGCGCGCGGCCTCAACAGCTTCCAGGTCTCGTTCGCGAGCCCGCGCAACGTGCAACGCCCGAACTGGCGCGTGTTCTCTGCCGGCGGCTTCAACACGCAGAACCAGGCGATCCAGGTCGATACGAACAGCGACATCGCCACGGGCGGTTTCGCGGCCGGCGGAACACCCACCCCGCCCAACGATGACTCGATCTACTGGGGCCAGGTGGACTTCGTGATCAAGGTCTCGCGCGGCGTCACGCGCTGGATCGATACGGGGGTCAACGACCCGACGGGGAACTTCCCCTCGTATCAGCCGCCGGTGATCGAGCCGCTGGCCTCCCGCCAGCCGCCCGGCACCACCTTCCGCGTCGACTTCCGCGGCGCGGACAACGTGGCGGCCAACTCGCTGCAGCTCACGCACGCCGAGTGCGTCGACCTCTACGGCGAGCCGATGCTGACGGCGCAGGTCGCGCAGTGCACGCCGAACACGGCGGCCACGGGCATCTCGGCGTGGACGAGCTCGATCGGCGACATCCGCGGCAAGCGCTTCCTGCAGATGCGCTTCGCGCTGGTCAGCAACCTCGCGACGGGTGCGGTGCCGACGATCTCGGCGGTCGGTATCGGCTGGAGCCGCGTTCCGTAGCCCCACGAGCGAGGGCCCGAAACGACCGGCGCCCCGGCGCGGGGAACGGTGTTCGACACCACTCCTCGCTCCGGGGCGCCGGTCGTTTCGGAGCGCTGCTCTCGGCGCCGCGCTCAGAACCCGTTGTTGCGCACGGCAGGCGCCTGCTCGCGCTTCTTCACCGAGAGGCCCTTCAGCGCGCCTTTCGAGAGCTCGAGATCGGTGAGCGCGTTCGTCAGCAGGAGCTTCGCGCGCTCGATGTCCGAGACCGCGAGCGAGAGCGCGGCCTCCTCGATCTCACCGGCCGCATTCTTGACGTGCTTCTTCGCGGTGCTGCCCTGCGTGGAGAGCTGGACTCCCGGCGTCTTCTTGCTGGGCAACTGCTCCTGCAGCGCCTCCAGGTCGAGCTGGAGATCGACGAGATCGCCGCGGATGCGCTGGACGTCCGGGTTCTTGCCGCAGAGCTCGACATAGAGCGCGTTCAGCGCTGCATGGCGATTGGTCACCTCGGTGATCGCCGGAGTCTCGACCGCGCCGTTCACGTCGCCGCTCATGTCGGCGCCGAGGCAGAGGATGTGCGTGCCGGCTCCGAGGCGCGAAGCGCCGAACGAGTAGTTGCTGACCGCCGGCTGGGCCCCGTTCTCGGAGTACACGAGCTGCGGTTGGCCCCCCGGCGCCCAAGCGTGGATCTCGAGCATCGAGCCCATCTGGTGCATGCGCAGGTAGCCCTCCGTGGTGCCGCTCAGCGTGACCACGGAGCCGACGTTGATGCGGTTCTTGTTCGCGAAGCAGCGCAGGTTCCCGCCGAGATAGGTCATCCCCGCGAAGAGGAAGTCCTGGAGCTGTCCGCGCTTCGGATCGTTGTCGGACCAGACGTCGCGCTCCAGTCCGAACTGCGTCCGGTTCTCCACGAGGCCGTCGAAGCTGCCGATGCGGAACCCCACCGTGATCTCCCAGTCGGTCCCCAGCGTGCGGACCCCCTTCAGGACTCCGAAGGCATCCGTCCCCTGCCCCTCGATCGACGTCGCGAAGCGACCGGGCTGGAACTCGTAGGCGAAGTTGATGCGCGAGAGGCTGCGATCGGAGACGAAGAGCTTCTTGAAGATCTTCGACGTGTCCTTGCCGGCGAGCTGGTTGAAAGCGAATTCGTTCGGCGCCTGCTTCGTCGGCGGTCCCTCGCTCTGGGCCGCAACGGAGCTCGGGAGGAGACAGGCGAGAGCCGCACCAGCGGCGAGGGAGAGGGCGCGCATGGATCGATCCTCGAATGACCGGAGACCCGCCACCTTCGGCGGCCCCTGGTCCGAGGTCAAGCGTGAGCGCCGGTGAGCGCCGGCCTCAATAGCCGCGCTGCGGATCGACCTCGAGGGGCGACGCTTCACCGCGCTCGAAGTCCGCGAGCGCGCGGAGGAAGCTCGCGACGATCTCGTGATCGGCGGTGCGCGCCGAGAGATGAGGTGTGATCGCGACCGTCGGCAGCTCCCAGAAGGGCGAGCTCCGCGGCAGTGGCTCCTCGGCGAAGACATCCAGCGCGGCGCCTCGCAGCACGCCTTCGCGCAGCACCTCGACGAGCGCGGCTTCGTCGCAAGTGGCGCCGCGTCCGACGTTCAGGAAGTACGCGCCGGTCAGCGCGCGGAGCAGCGTCGCGTCGATCAGCCCCCGCGTCTCCGCGGTGAGCGGCAGCGCGGCGATGACGAAGTCGGCGCCGCGCAACGCTTCTCCGGCGCGCGCGAAGGTCGCGACGCGCTCGAACGGCGCTGTCGCCGCTCCACTGCGCGAGACGCCGACGAGCGAGCAACCGAAGGCCGCGAAGCGCCGCGCCACTTCGGACCCGATGCGCCCCGTGCCGATCACGCCGATCTTGCAGCCGGCGAGCTCGCGCGGCGTGAAGAACTCCCAGCGCCTCGCGCGTTGGGCCCGCTCGCAGCGCGTGAGGTCCTGCAGCTCGGCGAGGGCCCGCGCCACGCAGTACTCCGCGATGCGCAGACCGAACGCGCCGTCGGTGCGCGTGAGCTTGGCGTTCGAAGGGATGCCGCCGAACTCCAAGAAGCCGTCGACGCCCGCGCCGGTGGAGTGGATCCAGCGCAGCTCGTACTTGGAGAGCTGCGTGCCTCGCGGCGGGCGGAAGCCGATGTAGGCCTCCGCCCAGCTCAAGTCCATCTCGCCGACGTCGTCGCGCGAGAGGTCGCGCACCGTAAGGTCGGGCCGCTCCGCGCGCAGCGCGCGAGCGAGCCCGCGCTCCGGCCGATCGCCGATCACGACACGGCGTACGAAGCTCACTTCTTCGGGGCCTTGCTCTCGACCTCGGCCTTGAACGCCGCGAGATCGTCCATCAGGAGCTTCAGCTCTTCGGGGCTGAACTTCGCGACCTTCTTCAGGATGCCCTCGAAGCGCGCGCGCTCCTCGTCGGACCACGGGCAGCCGATGTTGCCCTCGCCGCCGTCGAAGGAGTCGGCGATCGACTTGCCGCGCTCGTCGATCCACTGGAAGAAGGGGATGCCGCTCGACTTGCCCTTCGTCGCCGCATCGAGCCAGGCCTGGCCGTCGGGCGTGTGATCCGTCGGGATCGTGATCAACACGAACTCGCGCTCGAAGAGCGGCTTCACGGCCGGCCGCTGCGTCCAGGCCTCGAAGCGCTTGCACCAGCCGCACCAGTCCGCGCTGTAGTCGACGAGGAGCTTCTTCTTCTCCTGCGCCGCCTGCTGCAGCCCCTTCCAGTAGATCGCCGCGGCGAAGCCCGCCGAGACCTTGTCCGCGGCGAGCTCGCCGCGCTGGCGCGCGAGCGCCGCATCGACGGCCGCCACGAAGCGCGGATCGTCGGGGGCCGTGCGCGGAGCGAACGCCGCGAGCACCGCGCCATCGTGCCCGACCAGGTACTTCTGGAAGTTCCAACTCACGGGGCCGGCGACCGGGCTCTCCTGCGTGAGGTACTTGTAGAGCGCGGAGGTCTGCTCGCCCTTCACCGCGACCTTGGCGAAGAGCGGGAAGCTCACCTGGAACTTCTCCTTGCAGAACTTCTGGATCTCCTCGTGCGTGCCCGGCTCCTGCGCGCCGAAGTCGTTGCAGGGGAACCCGAGCAGCTCGAAGCCCTTCGCGGCGTGCGCGGCGTAGAGCTTCTGCAGACCTTCGTACTGAGGCGTGAGGCCGCAGGCCGAAGCGACGTTGACGATCAGCAGCACCTTGCCGGCGTAATCGCCGAGGCGCTTCGAGGAGCCGTCCATCGTCGCGACCTCGATCGCATGGAGCGGCGCCTTCGCGTCCTGGGCGAAGACGGCAGGGCTCGTCAGGGCGAGCGCCGCGAGGAACGCGGTGGCGCCGCGGGCGGTCGAGTGGCAGAGCAGGTTCATCTCGGATTCTCCTTCGAGCAGGTCAGAGGACGAGCAGGATCGCGCCGAGGACCCCCAGCGCGACGCCCCCATACGACAGGATGCCGTGCCGTTCACGCAACCAGACGACGCCGATCGCGAGCAGAAAGAGCGGCGTGGTCGAGCTGAGCGCGCTCACGATGCCCGCCGGGCTCGCGGCGAGCGCCAGCGTCATCGCGAGGAGCCCGAGGTAGGTGCCGATGAAGCTCGGCAACGCCATCTCGCGCCAGGCGACGCGCCCGCCGAGGAGCTGCGCCGTCGCGCGCGGGCTGCGCCAGAGCGCGGGCAGGAGCAAGGCGAGCGCTCCGACACCGAGGCGCAGCGCCGCGGCCGCGCAGGGCGTCGCGAAGCCGCGATCTCCGCTCGAACCCAGGAGCGCTTCGCGGACCAAGAGCATGCCGGTCGCTTGCGCCACGGCGGAGCCGAGCCCGGCGGCGATGCCCGCGCGGTAGGAGCGCACGCCATCGCGTTCGAGAGCGCGGCCCTCGGCGATCACGAGCAAGGTCCCCGTGCTGCAGGTCGCGATGCCCAGGAGCTGCAACGCGGTGAGCGCTTCGCCGAGGCAGAGCCAGCCGAAGAGCGTGGCGACGAGCGGGTTCGTCGATTGCAACATCAGCGCGCGCGTCGGCCCGAGGCGATGCATCGCCTGGAACAGCAGCGTGTCGCCGAGGCTCATGCCGATGACGCCCGAGAGCGCGAGCAGCAGCAAGGCACGGCCGTCGAACGCGAGCGATCCTCCGCCGAGCGCCGCGAGCGCGGTGAGCCCGAGCAAGAGCGCGGCGAACGCGCACTTGAAGAGGTTCACATCGGAGGCCGCGCGGTGCGCGAGCGGGACGCGGAAGAGCAGGAGCCCGATCGCCCAGCAGAGCGCCGAGCCGAGGCTCAGGAGCTCACCCATCGCGCCCTCGGCTCACGAGCGTCAGCAACCGCATCAGCAGCCGCACTGCACGCGCAGCCAGGTCCGCGCCGCGACCGAGAGCTTCGCGAAACGCGAGAGGCGCACGCGGCGCTCCAAGCTCGGATAGCCCTCGCGGCGCGCGCGCGAGAGCAGCGCGGCATAGACCGCGCCCATCACTTGCGCCGAGAGCAGCTTTCGCCGCGTCGCACGCCCGCGAGGCAAGACTTCGCGCGCTCGCGCGAGCGCTGCCTCCGCGCGCGCGCCTTCGAACGCGAGCAGCGCGCGCACGCGCTCGTTCGCGCGCGGCGCGAGGAGGTCCTCGGGAGCGACGCCGAAGCGCGCGAGGTCTTCGCTCGGCAGATAGATGCGGCCGCGCCGCGCGTCCTCGCCGACATCGCGCACGATGTTCACGAGCTGCAGCGCGATGCCGAGCCGATCGGCGTACTCGCCGGCCTCGCTCTCGGCGACGCCGAAGATCGGCAAGCACGCGCGACCGACGACGCCGGCGACGTGCCAGCAGTAATCCTCGAGCTCCTCGTAGCGCTCGTAGCGCCGTCCGTCGCGGTCCATCGCACAGCCGCGCAGCAGCGCATCGAAATGCCGTCGCGGGATATCGAAGGCGCGCACCGCTCGGCGCAGCGCGCGGCCCGGTTCGTGCTCGGGTTCGCCGCCGCCGTAGACGCGCTCGAGCTCTTGGCTCCAGACCTCGAGCGGGAGCGCCCCCGGCTCATCCACCGCATCGTCCGCGGCGCGCAGGAAGGCGTAGACCTCGAGGATCGCGCGGCGCCGCGCGGCGGGCAGGAGGAGGAACGCGTAGTAGAACGAGGACTGCGCCCCTGCGGAGGGAGCCCCGCGCGGAGCTTCTTCTGCCGAGACGGGCGCAGCGATCGGCACGGACATGTCGGCAGGGAGGGATCGAGGCAGGGAGATGTTCGGGAGCGGCGACGCAAGCTACTAGGAATCCCCATCACTTGCGACCCCCGCGGCGGAGGACGCGCGCGCTTTCCTGCGCTCTACGCCGCCTGGCCCATTGGCAGCGCGCACGACCAGATCGACACTGCCCTCGTTCGCCGGTCGGAGCTCGCTCCGCTCGGCGAGAGGAGCAGAGGCTCATCAGCTCTGCTCTGCGAGGTGCCAACCCGGGCTGTCATCCTCCTCTCTCTCTTCCTTCGATCTCACGATCTTCGAAGCAGTCCGGACTCTTATCCCGGCACCTCGCGGGCGCGCCTCTTTCGGCAGGGAGGCGCGCCCTTTTTCTTTGCCCTCCTCTCCCTTGGACGGGGAGGCGTTCGGGCGCAACACTGTCGCTCTCTCGCGCGCGCGGCCCGCATCGAGATCGCGGATCGCTGAAGGAGCATGGCCCTTTGTTCCGAACCCGCCCATCCCGAGCTGTCGTATCCCGAGCTATCGCAGCCCGAGCTCTCGCATCGCGCGGGCTCACCGCGCTCTTCCTCGCGGCGGTGCTCTCTCCGACCCTCGCGGCGCAGCAAGCTCCGCGACCGGACCTGCTGCACTACCGCTTCAACGAGCCCTTCGGCAGCATCCTCGCGAATGACGCGTCGCCATCGCCTGCTCCGCCCTTCGCCACGTTGGTGACGAGCTCCTGGTCGGCGCCCGCCGAAGACGCGCGCTACGGTCCGAGCGATCGCTTCGGTCAGCTCGGTGGCAGCATCGGGATCGCGCAGACTCCGCCGTATCGCAACATCGTCCCGACGGGCTGGCCGCTGCGCATCACGGGCTCGTTCACCATCTCCTGGCGACAGAAGATGATCCTGCAGCCGCAGATCGAGAGCGAGCTCGCGTACTTCTTCGGCTCGGGCGAGCTCGACGGCTTCCGCTGCTTCTCGAGCGGCTTCGCCGGCCTGCGCATCGCGTTCCGCGGCTCCCCGCTCGGCGATGTCGCGAGCTCGCGCATCGTGCAGGTCCCGCGCTGGATCGTGCTGACGCTCGTCTGCGACGACGCCGCTCGCGAATCGCGCTGGTACTCCGATGGCCAGCTCGATCTGCGGCGCCCCTATCCCGCGGGCGTGAACTCCGTCGCCACGGCGGAAGGCCGGCAGTTCTATGTCGGCGCGCACGCGGACGAGAGCTCCTCGGCGACGCGCTTCTTCAAGATGGACGACTTCCGCTTCTATGGGCGAGCGCTGAGCGCCGCCGAAGTCGCCCTCGTCGCGCAGGGCGAGAGCGCGGGGGCGACCCGCTTGCGGCTCGCCTGCGCACCGAGCGGTGTGCTCGCGCCGTCGATCGCGCTGCAAGGAGTGCCCGCGTACGATCCTTCCCTCCTCGGGCCGCTCTCCCTGCAGCTCGGCTCGCTCGAGCCGGGCCGCACGGGCTTCCTCGTCGTGGGCCTCTCCGGTCGCGAGCTGCTCGGCCTGCCCATCCTGCCCTGGTCGCTCCCGAGCTTCGGCAGCGGCTGCGCGCTCGGCGCATCGCTCGACGTGGTCCTGCCGCTGGCGACCGGCACGGGCTCGCTCGCGCTGCCGCTCGATCTGGGAGCCGCGGGCTGGAGCCAGCCTGCGCATCTCTACTTCCAGGCGTTCGTGCTCGGCTCCGCGGGCGGGTACGCGAGCGACGTGCTCGACGTGTGCGTGCGCGAGCGCTGAGGCCGCGCTACGCGGCGCGCGCGTAGTCCTTGCCGAGCGCCCGCTCGAAGATCGGCGTCGCCATCAGCGTCGTGATCACCGCCATCAGCACGAGCACGCTGAAGAGCTCCGGCCCGATCAAGCCGCGCTCGAGTCCGATGTTGAGCAGGATCAGCTCCATCAAGCCGCGCGCGTTCATGAGCGCGCCGATCGCGATGGACTCGCGCAGCGAGATGCCGCGCCAGCGCGCGGCGGCGAAGCACGCGACGCCCTTGCCGAGGATGGCGACCGCGAGCACCGCGAGCGCGATGAGCCAGAGCTCGGGCGAGACCAAGAGATCGAGGCGCGTGTTCAAGCCCGACCAGGTGAAGAAGAGCGGGAGGAGCAGCACGACGACGAGCGGCTCGAGCTGCTTGCGGAGCTCTTCGGCGAAGAAGCCGCGCGGCATCGCCGCGCCCATCAGGAACGCGCCGAAGACGGCGTAGATCCCCACCGCGTCGGTGAACCAAGAGCCGAGCATCACCAGCATCAAGGTGACGCCCAACATCCCTTGTGTGAGCTCGCCCGCGCGCTGCGCGCGCTCGCCGAGGCGCCGGAAGAGAGGCGTCCCGAGGAAGAGCACGACCACGGCATAGGCCGCGCCTCCGCCGAGCGCGAACACCGCGGTGCTCGCATCGCTCGAGAAGGTCGAGAGCACCACGGCGAGGAGACACCACGCGGCGACGTCGTCCATCGCGCCGGCCGCGAGCGCGAGCGTTCCGAGCTTCGAACCCGCGAGGCCGCGCTCGACCAAGATGCGCGCGAGCATCGGGAACGCGGTGATGCACATCGAAGCGCCGAGGAAGAGCGCGGCTTCGAACAGGCTCGCGTTCGGAGCGAAGAAGCCGCTCTTGCCGTGGAGCCCAAGCGAGAGCAAGGCCCCCAGAACGAAGGGCACGGCCATGCCCGCCAGCGAGACCGCGGCCGCTCCGCTCAACTCCTTCCGGAAGTGCTCCCGCCGGAAGTTCAGCCCGACCAGGAACATGTAGAGGGCGAGCCCGAGCTGGCTCGCGGCGAAGAACGCCGGCCGCGTTTCGCGCGGAAAGATCCAGGCCAGGATCTCCGGGCAGAAGGCGCCAAAGACCGAGGGGCCGAGGAGCACGCCAGCGATCATCTCGCCGACCACCTGCGGCTGTCCCAAACGCTGCGCCAACGCTCCAACCACGCGGCAGACCGCTAGAAGCACTGCTAGCTGCAGGAAGAAGCGCACCGAGATCTCGAAGGTGCTCATGGGCGCACCTTCGCCCAGAGCCACCCGACTTTCAACCGAAGCGCAGCCCGCACTCCCCACAGCGACCTGCGGCGGTCTGGAACTTCGCGCCGCACGCGGGACAGGCGTTCTCCTCCGCGTCGAGATCGATCACGGTGCGCGATCGTTCGCGCGCCTCCGCGGAGAGGTCCGCTTCCCAATGCGCTTCCACCGTGCGCTGCGCCAGCGCGACATCGCGGCTCGCGACCACGAGCCAGAGCTTGGTCGTTCACCCCGAGCCGCAGCCGTGCGGCGGGCGCACGATCTCGCTCGCGATGCCGGCCGCGCGGAGCGCGTCCTCGATCTCGCGCAGGTAGGAGCGAGGGCCTTCCATCAGCACGCGCATCTCCGCAGTGTCGGGGCTCACGGGTTCCTCCACGGGAGGCGCGACGGGCGCCTCGGCCGAAGGGTACCATGCGCGCCGCTCGCCCTCGGCCGCTCGCGAACGGAGTTCTCGATGTCCCCCCGCACCGCTCGTCCGCGCGCCCGGCTCGGCGTCGCGCTCCTCGGTCCGGCCGTCCTCGCCGCTTGTGTGGCGAGCCGGGTCGCGGCTCAGGAGGTCCCCCCGGACGCCGAGCTCGCGCGGGTCGAGCGCTTCGCGCGCCTCGCGCTGAAGTGCGTCCACCAGGAGTACCCGAACAAGATCGCCCACGTGCTGGCCAGCGACGCCGATGCGCGAGCGCCGCGCGAGCTGACCCCGGTCTTCTACGGCTGCTTCGATTGGCACTCCGCGGTGCATGGGCATTGGCTCCTGGCGCGTCTCGTGCGGCTCCATCCGCGGGCACCGTTCGCCGCCGCAGCGCGCCTGAGGCTCGGCGCGAGCTTCACGCCGGAAAACGTCGCCGGCGAGCTCCGCTACTTGCAAGGAGCCGGGCGCACGTCGTTCGAACGCCCTTATGGGCTCGCGTGGTTGCTGCAGCTCTGCGCCGAGCTCGCCGAGTGGGACGACGCCGAGGCGCGGGCTTGGAGCGCCGCACTCGCGCCTCTGGAAGCGCTCGCCGCGGAGCGCTTGAAGAGCTGGCTGCCCAAGCTCTCGCATCCGATCCGCACCGGCGAGCACTCGCAGACCGCGTTCGCCTTGGCGCTCGCGCTCGATTGGGCGCGCAGCCGCGGCGATCGCGCGATGGAAGCGCTGATCGTCGAGCGCGCGCTGCATTACCACGCGCGCGATCGCGGCTGCTCTCTGCTCTTCGAGCCGGGTGGCCAGGACTTCCTCTCGCCGTGCCTCCAGGAAGCGGACTTGATGCGCCGCGTGCTGCCGCGCGAGGCCTTCGCCGCGTGGCTCGGCGTCTTCTTGCCGGAGATCGCGCACGACGGCTCGGCCGAGTGGTTGCCGCCCGCGGTGGTCACCGATCGCAGCGACGGCAAGCTCGTGCATCTCGACGGGCTGAACTTGGCGCGCGCATGGGCGCTCGAGGGCATCTCCTCGCACTTGCCCGCGGGCGATCCGCGCCGCGCCTCTCTCGACGCCGTCGCGCGCGCACACCGCGCCGCCGGTCTCCGCGCCCTCGAAGAGCAGAGCTACGAAGGCGAGCATTGGCTCGGCAGCTTCGCCACCTACTTGGTCACGCGCCGCGGCCTCGCCGCGCGCTGAGTCGTTCCCGCCTCCGTCGGAGTCGCCCCCGTGAAGATCGCCCGCATCGACGTCTGGAAGATCGAGCTCCCGCTGCGCGAAGGCAGCTACAAGTGGTCGAGCGGTCGCTCGGTCGAGGTCTTCGATGCCACGCTCGTGCGGATCGAGACGGAGGACGGCCTCCACGGCTGGGGCGAGGTGTGCCCGCTCGGACCGGCCTATCTCGCCGCTTACGCCAACGGGGCGCGCACGGCGATCCGCGAGCTGGCGCCCGCGCTCCTCGGTGAAGATCCGACGCAGCCGAAGAAGCTCGCGCGCCACATGGACGCGGCGCTGAAGGGCCACGCGTACGCGAAGTCCGCGCTCGACATGGCCTGCTGGGACCTCTTCGGCAAGAGCGTCGGCAAGCCCGTCTGCGAGCTGCTCGGCGGACGCTACGGCGAGGACTTCGCGCTCTACCGCGCGATCTCGATGGAGTCGCCCGACGAGATGGCCGCGAGCGTCACGCGTTATCGAGAGGAAGGCTATCGCCGCTTCCAGTTGAAGGTCGGCGGGCGCCCCGAAGAAGACGTCGATCGCATCTACGCCGTCGCCGATGTACTCGGGCCCGACGAGATCCTGATCGCCGATGCGAACTGCGGCTGGCTCCCGCACGAGGCCGCGCGCGTCGTGAAGGCCGTGCGCGACATCGACGTCTACATCGAGCAGCCGTGTGCCGATTACGAGGCCTGCGTCGCGCTGCGCCGCCGCAGCGAGCTCCCCTTCGTTCTCGACGAGGTGATCGACAGCGCGGCGATGCTGCTGAAGTGCGGCGCCGACCGCGCCGCCGACTGCGTGAACCTGAAGATCTCGAAGCTCGGGGGCCTCACGCGCGCCGCCGAAGCGCGCGACCTCGGCGTGCTGCTCGGCTTGGGCCTCACGATCGAGGACTCCTGGGGCGGCGACGTGATCACGGCGGCGATCGCGCATCTCGCGCACTCGACGCCGCCCGAGCACCTCTTCACCTCGACCGACTTCAACTCGTACGTGAGCCTCAGCTATGCCGACGGCGCACCGCAGCGCGCGAACGGCCGCCTCTCCGCATCCCGCGCGCCAGGCCTCGGCGTCGAGCCCCGCGTGGCCGAGCTCGGCGCCCCGCTCTTCTCCCTCCACCGCTGACCCCACTGTACAGAAAAGGTGCCTGGCACCTTTACTGTACAGTGAGGGTCAGAAGAGGCGGCCGGGGAGCCAGAGGGCGGCGAAGAGGGCGGCGATCAGGAGGTCCATCTCGAGCTCGTGGTTCGAGAGCAGCGTCTTCAGGCTCCACGGCTCGCGGTCGGCGTGCGGCCAGCGGCGGAGCGCCGGCACGAACGGCGGCACCTCGCGGCGGAAACGCCCGTACTCTTCGCCGAAGCGGCGCTCCAGGCGATCGCCTTCGACGCGCTGCTTCTTCGGGAAGTAGATCAGATAGAAGTAAGTGAAGAACGCCGGGCCGATCAAACCCCAGATCAGCCACGCCGGCCATTGCGTCGATCCGCCCGCGAGGATCGCGCCCAAGGTGATGATCGCCGTTCCGAGATAGAGCGGGTGCTGCACGCGGGCGTAGGGCCCGGAGCTCACGACGCGCTTGTTCTTCTGCAGGTATCCGCAAGCCCACACGCGCAGCGCGATCCCGAGGAACGCGAGCGCGGCGCCGGCGAGGAAGGTCGGCATCTCCGGCCGAGCCAGCACGACCATGCCGGCGACGAGCGCGTAGAGGATGCCCTGGCGGATCGAGAATTCCTTCGTCATGGGTGCCGAGCGCGAAGAAGGGGAGCCTGGAAAAGTACGCAGGATGGCGACTCGTCCCGCGCGGTTCAAGCCTGCTACGATCTGCGCCGCTTCGCCACCCCATCGATGCCACCTCGCCCCGTACCTTCCCCCCGGCGAACCGAGATCGCCTCCGAGCTGGTCTCCGACCTGCAGCGGCCGGGTTTCACGTCTGCCCGCGTCGCGCGCTTCCGCTGGAACGGACGCGACTGGATCCTGAAGGACTACGAGCCGTGCTCCTGGCTCGGGCGTTGGGTGATCGGCCCCTTCAGCCTCTGGCGCGAGCGAAGTGCTTACGCGCGACTCCAGGGCATCGATGGCGTCCCGGAGATGCTGCCCGCGCCCGATCGCCGAGCGTTGATCATCTCCTACGTTCCGGGACGCCCGCTCTCGCGCGAAGCGCTGAGCGACCCCGAGCGCTTCCTCGCCGCGCTGGAGCGGCTGCTCGAGAAGATCCACGAGCGCGGCGTCGTGCACCTCGACCTGCGCACGAAGACGAATCTGCTCGTCGATGAACGCGGCCTGCCCTGGCTCATCGACTTCAGCTCCGCCGCCGCCGTCCGGAGCTGGCCGCTCATCGGCGCGCTCTGCTTCGCGATCGGCCGGTTCACCGACCGCTCGGCGCTCCTCAAATACCGCGCGCGCTACGCGCCCGAGATGCTCGACGAGAGCGCCCGCCAAGAACTCCGCCGACACGGCCGCGTGCGGAAGCTCCTGGTCGTCCCCGCCCTCTGGCACGCTTGGCGCGGCCGGCGCCGCGCCAAGCGCGAGAGACGGGAGAAGCTCAGCGCAGGCGACGCAGGGCCGTAACGACGAATTCGCCATCGAGCGCCGCGTTCAAGCGCTCGCGATCGATCGCGGCACCCGGCTCCGCGACGATCGTCGCGCGGTCGCTGCGCCAGCCGGCCTTCACACGGAGCACGCCATCCAGGCGCGCCAGGGTCGTCTCGACCCTTCGCACTCAGGTAGCGCCTCAGAGGCCGTCCAGA
>JAEUHW010000045.1 GCA_016793245.1 Planctomycetota bacterium
TCGCGGCCGGAGGCGAGCACGAGCTTTCCCTCGATCTCGAAGCGCAGAAGATCGGCAGCGCGGAGCTGCGCTCCGAGCTGCGCGCGGAGACGACGGGTGACGCGGCTCTGCGCACGCTCGAAGTGCGACCGAATGCCGTGCCGACCGAAGTGCGCGAAGCCGGCGTCGCGAGCGACAGCGTCCGCCTCTCATTGGCGCTCGATCCCGCGCTCGCGGCGTTCGATCGGATGCTGCACCTCGAGCTCCAGCGCGCGGGCGGCGAGGCCCTGCTCGAGCTCGCGCTGCGCGGCGGCAGCGGCGGCGTCTTCGAAGCGCGCGGCTGCCCGCCGGTCGATCTGCTCTCGCGCGCCCTCGTGCGCGCGAACCTCGCCCTCGATGCGCTGCGCTGGATCGAGCGCGGCGGAGCGGCGGCGCCGGTGGCGGTCGTGCGCTTGCGCGCGGAGATCGCGAGCTGCGTCGCGCGTCTCGCGGCGGTGCAGCGCGCCGACGGTGGCTTCGACTGGATCGGCGTCGGCGGTGGCGCGCGGAAGGGCGCGCGGGAGGTGGCCTCCGATGCCCAGCTCACGTCGCGCGCGCACGCCGTGCTCGTCCGCGCGCAGACGCTCGGCTTCGCCGGCGCCGCGGAGCGCGCCTCGCGCTCGCGCGCGTTCCTCGAGAACGCGCTGAAGAGCGGGCTCACCGAGACCGCGCAAGCGCGCGCGTTGGCCTCGCTCGCGCTCGACGGCTCGGCCGACTTCGCCGCGTTGAATCGCCTGCTGCGCCGGCGCGAGGCTCTCGGCGGAGCGGGCTTGGGCTTCGTGGCACTCGCGTGCGTGCGGCAAGGGCGTGAAGATCTCGCTCGCGAAGCGCTGGCGCTCGCGCAGACGCTCGTGCAACGCGATGCGCGCGGTGCGCTGCTTCCGCGCGGGAACGCGAGCGCGCTCGAGAGCGACGAGCTCGAGGCGAGTGCCGCGCTGCTCGCCGCGGCCGTGCAGATCGCTCCGCGCGAGCTGCTGACGGACGAGCTCGCGCGCGCGCTGGAAGCGCGTCGCTCCGGCGATGCGTTCGGCGGCGATGGGGCCACCGAGCTCGCGGTGCAGGCGCTGTTCGCGCGCGCGGCGTCGAGCGACGCGAGCGGCGATCGCTTCGAGGTCGAGGTGCGCGTGAACGAGGTCGCGGTCGGCGCCTGGAAGGTGCCGAGTGATAGCGAGGCGCTGCGCCTCGCGTTGCCGATCGCCTCGGACGACGCGGCGCCGCGCGAGATCGCCCTGCGCTTCACCGGCGTCGGGCGCTTCCGCTACGCGGCGTCCTTGCGCGGCTGGACGCGCACGCCGGAGAAGGCTTCGCCGGGTTCGCGCCTTGGCACCGTGCAGCGGCGCGTGCTCGCCGCCTTGCCGCGCTTCGAAGGCCAAGAGCTCCCGGAGGGCTTCGGCGTCGTCGAGCAGATCTCCCAGCACTGGTGGAACACGACCGACGAATGTGCGCGCGCGAGCTCGGTCCGCGTCGAGACGAGCTTCCGCGCGACGGCGCCCGGCGGGACCTTCGTGCTCGAGGATCCGCTGCCGGCCGGCTGCGAAGTCGAGCCGGGCTCGATCACGGGCAGCTTCGCGCACTGGGAGCAAGCTCCGGGGCGCTTGCTCTTCTTCTTCCCGCCGCAGCAGCGCGATGCCTCGGTGAGCTACCGTTTGCTCGGGCGCTTCGAAGGGCGTTACCGGCATCTGCCCGCGCGCGTCTGGTCCTACGTCGATCCGAGCTGGAGCGTCGTCGGTGCTGCGAGCGAGCTCTTGGTGCTCGGCGCCGACGAGCCCGCGAAGACGAAGCACCGCGCGACGCCGGACGAGCTCTATCACCACGGCGAGCGGCTCTTCGCGCGCGGCGACTACGCCGGCGCCGCGGAGAAGCTGGAGCCGCTGCTCTGCGACTTCGCGCTGCGGAAGGAGCCGCTGCGCGAAACGCTGCGCATGGTCTTCTTCGCGGCGCTGCGCCGCGGGGTCTCCGATCGCATCGTCGAGCACTTCGAAGCGCTGAAGGATCGCTACGCCGAGCTCAGCCTCTCCTTCGAGCAGATGTTGCAGGTGGGCGATGCCTATGTCGCGATCGGCGAGCACGAACGCGCGGGCGAGGTGTTCCGCGGCATCGCGGAGGCGAGCTTCCTCCGCGAGATGGGCGTCGCCGGCACGCTGGAGGAGCAGGGGCGCTTCCTCGAGTCGGTGGCCTTCGTGCAGCGCCTGCTGCGCGAGTATCCCTCGTTGTCCGCGGTGGAGGCCGCGAGCGCGCGCCTGCCGCAGTGGCTGCAAGCGCGCGTCGGCACCAACGTGCTCGGCAGCGACGGGAAGCCGCTCTCCGCGCGCGAGCTCCTGTCGCGGGCCGTGGAGCTCGCGCGCTTGCACCTCGTGGCCTCACCTCGAGGTGCGCTCAGCGACGAGGTCGCGTTCGGCCTCGTCTCCGCGCTGCTCGCGCGCGAGGAGTACCCGCAGGTGCACGAGCGCAGCGCGCTCTTCGCGTCCCTCTTCGGCACCTCGGCCTACCTCGACGATTTCCTCTACGCGCAGGGCTACGCCGACTTCGCGCTCGGGCGTCCCGAGCAGGCGCTCGGCGTCTTGCAGCGCGTCGCGACGGAGGAGTTCCCCGACGGGCGCGGTGGAATTTCCCTCGGCAGTCATCGCGAGCTCGCGCTCTGGATGCGCGCGCAGATCCATCACGCGGCGGGGCGTCTCGCGGAGGCGATCGGCGGCTACACCACGGTGAAGGAGAAGTTCACCGACGCGGCGCAAGCGATCGCGCAGCTCGAGCGAACCGAGCTCGCCCTTCCCGAGGTGACGCGCATCGCGCCGGACGCTCCCGCGAGGATCGAGATCCGTTCGCGGAACCTCGCGCGCCTGGAGCTCCAGGTGTTCCCCGTCGATCTAGTGCGCCTCTACGTGCTGCAGCGTTCGCTCGACGACATGACGCGCGTCGAGCTCGCGGGCATCCAGCCGCTGCTGCGGAGCTCGCTCGAGGTCGAGACACCGGTCGCCTACGTCGAGCGGAAGACCACCGCGGAGCTCGCTCTACCCGAGCTCGGTGCCTACCTCGTCGTCGTCCGCTCGGGTGAGCGCTCCGCCGCCGGCATGCTGCTCCGCACGGCGCTCGACCTCGACGTTTGGAACGAGGAAGAGCACGGCCTCGTCCGCGTCGCCGTGCGGAGCGAGAAGGGCGAGCCCGCATCCAAGGTGCACGTGAAGGTCGTCGGCTCGGACGGTGGTGCGATCCAGGGCGCCGACACCGATCTCCGCGGCATCGCCGCCTTCGAAGGGATCGCGGGGCGCGCGACGCTGATCGCGCAGAGTGGCCCGCAGGTCGCTTTCTGGCGCGCGCCGCAACAGGCGGCACGGCCGAAGACCGAGAACAAGGCCCAGATGCAGGGGCAGCAGCGCTTCCAGGAGGAAGCGACGCGCGGCCTCTTCGATGCGAACCGCGTGCTGAACGTGCAGGGCGGACAGGAGCTCGAGCAGCTCCTGCGCTCGAAGCAGTCGGGCGTCGAGGTGTATCGCGCGCGGAAGTGAGCGTGGAGCGCCGCTGCATCGACAGCGGCGCTCCGCTCCCGCTACGACGAGGGTACGAGCAGCGCGATCGAGTTCGACGCGTACAGGTACTTCCCGTCCAAGCTGAGGTACTGCAGGACGAGCGGGACGTTCCTCTGCCAGAGAGCCGTGAGATCGACCAGCATCGTCCAGTGCGACAGCGTGAGCGGCTGCGGCCCGACGATGTTCCCCAGCGATGGCACGAGCATCAGCGGGCCGAAGTCGAGCAGCGGGAGCGGCGTGATCGCGTGGTCCAGGGAGAGCATCAGGAACGCGATCGCGCCGGGTGCGGAGTCGAGCACGAGGTAGACCGTGCCGCGTGCTCGCGGGATGCCGACGATCGAGGCCAGCGCTGGCGTGGCCAGAGGATCCTGCGAGTAGGTTCCGCCACCTTGCACGACGACGGGGACGCCGGGGATGCGTCCGCCTCCTCTCACCGGGGTGAGTCCAAGGCAGCGCGCATGCGCTCCGTTCAGCGCGAACCCGGGGCCGCCGTTGCCTTGGTAGGGACCGAACGGATTGCAGTCGCCGCCGCCGTGTCCTCCCTGCACTCCGAGCTGCCAGGACTGCACGCGGCCTGCGATCTCGAGCTCGGCTCCGGCGGAGGCCTCGATCCCGGCTCCGCCATCGCCTCCCGGGAGCTGCGTCGCCGCGCAACCTGTCGAACCTTGGCCGCCGAGGCAGACCGTGCGGAACGCGAAGAGCCGGCCGCCACGCACAGAGATCCCCGCTCCTCCCGGAACGGGCGAGGAGCCCGCCGCGGCGCTCTCGCCATAGGCGGTGCTGTTCGCGATCTCGAGCGTGCTGCTCTCGACCGCGATCGCCGCGGCCCCGGCGCTCGCGCCGACCCCGCGCTGGATCGAGCTCTCGACGTGCACCTCGAGCAGATGCACTTCGGCGCAGCGCCGCAGCACGAGCGGGCTCGTCGAGCTCGTCGCCGCGGGCAGGGTGCCCTCGGGCTGCACGCGCACGCGCTGCAGCACGACGTTGCCGAGGGTGTCTTCCACCTTCAGCGACGTGTCGATCGCGTTCGTCGTCGCGACCAGGCGGAACGAGAGATCCTGGATCCAGATCGTCTGGACGTTGCTCGTCCCCGAGAACCGGATCGGCCCCGCGCCCCGAACGATCACGCTGGCCTGGTCTTCACCGAGGATCCGCAGCCCTTTCCCCTGGAGTTGGAACGGCGAGTAGGTTCCGGGGCGCACGCGCAGGATGTCGCCGTCAGCGGCGGCGAGGACGGCCGCGGGCAGGTCCTGGAACTGCGCGCCCGGGCCCGCGGCGGCATCCACGACCCAGACGCTCTGCGCGTTCGCGCCAGCATTGCAGAGCAGTACGAAGGCGAGCGTCGCGAGAGGTCCGCGGCGTGGAACTCCGCCGTCACCGGGCCCGCAGTGTGAGAGGGGCTCTTGCATACCAGAAGAGTACGCGGAGCCAGGATTTCGCCCAGCGCTTGCGCTGAAAGCGCGCGAGCCCGCCTGCTCTTTAAGGCGGGCGCGCGCGCTTTCAGCGCCAGCGCTGGGCGAAATCCTGGCTACGCGAACTCTTATGGTATTAAATAGCCCCTCACACACTGCGGGCCCGGTGACGGCGGAGTTACACGCCGCGGAC
>JAEUHW010000156.1 GCA_016793245.1 Planctomycetota bacterium
GAGCGCGCGCACTACCCGGTGCACGTGACCGCGGCCGGCGCCTCCATCGCGGCCGCGAGCGCGTTCTCGTTCCACGTGGTCGCCGAGCCGACGCTCCTCGATACAGGCTCGTGGGCGCACGTCTCGCAGAACGGAACCAGCGCCGAGGTGCTCGCGTTCCTCGCGGGAGCGAACCTGCAGCGCCTCGAGCTCGCGAAGATCGCCTGGCGCTGCCACGAGCGAAACTTCTACGACGCGGCTCTGCAGGCGCTGCGCGCGCGGAAGCACTTCGATCCGACGCTCTGGTCCTACGCCATCGTGCACCGCGACGAGCGCGGCATCCGCGAGTACTTGAGTCGCGCCGACGAATTCCTGGCGAGCTGCGGCAGCGCCTTCGCGAGCGAGCTGCTCACGATCGATCCGACCGAGCGCCGCACCTATCAACTCGTCGAGTTCGAGCCGCTGGTGAACGCGCGCGCGCACCGCTTCGGCCGCGAGCGCACGATCCTGAACGAGGGAGTCGCGCGCCAGTACCTCTCCTTGCTGGACCTCCTCGCGCACCGACCCGCGCTCGACGCGCTGGATCGCCTGAGCGTCGTCTATCACCTCGTGCTGCAGGACCGCATCGAAGAGGCGCTCGCCCACTTCGAGAAGGTCGATGCCGCTGCTCTCGCGACGAAGCTCCAGCACGATTACCTGCGCGCCTACCTCGCGTTCTCCACGGGCGATCTCGCGACGGCGCGCAGCATCGCCACCGCGCATCGCGAGCACCCGGTCGCGCGCTGGCGGGCCCTCTTCGGCGAGGTCCTGAAGCAGGCCGACGAGGCCGAAGGCAAGCTCGCGGCTGCCGGTGCCAGCGAAGATCCCGTGCGGCAGCAGACCGACCTCGCCGAGCGCGAGCCCTCGCTCGAGCTCGCCGTGGAAGGCGGCGCCCTTCGCGTGCGCTACCAGAACATGGCCCAGGCGCAGCTCAGCTTCTTCGCGATGGACGTGGAGCTCCTCTTCTCGACGCGGCCCTTCGTCGACCAGGCCACCGGCTCCTTCGCCTACGTGAAGCCGAACCTGAGCCGCGCACTCCTGCTGCCCGCCGGGCAGAGCGAGCTCGTGCTCGAGCTCCCCGCGGAATTCCGCGCGAAGAACGTGTGGATCGAGCTCGCCGGTGCAGGTCTCGTGCGCCGCACCCCCTTCTACGCGAACTCGCTCGCCGTGCGCTGGATCGAGAGCTACGGCCAAGTACAGGTCAGCGACTCCACTTCGACTCAGCCGCTGCCGAAGGTCTACGTGAAGGTCTACGCGAAGGAGCCGGGCGGCAAGGTGCGCTTCCACAAGGATGGCTACACCGATCTCCGCGGCCGCTTCGACTACGCCTCGATCTCCGGCGAGGGCGCCGCGAACGTCGAGCGCTACGCCGTGCTCGTCCTCTCCGACGCGCAGGGCGCCGTGATCCGCGAGCTGGCGCCTCCCGTGCGCTGATCCAGCCCCCCCTTCTTCCTCCCGCACTCAGGCTTCGTCCCGCCGCATCCGCAACGCAGGAATCGCCATGCATCGCCGCTTCCACGGCACGCTTCGTACGCTCCGCGCTCTACCCGCGCTCGCCGCTCTCGGCTTCGCGCCGGCGCTCCATGGGCAAGGCACCCCGATCGGCTTCCTGGAGGAGTTCGCGCTCGCCGCCGACCGCGCGGCGACGCTGGCGAAGCTGATCCCCGGCACCGAGGAGCACTTCTATTACTCGTGCCTCGTGGCCGAGCATCGGCGCGATTTCGAAGCGCAGCAGCAGCTCCTCGCGACGTGGATCGAGCGCTTCGGACGCACCGAGCGCGTGATGGAGATCGAGAACCGCCGCGCGTTCCTGCTGTGGAAGCAGGACCCGGCCGGCACGAGCGAGCACATTCGCCAGCGCCTCGGCCTCGACTTCCAGCATCGGCGCGAGACGCGCGGCGTCGATCCGCAGCTGCCGGTGGCGCTCGATCCCAAGCTCATCGCGCGCGAGACGCTGACCGCGAGAGCGCTGCAGAGCCATCCCGGAACCCTCGACGGCTTCCACGACGCGGCGCTGCGCGCCCTCGCCGCGACGAAGCTCGACGACTCCCAGCTCGGCAGCTTGCTGCAGCGCCTGCGAACCCCCGACGTGCCGAACCTGCCCGCGCTCGTCGTGCGCGAGCTGAAACTCCCGCGCGCGGGGAGCTTCGGATCGCGGCACATCCATCGCCAGCTCTATCAGGAGCAGCTCGATGCGTGCGCGCAGGCCATGCCGGCGCTCCTCGACGATCCGCAGTGGATCGCCACCTATCTCCTGCGCCTCCGCCCGGGCCGCGACAACGCGTGGCGCCGCGATCCCGCCGCCCGCGAGGCGTATCTCGCGCAGCTCGAGGCGTTCGCGCAGCGCCTCTCCTCCGCGCAGAACTCGCTGAAGGCGAACATCCTCTACTCCCGCCTGGAGCACGATCTTGCGCTCGGCAAGCCCGACGAGGCGCGCTTCCAGAGCTACCTCCGCCTGCCGCGCCGCGGCGGCTGGGCGAGCCCGCGCCTCGCCGAGCGCGCGACGCGCGCGCAGGAGCTCGTCGACACGAACGCGAGCTTCGGCACGGGCTTCGGCGCCATCCAGAACGATGAACCGCTGGTGCGCGCCTACTGCGAGCGCTTCTTCGTCGATGCGGCGTCCTACGACGCCTACGCGGAACTCCTCGACGGCGATTGGGTGCGGCGCGTCTTCGCCGAGACGAAGATCCTCCACGGCGTCGGCGACATGCAGCGCTGGTATGCACTGCTGAACGACCCCGGCTACTACGAGCAGATCCGCGACCGCGTCGAGATCCGCTTCGCGCCCACGGTGAAGGAGCACTACGGCGTCGACGAGCCCGTCGCGTTCGACGTCGAGCTCAAGAACGCCGGCACCTTGCTGGTGAAGGTCTTCGAGATCCACACGCTGAACTTCCACCGCGAGCAGCAGCGCGAGATCGACGGCACGATCGACCTGGACGGCTTCGTCGCCAACGAGGAGCGGACCCTCACGACCGAGGCGAACCCGCTGCGCCGCACGACCCAGCGGCTCGAGTTCCCGGGCCTGAATCGCCGCGGCACCTGGGTGATCGAGCTCATCGGCAACGGCCTCTCCAGCCGCGCCCTGATCGAGAAGGGCCGCCTCGCGTACGTCGAGCGGCCGAGCTCCGCAGGCCAGCTCGTGCGCGTGCTCGACGAGCAAGGGCAACATCTGAAGGACGCGGCGCTGGTGATCAGCGGCCGCGAGCTCACGCCCGACAAGAACGGCGAGATCCTCCTGCCGTGGTCGACCGCGGCGGGCCAGAAGACGATCGTCCTGCGCCACGGCGAGTTCTCGACGCTCGAGCAGATCGGGCACGCGACCGAGAGCTATGCGTTGGAAGCCGCGATCCACGTCGAGCGCGAGTCGCTGCTCCCCGGCCGTCGCGCGCCGATCGTCGTGCGCCCGCGCTTGCTCGCCGGCGGCGCGGCGGTGCCGGTCGGCCTGCTCGAGGAAGCGCGGCTCACGATCACCGCGCTCGATCACGACGGCATCTCGACGAGCCTCGACGTCCCAGGCTTCAAGCTCGAGGACGAGCGCGAATCGATCCACGAGATCCAGGTGCCCGAGAACCTCTCGAGCCTGGAAGTGACCTTGAGCGGACGCATCGCGAGCACGACCGGCGGCCCGAGCATCGAGCTCAGCACGCGCGCGCGCCGCTTCGCGCTGAACGGCATCGACGTCACGCCCGCGACGCACACGGCGCTCCTCGGCCGCACCGCCGAAGGCTACGTGCTCGATCTGCTCGGCAAGGATGGCGAGCCGAAGGCCGACCGCGCGGTGACGGTGTTGCTCCGCCCGCGCGAGTTCCGCGACGAGGTGCACGTCACGCTGCGCACGAACGAGCGCGGCCGCATCGCGCTCGGTTCCCTCGACGGCATCGCCGCGCTGAGCACCAGCGAGCATGCCGCGATGAGCCTCTGGTGGCAGCTCCAGGACGGCGGCGAAGCGCTGCCGACGCGCCTCCACGGCGTGGAAGGCGAGACGCTGCGGTTGCCGTGGCCGCTCCGCTACGGCGCGCTCTCGCGCGCGAACGCGGGCCTTTACCTCGAGATCGAGGGCTATCCGCAGCGCGACGCGTTCAGCAGCCTCGCCGTGGTCGAGGGCTTCCTCGAGCTCCGCGGCCTCGCGGCCGGCGACTACGCGCTGCGCCTCGGCGACGTGGATCACGCGATCGACGTGCAGATCACGCGCGGCCCGCGTTCGGGCGGCTGGGCGCACGGTACGGAGCGGCGACTCGAGCTCCTCGCGCGACCTCTGCTCCAAGTGCGCGGCATCGAGAGCACGGGCGAGGAGCTGCGCATTCGCCTCGCCAACGCCGGTGACGACGCGCGCGTGCACGTGGTTGCGACGCGCTATCTCCCGCCCGACGGGCTCTTCGACGATCTCCGTCTCTGGTCGCGCCGCACGCTCGACGAAAGCTGGCTCGACCACGCGGTCTCCTCGTACCAGTCGGGCCGCGCGATCGGCGACGAGTACCGCTACATCCTCGACCGGCGCTTCGCGACGAAGTACCCCGGCAACATGCTGCGCCGCGCGGGCCTGCTGCTGAATCCGTGGGCCCTCGACGAGGAGGAGACCGAGCTCGGCGGCGAGGGCATGGGCGGAGGCGGCAGGGGCGGCAAGCGCGGTGGGAGAGCCGGCGGCGGTCCCGCCCCGGCGACGGGGCGCCCGGGGGCCGCGAGCGGCGCGCCCGGCCTCTTCGCGAACCTCTCGTTCCTGCCCGCTCCGACGCCGATCCTCACGAACCTGCGCCCGAACGCAGAAGGCGTCGTGGTGATCCCGCGCCGCGCGCTTGGCACCGGACAGTACGTGCAGGTGCTGGCCCTCGACACGCAGACCGAGATCATGACCTCGCTCGCGTTGCCCGAGCAGACGCTGCAGCCGAAACCGCAGCAGCTCGCGCGCGCGCTCGATGCGCAGCAGCAGCTCGCCGAGCAGCAGAAGATCGAGTACCTGGCGGGCGGCAGCAGCGCCACGATCCCCGATCGGCGCGTCTCCAAGCTCGCGACCTACGGCTCGCTCGCCGAGGTGCATCGCCTCTACCGCACGCTGTCGGGCGACGAGGAGCTCGCGCGCTTCGCGTTCCTCCTGCGCTGGAACGACTTGAAGCCCGAGGAGAAGCTCGCGCGCTACGCCGAGCACGCCTGCCACGAGCTGCACTTCTTCCTCTACCGCAAGGACCGCGCGTTCTTCGATGCGGTGGTGAAGCCCTACCTCGCGAACAAGGCCGCGAAGACCTTCCTCGACGAGTGGCTGCTCGGCGCGGATCTCTCGCGCTACCTCGAGAGCTACGCTTTCTCGCGCCTGAACACGGTGGAGCGGATCCTGCTGGCGCAGCGCTTCCCCGCCGAGCGGGAGAGCATCGCGCGTTCCCTGCGCGAGACGCTCGAGCTGAACCCGCCCGATCCCGAGCGCGAGAGCTACTTCTTCCGCGGCGCGCTGCAAGGCGATGCGCTGAGCCGCGACGCGGGGCTCATGGACCTCGCCGAGAGCGAGGAGATGGAGAAGAAGCTCGCCGAGCGCGGCGAGGAGCGCCTGCGTGCCCAGACGGAAGGCGGTCCGGGCGGACCGACGACTCCCGGCGCGCCCTCCGGAGCGGCGAAGCCTCGCTCCGAGGCGGCCGCCGCGGCGCCGGAACCGGCGCAGGACGCCGCGCCCGCCGAGGAGATGCAGGACGAGAAGGCGAAGGCGGACAAGGACGGCGCCGACCGCCTCTCGCTCGGCGCGGAGCGCGAGCTCCGGAAGTCGGTGCGCCAGCTCTACCGCGCGCCCGAGACCACGAAGCGCTACGTCGAGTCGAACTACTGGAAGCGCCGGATCGAGGAGCAAGACGCCTCTCTCATCGCGCCGAACGCCTTCTGGCTCGACTACGCGCAGGCCGGTGACGGCGCGCCGTTCGTCTCCGCGCACTTCGCGAAGGCGAGCACCTGCTTCGCCGAGATGCTGCTGGCCCTCGCCGTGCTCGATCTCCCGCTGCAAGCGGAGAAGCCCGAGATGGCGGTGGACGGCATCCAGCTCACGGTGCGCGCGAAGACGCCGGTCCTGCTCGTGCGCCAGGAGATCGCGCCGGCGAAGCTCCCGATCGTGAGCCCGGCTCCGATCCTCGTCAGCCAGAACTTCTTCCGGCTCGACGATCGCTACCGCTACGAGGGCAACGAGCAGCGCGACAACTACATCACGCAGGAGTTCCTGAGCGATGTCGCGTACGGCGCGCAGATCGTGGTGACGAACCCGACCTCCTCGCCGCGGAAGCTCGCGCTCCTGCTCCAGATCCCGGCCGGCGCCTTGCCGCTGAACCGCGGCTTCTTCACGCGCGGCATGAACGTGGCCCTCGGCCCCTACGCCACGCAGTCGATCGAGTACGCGTTCTACTTCCCCGGCATCGGCGACCGCGCGCACTACCCGGTGCACGTATCGCTGGACGGCGCCTTCGTCGCGGCGGCGAACGCGTTCTCGTTCCACGTCGTCGCGGAGCCCACGGCGATCGACACGGGCTCGTGGGCGCACGTCTCGCAGAACGGCACCAGCGCCGAAGTGCTGGCCTATCTCGGCACGGCGAACCTCCAGCGCCTCGAGCTCTCGAAGATCGCCTGGCGCTGCTCCGAGCGCGGCTTCTACGACGCCGTGATCCAAGCGCTGCGCGCACGGAAGCACTTCGACGGCACGCTCTGGTCGTACGCGGTGCTGCACCGCGACGAGGCCGGGCTCCGCGAGCTCCTGCTCCGCGCCGAGGGCCTGATCGCGAGCTCGGGCAGCGCGCTCGAGAGCGAGCTGCTGACGATCGATCCCACCGAGCGGCGGGCCTACCAGATCGTCGAGTTCGAGCCGCTGGTGAACGCGCGCGCGCACCGTTTCGGCCGCGAGCGCACGATCCTGAACGAAGGCGTCGCGCGGCAGTACCTCGCGCTGCTCGACATCCTCGCGCACCGGCCCGTGCTCCGCGACGTCGAGCGCCTGGAGGTGGTCTATCACCTGCTGCTCCAGGATCGGGTCGAAGAGGCGCTCGCGCACTTCGCGAAGGTCGATGCGGCGCGGCTCGAGACGAAGCTCCAGCACGACTATCTCCGCGCGTACCTCGCGTTCTACACGGGCGACGCCGCGACGGCGCGCAGCGTGGCGACGGCGCACAAGGAGCACCCGGTCGAGCGCTGGCGCGCGCTCTTCGGCGAGGTGCTGAAGCAGCTCGACGAAGCGGAGGGCAAGGTCGCGGCTGCGGGCGACAGCGAGGACCGCGTGCGCCAGCAGACCGACCTCGCCGAGCGCGAGCCCTCGCTCGAGCTCGCGGTCGAAGGGCAGCAGCTCCGCGTGCGCTACAAGAACGTGGCGCAGGCGCAGCTCAGCTTCTTCGCCATGGATGTCGAGCTGCTCTTCTCGACGCGGCCCTTCGTCGAGCAGGCGACGGGCTCCTTCGCCTATGTGCGCCCGAACCAGAGCCGCGCCCTCGAGCTGCCCGCGGGCCAGAGCGAGCTGCTCCTCGAGCTGCCCGCCGAGTTCCGCGCGAAGAACGTGTGGATCGAGCTCGCCGGCGGCGGCCTCGTGCGCCGCACGCCCTTCTACGCGAACTCGCTCGCCGTGCGCTGGATCGAGAGCTACGGCCAGGTGCAGGTCAGCGACGCGGCCTCGAAGCAGCCGCTGGCCAAGGTCTACGTGAAGGTCTACGCGAAGGAGCCGGGCGGCAAGGTGCGCTTCCACAAGGACGGCTACACCGATCTGCGCGGTCGCTTCGACTACGCGTCGATCTCCGGCGAAGGAGCGACGAACGTCGAGCGCTACTCCGTGCTCGTGCTCTCCGACGCCCAGGGCGCGGTGATCAAGGAGCTCACGCCGCCCGCGCGCTGAGCCGCGCGCGCTCCGCGGCGGAGCGGGATCGGCGCGAGCCGGTCCCGTTCCGCCGATCCGGAGCTTGCGCGGCAGCGAGAGGAAGGCAACCTACTCGCCCTCGCATGGCTGCCTCCTCCTCCACCTCCGTCGCCGCGCTGCTGCTCAGCGCGGTGTTCCTCTCGCCGCTCGCGGCGCAGAAGCCGCAAGAGCACGTGCAGTGGCCCTGGGGCGTCGGCGCCGAAGCCGGCAGCTTCGCGCGCCGCGACCTCTTCAACCTTGGCCCGCTCGGCGCGAAGGCCTGGGACGCCGATCGCGAGGAGCCCGCGCTCGAGCGGCAGAGCGGGCAGCGCCGCTTCGAGAGCTCCGGCGAGAAGGGCGGCGACGACGGCCCGAAGCGCTTGGTCGTCCGCGCGCTCTTCGGCGGCGGTCCGGCGCAGAAGGCGGGGCTGGCTCTCGACGACGTCATCGTCGGCGTCGACGGCCAGCGCTTCGATCCGGGCTGCTTCGCGCCGCTCGCGCGCGCGATCCAGCGCGCGGAGGCCGCGGACGGCAAGCTCACCCTCCTCGTCGAGCGCGCGGAGAAGCCGCTCGAGCTCGCGCTGAAGCTGAAGAAGCTCGGCCCGCACGCGAGTGCCCCCGAGACGGGCAAGATGCGCCAGCAGCTCCTCGACGAAGCGTTGGCGTGGCTCGCGGAGCGCCAGGTCGGCGGCGGCTATCCCGAGACCTTGGGCGGCAAGAACGGCGCCGTCGTGCAGACCTGCCTCGCGGGCCTGGCCTGGATCGGCGGCGGCAGCTCGCTCGCGAAGGGCAAGTACAAGGGCCAGCTCGCCGAAGCGCAGTCGTTCGTCCTGCGCGGGCTCGAGACGCCGAACGAGATGTCGTTCGGCCAGGGCGCGAACTGGGATCAATCCACCTGGGGCTTCGCTCACGCGGCGCTCTTCCTCGGCGAGCTCGCCCTAGCGTCGGGTCGCAAGGCGAGCCCGGAGCTGCAGAAGATCGCCGACACCTTGTGCACGCGACAGGAGCAGAGCGGCGGCTACGGCCACGGCCCCGGCGGCAAGAACGCCTTGGGCTACATCGAGCTCAACATCCTCGCCGCCTACGTCGCCTCCGGCTTGAGCGTGCTGCATCAAGCCGGCTGCAAGGTCGACAAGGCCGTGCTCGAGAAGCTCTTCGCGTACGCGCAGCAATCCGCCGGCGAGGACGGCGGCGTCGGCTACTCGACCGCGAGCGGCCAACAAGGCCAGGGCAACATCGGTCGCACCGCCGGCACCTGGCTCGCGGCCTTGGGCCTCGGCCGCGCCGATCACCCGTACACCGAGAAGATGCGCGACTACGTGCGGAAGCACATCGCCGACACGCAAGGCGGTCATGCGTCGCTGCAGCAGCACGTGTTGCTGGCCGGCGTCGCCGCGAGCGCGCTCGGCAAGGAGGCCGCCGCCGAGTTCTGGGCCGGCGGCCTGCAGCGCGATCTCACGCTCGCGCGCTCTCCCGATGGCTCGTTCCAACCGCGCCCGTGGCACGAGAGCTTGCTCATGCAGAGCAACACCGACGTCAGCGTCGGCGAGGTCTGGAGCACGGCGTCGTGGGCCATCGTGCTCGGGGCGCATGCGGAGCAGGGGAAGGGTGGGTTCCCGGGGTGGTGTGGGCGGAAGAAGTGAGGAGCGTGCCCCGCGTGCCGCCGACTCGGCGACGCGGTGCCGCATCCGGTGATGACGCGGATCCACCCACGCCCCATGGTGCTCGAGCACGCGCGACCGAGGGCGTAGCTAGTGGTCTGATTCACTCTGTAGGGGCATGTAGATCGCGAGAGATCGGCCATCCTGGCAAGGCGCGGCGACGATAGGTGGGTTCGAAACCCACCGCGGAGCCGCAACGCCGCCAGGATGGGCGAGATCCGCGAGATACTGCCCCGCAAGTGTGATTCAGACCACTAGGCACCTCGAGCGGGAACGAGGAAGACATCGCATCGAAGACCCTCGGGGCAAGGTCTGGCCCGCCTCGCCGGCGCATGCGGGCATCTGCCCGTCCCCAGCCCGCGGAGCCACTTCCCCGCTCCGGGGACTGCGGCAGAAATGCCGAGGCACGTCGGATCCAGCATGCGGACTGCCACGCCCGCTGCGCAGACGAGACACGCGGCACCGCGAGAGGCAGGGGCCTTGCAGGCCAGCCCGAGCAGCACCTCCTGCTCGCGCGAGCGAGAGACCATGCGGCATCCCCCGTGACACGAGCGTCACGGTGGGAAGCTGCAATTCCTGATGCACGGCCTAGCCAGAACTCCGGCACGGAGTCATCTTGGCGCGCCAACCTTCCAGGACAGACTCGTGAGACCTCTGAGAGACCTGGTTCAGCGCGGCCTGGCCCGACTTCCCGCCGGCGGGCGGATGATCGCGGTGTACGACAAGCTGGACCGCGGCCTGCGTCATTCCGCAGGCCTGCGTTCCCCCGAGTCGTTCCGGGTACGCACGCACAATCTGACGATCGCGCTCACGGCCCGCTGCAACTTGCGCTGCGTGGGTTGCCGCTACGGCCGAGACTTCATGCTGGAGAAGGAGCTGCCCCTGGAGCTCGTGCGAGGGGTCGTCGAAGACGCCGCCTCGTTGGGGATCCGCACTCTCCGGCTCTACGGTGGCGAACCTCTGCTGTACCGCGATCTGCCGCGCGTCATCGAGTGTGCACGCTCCCACAACCTCGACGCGTACGTCACGACGAATGCGCTGCTCCTCGACAAGCGGATCGACGAGCTATACGCCGCTGGGCTCCGGCAGCTCACCATCGGCTTCTACGGATCCGGGGCGCGCTACGATGCGTACACCCAGACGCGCGGTTCCTTCGACGCCGTGCGCCGCTCCATCGATCGCGTTCGTGAGCGCTACGGCGATTCGATCCAGCTGCGGCTGAACTGGCTCCTCTCGCGCCCGACGCGCGACCTCGAGGCCCTCGAAGAAGCTCTCGATCATGCTCGCCGGTGGAACGCGCCGATCCAGATCGACTTGATCCACTACTCGCTCCCGTACTTCACGGAAGGCCCCGACCGCTACCTCCAGTTCCGCCCCGAAGACCGTCCGTTCGTCGAGCGGATCGTCGCTCGAACGCTCGAGGTGAAGCGAGAGGAGCCCCATCTGATCCAGCACAGCCCAGAGGGACTGCGCTCGATCCCTGATTGGCTCATCAAGGGGCCCGACATGAAAGTCCCTTGCACGAAGCACGAGATGCTCTGGATCGGTGCCGACGGGACCGTGCAGCTCTGCTACGTGACCTTCCGCCTGGGAAACCTGCATCAGAGCCGCCTGCGCGATCTCGTCTACGGCCCCGAGCACCACGAGGCCGGTCGAGGTGCGCTCGCGCTCAAGTGCGCCAACTGTCATTGCGGATACGACGAGCGGGTGCGTCGCCACGCTCCAACGCGCAAGCTGTATCAATCCTGAGATCGATCCTGCCGCCATGCCCCTCAGCACTCGCATCTTGCAGAACCTGCGCCCCGTGCTGCGCGGTCACCCGCGCATCAAAGGGGTGCTGAAGAAGCTCGACCAGCGCCTCGGGACGCTGCACCACAGCGCGGCCGGGGTGTTCCCCGCCCTGATTCGCCCCGCGCCCCGTCAGATCACCTTCGCCATCACCGCGCGCTGCAACCTGCTCTGCCAGGGTTGTCGCTATGGCCGCGACTTCCAGCTCGGAGAGCAGCTGCCGCTCGACCTGGTGCTGCGCACGCTCGACGAAGCTCGACGCGCGGGCGTCTCGATGGCGCGCTTCTTCGGTGGAGAGCCGCTGCTCCACCGCGATCTCCCGCGCATGATCGAGCACGCGACCAAGCTCGGGATGGAGGTCTACATCACCACCAACGGGACGCTCCTGGATCGACGCATCGTCGAGCTTCGCGACGCCGGACTGAAGTGGATGACCATCGGCTTCTACGGGGTCGGCGAGCGCTACGACGAGTACACCCAACGCCAGGGGCACTTCGAGCGCTTGGCCCATGGGCTGCACGCGGTGCGCGAGCATTGCGGCCCCGCGTTCCCGGTCCAGCTGAACTTCCTGCTCTCACGCCGCACCGCCAAGCTGGAGGACCTCCACGCCGCCTGGGAGTTCGCCTCCCGCTTCGGGCTCTACTTCAACGTCGATCCGATCTCCAAGGTGATCCCGTTCTTCACCGATCCCGAGGGTGAGCTCGGCTTCGAGCCACAGGATCGCGAGCAACTTGCGCCGGTCGTGCGGGAGCTCCTGCGCCTGAAGTCGCAGCACCCCGAACGGATGCCGCAATCGCTGGAGCTGCTGCGCGCCTTGCCCGAGCTGCTGCTCCAGCCGGGGTCGCTCAAGGTCCCGTGTGACGCGTATCAGCTCCTGTGGGTGGGAGCCGACGGAGGGCTTCAGCTCTGCGACTCGGCGTTCCCGCTCGGGAATCTCCACGAGCGACCGCTCTCGGAGATCCTCTTCGGCAAGGAGCATCGAGACGCCGCGCGGGCGGGCTTTCGCTTGGAGTGCTGCAACTGCAACTGCAAGATCGACAGCCGCATTCGACGGCACGCCCCCACGCTGAAGCGCTACGGCCGCGACTGGAACGATTCCAGCCTGTCTTCCGCGGGTGAGGTACGCCCCTCGTAGAGACGCTCGTACCGCGCCCATTCGATCGCCCGCGAGAATCGCTGCGCCGCCCGGATTCTCGCGCGGCGACCGAGCTCCTCACGCAAGGTGCGATCCTCCACGACCCTTCGAATCGCGGCGGCGAGCGCCCTCGGGTCCGCGGCAGGAACCAACAACCCCGCTGGCTCCTTCGTCCCCGCTCCGATCATTCGTCCGATGCTGCCAGCATCCGTGGCCACGATGCAGCAGCCGCTCGCCATCGCTTCCAGCAACGTGAGTGGTGCAGCCTCCTCCACGGAGCAGATCACGAACACATCGAGGCTCCGGTAGAACGCAGGCACATCCGAGGGCGGTCCTTCGATCCGCAGGCTCGGCACACGTTCCGCGCGCTGGACCAAGCCTGCGCGGTCGAGTCCTGGCCCCGCGAGAACGCATCGGAACTCGACCCCGGCTCGGCTCAACGACGCCGCGGCGCTGATCAGGTCCTCCTGGCGCTTCACCGCGTGATAGCGACCGAGGTTCCCGATCACGACCGACGTATCCGCAGGCCCCGCTCGCGCGGCATCGCGAGGCTGGAAGCGCTCGATGTCGACCCCGTTCCAGACCACTTCCGCGCGGTCGAGCCATCGTGTGGCGACGTAGTAGCGCGCCAGGTCCGGCGAGACCGCGGTCACGGCGTCCGCCCTGCGCGCCGAGAGACGGCAGAGGAAGCGCGCCATCCTCGTTGCGTGGCTAGGGCGTGTATGGAAGGTCGCGACGATGCGTGGCCGCGCGCGCCCGAGGCGCCTCGATGCGGCTGCGGCATAGACCACGGCGCTGTCGTTGTGTGCGTGGATCAGGTCGATGCCGCGCTCGAGGATGTATCGCGACAAGCTCCTGACGAAGCTCCAATCGAACCCGGATCGGCGAGGCACGAAGTCCACCGGAACACCCTCGGGATCGAGATCGTGCTGCGAGCCGCGGAACGCGCGATCGAAGACGAGCAAGCGGTGATCCAGCCCGCGCGAGCGGCCCCAGCGTGCCAGCTCGATCGCAACCCGTTCCTTACCCCCGATCTCGAGGCCCCCGAGCAGATGGATCAGCCGCCTCACGAGTCTCGCATCGCCTCACGGGGATCGGTGGGCGGGCGGCGCAAGACCGCGCGAGCGAGCATCTTCCAAGAAGCCCAGGAGGAGGGTTGATAGCGGATCGATCGTGCGGCCGAGCTCCGAGCCTCCGCGAACGAGCCGCGACGCAACTGATCGTACGCCTGATCGCGGGCCAAGCGAGCCCTCGCGCGAAGCGCATGCTGCCGCATCTCGGGGCTTCGATCTCGCTCCAGCAGCTGCGAGAGCGCGCTCTCCACGGCTCCCGCGAAGCCTGCGGACTTGCAGAGACTCGTCGGCCGATCCTCGTAAGTCACCAACGGCTCGTCGACATAGCAGATTGGAGACCGTGCGGCACAACGCAGCCAAAGGTCGAAGTCCTCCGCGGCAATCATCTCCCGTCTCTCCGAGAAGCCTCCGCAGGCCTCCCAGATCCGCCTCCGCAGCAGGAAGGACGACGCGCAGAAGCCGCCGATGCTCACCACGTCGGTCACGCCCAGTCGCCCTGGGATCGAACGTCCACGAGAGAAGCGCCACAGCCGTCGATCGTCCCGCTCGACCCACGCGTCGCTGCATGCCACGTCGGCTCCGCAAAGCTGCAGCGCGGCGAGCTGTCGTTCCAACTTCTCGGGTTCCCATCGGTCATCCGCATCGAGCAGAGCGATCCACTCCGCCCGCGATGCACGGATCGCGCGATTGCGAGCGGCTCCCGGACCACCGTTCTCTTGTCGGACGCAGACGACTCCCGAGCCCTGGAGCAACGGTTCCAGAGGTTCAGGAGAACCGTCGTCGACCACCCAGATCGACCTCGGAGCGACCGTTTGGCTTCGAGCGGATTCGACCGCCCGTCGGATCGTCTGCTCTGCTCGATACGCTGCGATGATGACATCGACCTCGGGATCGAAGGCGGGCGGACACATGGCCCTTAGCATATCTCGCCGTTCGGGGTCTCGAGGAAGAGGGTTCCCGTAGGTGCGAGACCATCCCCGATGCGCCCGCGCATCCCGATCCTTCGCTGCGATCGGGCCTCGTCGAAAGGGGCTCAGCGATGGCCTGCTCCCCCATCCTCATTCGATCGACCGACGACGGATACTTGGTGTGGGTGCGGTCGGAGGAAGCGAGCCGCAGCGGCCCCTACGGAATGCGATCGTGAGCACGCGCGCCGTTCGGCCCTCTTCTCCGTCGCGAGGAGCATCTCCGCGGTGGTCCTCACCGGACCGCGCCGAGCCGGGAGGATCACGCTGCGGCGGCGTGCGTTCCCGGAGGCGAACCATCCGCTCTTCGAGGCGCCGGAGAACCTCGCGCGCTCCCGGGTCGATGCGCAGAGGCTGCTCTCTCGCGCACACCTCTCCGCGATCCTGGGCGAGCTCCAGACGTCATCTCGGTGTACCGCTGCGTGCGCCACCGCATCGGCGAGCGCCTGCGTGGCGCGGAGCGCTGATCCCTCGCGAGCTCGCAGGCACTGGCCCTGCGGAGGAACGCCCTCAGCGCGCCGCCCCGAGGAAGCGCAGATCCACCCCGTACATATCGTTCGTGAGCTCGCGCGGCAGCGGCAGCTCGGCGCGCGCGATCGCGACGCGGCGCGGTGCATAGAGCGGAACGAGCGGCAGCGAGGCGTCGAGCTCGGCCTGGATCTCGGCGTAGAGCGCTGCGCGCTGCGCTTCGTCGGGGATCGTGAGCGCTCGCGCGACGAGCGCCTGGAGCGCGGCCGAGCCCGCTTGGCGCTTCGAGGTCTCGGCGGTCGTGCCGCGCGGCGGCGGACCGAAGCGGCTCATCAGCGTGTTCCACGGGTCGTACGGCGCGCCGTGCGTGATGTCGAGGCGCAGATCGATCCGCGCATCCGGCGGCGCCGAGGCGTCGAGCGCCTCCGCCGGGATGCCGGCGCGCGTGAGCTGTGCCGCGAGGTGTCCCGATAAGGCGGCCGGCATGTAGCCCACGCGCGCGGGGCCGATGCGCAGCGGGCGCTCGAGCGCGAGCGGCGCCACGGCCTTTGCGTCCTGCGCGCGGGCACTCGCGCCGCGGGGCCAGATCGCGACCGACGGCGCGGCCCAGGTCGTCGTGGCGTCGGCGAGGCCGTGCTCGAGCTCGCGGACGAGCGCTTCGCGATCGATCGCCGCGGCGATGCGGCGGCGCAGCGCGAGCTCCGCGCACGGAGCGCTCTGGGCTTCGAAGACGAGCGAGATCACGCACGAGCCCGGACCGCTCGCGACGCGGAAGCGCGCGTCGTGCTCGAGCGCGCGCACGCGCGCAGCATCGACGCGCACGAGCCAGGAGCTCAGCACGAGATCGACCTCGCCGCGCTCGAGCGCGGCGAGCGGATCGTCGCTCGCGTCCTTCTCCAAGCGCACGAGATCGATTCCAGGCGGGAGCTCCGCGGCCTCGGGATGCGCGTCGAAGCGCGCGTAGCGCAGGACGCGCCCCTCCTCGGCGACGCCGACGAAGCGAAAGGGACCGCTGCCGATCGCGCGCACGTGCTCGCCCTCCTTGTCGAGGGAGCCCGGGCCGCGGATCGCGCAGGGGTTGATCGCGCAGAGGTCTTCCAGCAGCGCATGCGGGCGATCGAGCTCGATCGCGACGCGTCGCTCGTCGAGTGCCTGCACGCCGACGATGCGCTCGTTGCAGAGCAGCCAGCTGTGCTCGGGCAAGCCGACCCAACGGCGGAAGTGCGTGCGCACCGCCTCGGCCGTGACCGGTGTGTCGTCGTGGAAGCGGGCGCCCTTGCGCAGCGTGAAGAGATAGCGCTTGCCGCCGTCCTCGATCGTCCAGCTCTCCGCGAGCCGCGGCGCGAGGCGCCCCTGCTCGTCGCGCCGCACGAGCGTCTCGTAGACCAGGCTCTTCGTCTCGAACCCGCCTTGGTAGCAGAGCGGCGAGAGCTTGCTCGTCGCGACCGCGGCCCCCTTCGCGGCGAGGCGCGGCGCGCGCTGCTCGAGCGGCAGCAACGCCGCCGTCTCCCGCTTCGTCCCTTCCGAGCTCGCAGCCTCGCGCATCGCGGGGATGCCGTTCAACCCGTAGCCGGGCTTCCGCGCGAGCAGCGAGATGCGACCGCCGAAGCCGCTGCAGACGAGCTCGTCCGTCGCGTTCCGCCCGTCGAGCTCGGCGGCGGTGATCCAGTGCCCTTGGTCGGCGTCGTCGTAGATCGTCTCCGCGGCCCAA
>JAEUHW010000180.1 GCA_016793245.1 Planctomycetota bacterium
CCACGCGTCGCCACGAGCGCCTGCAATGGGCCGAGTTGCTCCGCCGTACCTATGCCATCGATGTTCTCGTCTGCGAGGACTGCGGCGCGCGCCGCGAGATGATCGCCTTCCTCACCGCGCCCGACTCCATTCGGCGGATCCTCGAACACTTGGGACTGCGCACGCGACCGCCGCCCATCCGCTACGCACCGGCGGCGCTCGTCGAGTTCGGCTGAGCAACGCGGCAGATGGGAATGAGCGACCGGAGGCGGCTCCTGCCAGGCACGCAGGCCCGGGATCTGCGTCGCGGAGACCACGAGCGCGGATTACGGACCTGATAGGCGTCAGTACAGCTCAGGCTTGGGCAATCCTCGCGCTGCAGAGCTGCTCACAGCGGGGTTCGGGACGGCGAACCCCGCGGAACTTCAGCTTGCGCCTCCTATCCCGCTCGCCGGAAGGTCCCGCGCAGCGGATCGGCACCGCCGACTCCGGAATCGCTCGCGCGGCGTTCTTCAAGGAAACCGCACCTCCGCGAGCAAAGCCACGTCCTGTGCGCGCCGCAGCAACAGAGTCCGCCGTTCGCGCACTTCCTGCGCGGTTCCGGCATGTCGCGCTAGATCGACGCTGACAAAGGTCAAGCCGCCGAGCCGCGAGGGATTCCCGCCGAAGTAGTGAGCTTCGACGCGATACGTCCCTGCTCGCGCATGCGCGAGCTCGTAGCGCTCCGGCCCATAGCCCTGCGTGAGATCCTCGAGCAAGCGCCCGCCTGCAGCGGTCTCCTTGTGCTGGTAGTAGCACTTCTCGCCGCCGGGCTCCGTGACCCAGAGGTCGATGTCGGTCGCGTCGGTGTTCCAGCCGATCGTGACGCGGAGGTCGACTGCGGCGAGCGCTCCCGCGCCGAGCTGCTCGAGGCGCTCCGCGAAGCGCTCGCGCTCGGCGGACGGCAGGGCGGCATCGGCCGCGGCATCGCGCAGCGCGCGCGCGTACTCGTCGCGGACCACCAGCGCCATGCTGCCGAACCGCGGATGCCACTCGCCGTCGAGCACGCGCTCGAAGCCGATGGCGGAGAGCCCGAAGCGCTTCTCGCGCGCGTCGAGGGCCGCGAGATCGCGGTGCGCATGGGGCTCGAAGGGCCGCGCTGCGCGCACGAGATCGAAGAGCGCTCGCGCTTCCGCGGTGGCGTTCCACTCGAGGAGGAAGTACGCCGCGAGCCGCAACGCCTGCGCGTCGCGCGGGAAACGCTCGACGATGGAGGAGAGCGCACGCAGCGCGCCGCGCACGTCGCCGCGCTGATGGCGCACGTGGGCCCAGCGCGCGTAGACCTCCGGATCGAGCGGCGCCGCTTCGCGCTCCGCGCGATAGCGCGCAAGCTCTTCCGCGCTCAAGCTCTCGGATGTCGCGGCCGCGCCGTCGAGCTTCGCGCTCGGCGCTTCCGCGTCGTACGACGCAAAGAGCGCCGCGGGATCGCGTCCCGTCTGCTCGTCGAGCGCGGCCTCCTGCGCGCGCACTTCGGCAGAAGGCTCCTGCAACCAAGCCTCGAACAGCGCTCGCGCGAGCGCGGAGTGCGGCTCCGCTTCGGCCGCCGGCGTGTCGTCGACTCGGTCTTCGAACAAATCCCGCACGATCGCCGCGCGAAGCGCATCGCGCTCCGCGGGCGCTGCATCGCGCTCGAGCGCGGGCCAGGCCAACGCGAGGAGCTCCAGGCGGTCCATTCCCACGGCCGTCGCGAGGCGCTCGCGCACGGCGCCCCGCAGCGCACGCTCGGCATCGGAAGCGAGCGTCGCCGCGCGCAGCGCCGCGAGCGACCAGCTCGCGGCCGCGAAGCGCGCCTCGGCGTCGACGCGGGGCGCACTCGCGCAGAAGCGATCGAGCAAGAGACCCGCCGCGAACGTGCCGCGCAGTCCGCTGCGACGCGCTTCGCGCAAGGCGCGAGCCGCCGCGTAGGTCGTCGCGACGTGCGGCGGCCGGCGCCGATCGCTGCCGAAGCTCCCCGCGCCGTGCTGCTCCTCGACCAAGAAGCGCAGCGCGCTCTGCGCGGCGTCGCGGCACTCGGGCTTCGCGCGCGCCGCGACGGCGAGCGCTTCCGTCGCAAGGGCGTGCTCGAAGAGCGTCTCAGCTCCGCGGCGCAAGTCGCCGGCTTCGCGCGTTCTCGCAAGGATCTCCGCGAGCGCGCGCTGCGGGAGCGCCTCGTCGAGCGCTCCTCGACGTGCGGCGGCGAGCACTTCCAGCGCGCACCTCCCGAGCGCCGTCTCCTGCGCATGCTCCGGCGACCCGAGCAGCACGGCGATGCCGCTCTCCTCGCGCTGGCGCCTCCAGTCGGCCAAGGCCTCGAGCAACTCAGGGTCGGCCGCTGCAGCCTCCTCGGCGTCGACGTCGAAGCGGCGGTAGTCGTCGTCGTTCTCGAGCACGAGCAGCGAGGTGCGCTGCGTCGCGACGCCAAAGCGCTGGGCATAGGCGATCTCGAGCCGCTCGGCGATGAGATCGCGGCGGGCGGCGAGCGCCTCGACGTGCATCTGCGCCCACGCGCGTGCGGCGAGCGATGCGCGATCGGCATTCGCGAGCGCGAGCGGCACGGAGATCGCCGTCCCGCTCGCGCCACCGCCGAGCTCGAAGATCACCTGCATCGCGCGCGGCACGCTGCGCAGCCTCCCCGCGAGCCGGAGCTCCTGCCCCGGAAAGAGCTGCCGCGGCTCGCCCTCGATGTGGAGTTCCAGGACCTCGGCGCCGTCGACGATCACGCCGCCGAGCTCGAGCGCCTGGCGAGTGTGCGCGAGCGCGACGTCGTCCAGCGCGCTCGCCGTCGGCGCTTCGAAGAGCGCGCCACCGCTCGCTCGCGCGAGCTCGTGGAAGAGCGCCCTCGCGATCGGCGCGTCGCCGACGCGGTAGCCGTACGTGCGGAGCGGCGTCGCCGACGCGCGCAGCATCTCCGCCAGCGCGCGCGGATCCTCCGCGCCCCAGGTGATCATCCCGTCGGTGAGCAGGAAGAGATCGACGGGCTCCGCGCCGAGGAAAGGCGCGCTCGCGACGGCGCGCACCGCGGCCTCCAAATTCGTCGCGCCTTCCAGCCAAGCCGACGCGAGCGCGGCTTTCGCGCGCGCGCGACCCAGCTCGTCGTTCGCGATCCACTCGGCGGCGACCCAGCGCGCGTCGAGATCGAAGAAGAGCAGCGCGAACGCTTCGAGCTCGCGGTCCTTCTCGAGGATGCGCTGCACGAGCGCCGCGCGCGCCTCGAAACGCGCGGGCACCTCGGAGAGCGAGGTGTCGACCGCGAAGATCGCGCGCTTCGCGAAGCGCCGCGTCACGGCGGGGATCTCCGGGCGCACGCGCGCGTAAAAGTACGCCCCTTCGCTCTCGGCGGCCTCGGCTCGGCGCCCCGCGATCGCCTGTGCGCGCGCGTCGGTCGGTTCGACGCGCAGCTCGAGATCGACCTCCGGCACGCCGTTCCGCAGCTCATAGGTGTAACGCTGGAGCCCCGCTTCCGCGCGCGGCGCTCCGCCCAAGTTCCAGCTCGCGGCGCGAGCGCCCTCGGCGCGGAGGTCGAGCGTGATCGCGAGATCGCGCAGCATCTGCTTCGGCAGCGGCAGGTCGAGGCGCAGCGCCTCGCCGTCCATCGGCAGCGTGCGCTCGTATGCGATGAGCACGCGCTTCAGCCCGCCCGCGGGAATGGGGAACACGCGCCCGCGGAAGTGATCGCCGCCCGCCCATTCAAGCAGCGCGGGATCGACGTTTCGGCGCACGATGTCCTCGTAGGCGCGCCGCGCCGCGACAGCTTCGACGACGCGCGCTTCGCGCACGGCGCTGCCGAGCTTCTTCGGCTCGTCGAGCGAGGGCACGGGCACGCTCCGCACGCGCGCGCTCGTCGCTGCGGCGAAGAGCTCGGCTCGTGGGCCGCTCTGCTCATCGGCCTGCGCGCTCACGTCCGGCACGATCGCGCCTGGCGCGTTGGCCGCGCTCGGATCGATGTCCATGCCGAAGTACGAGACGCTCGCGCCGTCGGGCAACGGGAAGAAGAAGCTGCCCTCGAGCTCGCGGTCGTGCGGGTTCTTGTAGACGTGCTCGAGGAGGACGCGCGCGCGCGGGCCTTCGACCTCGATCCACGAGCGCAAGCTCGCGAGCTCGAGCCCTAAGAGCGCGCCTTGCGGACCGGCGACGAGGAGCTCGGCGCCTCGCGGAGCGCTCGGCGTGCGAAGCGCAGGCGGCTCGAGCGCCGCCTTGAGAGCGATGCGGCGTGCGCGTTCGTCGTCCGCTCCCGCGCGATCGCCGCCCGCGAGCGCCTCTGCGGGGACGGCTGTGGCGAGCTGGTCTAGCTCGACGAGATCCTCGCCGCGCGCAGCTCGCGCTCCGAGGCGCCCTCCTCTCCGGCCCCCTGGGCTGCCTCCCATGCCTGCGCCTTCGAAGTTGAAGTCGCCGCTTTCGTAGGACTCGGACTCGCCTTCTTCTCCTTGCTCCTCGGCGGTCTCCATCTCTTCCCGCTCGGACTCCTCGACCGCGATGCTCGCGGCGACACGTGGGGGAGGCTGCGGTGCTCTGTCACCGTCGCACGCAGCAGCGGCGAAGAGAAGCAGCGCCAAGGACGCGAGGGCGATCGGAACGAGCTTCGGGTGCGCAGCGCAGCGCGCGAAGAAAGAGCGCATGGCGAGCTTCTGCGAAGGCGGAAAACGGAGACGAGAAAAGCAACGCAGGGCGAAGGACGCACGGCGCCGCCCGCGGTTCATGACCGTCTCAAAGTCTTCCGCGTGCTCTGCGCGGTGCGTTCTCTCAGGCCTTCGACTGGCTCGCGACCGCGGCGACCTTGGACGCGAGCAGGGTAAGCTCCTCTTCCGTCTCTCTCGCCCCTTCGCCGACGGCTCCCAGGCCCTTCGCTTCGAGCCCTCGGCCTTCCTCGAGCGCCTCATCGCTCTCGTGCCGCGACCGGGCAGACCGATGCTCACCTATCACGGCATCCTCGCCCCCGCCGCGAGCTGGCGCGATCACGTCGTGCCCGATTCACCACCTCCACGCACGTCGCGTTGCAAGAGCTCCCACCAAACCACCGCGAGCGCGACCAAGAGCTCCACGCACCCAGAACCGCCTACGCGTCGCCACGAGCGCCTGAGCTGGGCAGATCTGCTCCGCCGTACCTATGCCTTCGATGTCCTCGCCTGCGAGGAATGCGGTGCGCGCCGCAAGATGATCGCCTTCCTCACCGCGCCCGACTCCATTCGGCGTATCCTCGAACACTTGGGACTGCCCACGCACTGAGCACCACGGCGGATCGGCACGAGGAGCTCAACGTCAGCTCTTGCTCGCAGGCGCGCGCCCATGGTCTGCCTTGCCACCAGCGCGGGCGCGGAGTACGGTTTCGGTCAGCATAAGTGCGGCCTCTCGGCCACGCGCCTCATGCAAGCAAGAAGCCGCTCAACATCTCGACTCGGATCGCGAGCCATGCGGAACGGCAGCTTGGGCCTCCTATGCCGCCGTGCCACGTCCGCGAGCGCAGCGTCGGGAGCTGCGGCAACTGCCGCACCTTCGATCCCACGGACTTCGAGTCGACGTTCCTCACCAACAACGGCGTCAGCGGCGGCTCGAAGCGCGATGACCCCGAACTCGGAGCGATCACCGGCAAGCCCGAGGACCGCGGGCGCTTCCGCGCCCCGACGCTGCGCAACATCGAGCTCACCGCGCCATACATGCACGACGGCCGCTTCGCGACGCTCGAGGAGGTGCTGCGCTTCTACGCGCACCGCGTGCGCCCGCACCCGAGCCTCGACCCCCGCTTGAAGCCCGGTAGCGGCACCGGCTGGACCGCTCCGAGTTCGAACCGAGGCGAACTCCAAGCTCCCGCGCTCGGGCTGCGTCTCGATTCTCGCGATCAGGCCGATCTCATCGCGTTCCTGAAGACGCTCACCGATCTCGAGTTCACGACCGACCCGCGCTTCAAGGATCCGTTCGCCGCGCGGCCGCAGCGCTGAGGCCGAGACACCGCTCGCCGCGGCGCGCTCGCGGAAGCGAGCCACGCTCGAGAGCGCCAGCTACGCGGCGTCCGTGCTCGCTGCGTGGTTCCTCCGCTGCATCTCGATCACCTGCTCCGAGACCAGGAAACGATCACGCGCGTCGAGCACCGCATCCTCGCTCGCGTCGTCGCCGTAGCGCGCGCGCAACCCTTCGATCGGGCAGAGGAACTCCGCGGCGAACGCGCGCTGCATCTTCTGGCGCACGGTGATGGCGTCCGAGATCGGCCGCCACGCCTCTCCCGAGGCGGCACACATCAGATCGCCGAGGCAACGAGCCAACTCGAAGCGTCGCGCGTGCGCGTGGCGCTTCCGGAGATGCAGCCGCACCGTGTCGTCCTCCACGATCGCGAGCCCGAGCGCGGGATCGAAGCCAGAGGATCCGTCTTCGAGCTCGCTCGCGCGAAGGCCCACGAGCTCGGCGAGCCGGACTTGCGAGATTGGCTCGTTGCCGAGGCCGACGGCTCGGCGCAAAGCGCGCGCCGCTTCGATCCCCCGCTGCCACGGCACGCGTATCGCTTCCGCTCGCGCGCTGCGCGCCGGCAGAGCAGCAGCTCCTTGCTTGGCGAGGCTCGCCAGCGCCTGCGCTCGCAGCCCGCCTCGGCCCGCTCGTTCGTCCACATGCGCGAGCCAAGGGAGCGGCTCTTCCGCAGCTCGAGCCGCTGCGACCTCGAGGCCTCCCTCTCGGCCCGCAACGGCGACGAGACCGTCGAGCTGACGCGTCAATGAGAGCGGCACTTCGTCGGCGTCCACCCCCAGCGCCGCTTCCAAGCGGCGGCGCCCGCAGAGCTCGGGGTCTTGCCCTTCTTCGATCACTCGCTGCCAGAGCCGCTCGAGCTCCGAGCCGCCGCTGTCCGTTGCGCGGAGGCGCTCCAGCACCAACTCGACGAAGCGCGCGATCGACTTCCGTAAGCTCTCGAGGGAGACCTCACCCGTCGCTGCGCCGAAGAAGTGCCGCGCCTGCTTCGCCGCGCGCGGCGTCGGCTGAGCTTCGATCTCGACGCGCGCCCCATCGCTGCGGAACACCAGCGAGGGCCAAAGATAGCCATGCCCCGCCGAAGCGAGGTGATGCGCGAGCCGCCACGACAGCTCCTTCTCCCGCCGCTGCGGTCCGCACTCGTAGAGCAGCCGCCAGATGGAGCTCGCGAACCAGAGCGCCAATGGAACCGCCGAGACGAGCACGCTCGACTCGAGAGAGCGCGACCACGCGTCTTCCCCGAGCGTCAGGCATTCCTCGCCGAGATCGATGCGGAGGAACCCCGTCGTCCAAGCGAGCTCGAGCGGCCCTTCGGTGCTCGGCACCCATCGTTCGATCTCGAGGCCGAGCTCGGCGATGGAGAGATCAGTCACGGCGCAGCCTGCATTGTTCGAGGATCTCCTCGCGGAACGGGTCGTTCTCCGGCATCGGGTAGCCATGGTAGCAGCCGACCGATTCCCATGTCGCTTCGAGCGGCGTGCCATCGGGCGCGACGGCCCAGACCATCAAGGGCCATCCACTCTCGAAGCGCGCATCGACGAGCCCGCGACGGATGCCTTCGCGGAGCAGCTCCAGCGCGACGGCCCGCCGGGTGATCCCGGCATCATCACAGAGGGTCTTCCGCGGGCGACCGGCGGCATGCGGTGGCCGAAGGCCGAAGTCCCCGGGATCGCGCTTGTGCTCGGGATTCCCGCCGTAGCGCACTCGACTCGCGAGCTCGTCGAGGGCCGCACGCATGCGATCCAGCTCGTCCATCGGGAGCAACCTGCGCTTCGGGCTGAATCGATCGCGAGTCATGAGGCGTCCTGGGCGATCCCGGACGCGGTGGAAGGCGCGCATCCAGGCTACCGTGGAGCACGGGACACGCCGATGCTCGGAAGCGGCACGAAAATCTCGCCCGTCGGACCATGAATCTGGCGTGCGACGCGATCGCTGCGCGAGCGAAGATACGAAGGCAGGATCGCGCGCCCCAAGAAGTTACCTGCTCGACCAACCAGACTAGGCGACACAGGCAGCGGAGCCAGCATGCGAGCCTCTCGAGGAACCGCGAGGCTCGGGCCAACGAGGCGGCCCCTCCTTCAGCTATGTGCTTCCTTGCGTTGCGCTCCAGAAGCGCGGTCGTGATCGATCAGCGGAGAACGACAGCGTGAAGACACAACCCTCGCGCACCGTGACTCGGGCCCTGGCAATCCTCGGCATTCTGGCCGGAGTCCTCTGGATCGCGTGGCCCAGCGAGCTCGAGGCGCCACTCGCACCTGCAGCTCCTGTCGACGTCCCCACCGAGCACGTCCCCCCTCCGCAGAGCGCGAGCTCCACGCAGCGCTCCGCTCTTTCATTCGGTGACTCCGAGCGCGATCTCGCTCTCTCGGGGAGACTCCGCGTGCGAACGATCGCCCTTGCCACGGGCCAACCGATCTCCGAAGCCACGGTCACCCTCATCGAAGGCCGTCATCGGATGCTGGCGGTCAACGATCGACGCCTCCTGCTCTCGATGAAGACCGACGCGGAGGGGACGGCGAACCTGCTCCACCCGGAGCTCGCATCAGCCGGGGGCCTTGGTGTCATCGCCCGGGCCAAGGGCTACGTCTCGACGTACGCTGCGGTCGAGAGCTCGACGCGAGGAGAGCTCACCCTGACTCTGGCTGACGAGCGACGAGCCACCGTGTCGGTTCGGGAGATCGACGGCAAGCCCGTCGCGGGCGTGCGCATCGAGCTCTCGGCTCCAGCTTTGCCTCCACGCATTCCGAGCCGACCGAGAGTATTCCAGCCACAGATGCTCCAGACGCCATCCACAGCTCGTACACCGACGACTCAGGGACTGCACGGTTCAATGGACTCGGAGCCGGGTGGTACTCGATCCGCGACGAACATTCACTGGCCGCGCGTGGATTCTTGATCGTGCAAGCGAATGCCACCGTGGATCTGCGGTCCGGAGACGGCAGTGCGGAAGTCATCGTAGCGCCGATGCTCGGAGTGTCCTTCCGGGTCGTCGGCGACAGACTCTTGAGCAGTCGCACGCATTTTCCGCAAGGCAAGCTAACGATAGTCGCAAACTCGCAAGCATTCTTGGGAGAACGACGTGCGAAGGAAATTCTCCAAGAGCGATTCCCGGACACTCTTACGATCATCATGGTTCCCCGCAAAGAACCCGTAGACGAAGGCACCATCCGAGTCCCCATGACCTTCGCGAGGACCGGCTTCGAGCTCGTCGAGCTCACGCTTCGCCGACTGCCGCTGGCCGAGCTCGTGACGATCGATCGGACCAATGAGCCCGCGGAAGGAGCGCTCACTCCGACACGGGTGGAGATCGAAGATGCATCTGGCAGGCACTTTCTTGCCCAGCACGTCAGCATGCAGCGAACGATCGGCGGTCAGACGGGAGGCGATTGGTACTTCGATGCACCTCTCGACGGCTTCGAACTTCCGTCCGGATCCTACACCGTACGCAGCCATGACCCGGGGCTGCGCGGCTCGGTCTCCGACGCCGTGGTCGAGCTACAAGGCTCTGCCCTCCAGACCATACGCTTGAAGTGCGCGGAGTCGATACGCCCCTGCACGATCGAGATCCGTCTCGGCTCCGAAGCCGGTCCCGACTTCTACGAGCTCGATCTCTGGCTGCACGGGCGTAACCTCCACTGGTCCGCCCTGAAGCCCCGCATCGAGAGCTACTTCCCGATCGGCTTCTACGAGGGACAGCTCGAGGTCTTCGGCCACGGCAAGCCGCAGTTCTCGTTCGCCATCGAGGACGACGTCGAGCGTACGCGAAAGCAGCTCGTGCTCGAAGTCGCCGAGGGCGAGGTATGCGTGCGCTGATCCGGAGCTCCCTCGTTCTCGCTCTCGCCTTCTTGATCGGGGTCCAGATCGCCGGCGGCATCGACCCCGCGGGATGGATCGGACCGCCAGCGTTCTGGCTCTCCGTGCTCTTCGAAACAGCGATCGTCCTCGCCTCGTGCTCCTTCAATCAAACCCGTCACTTCTTGGCATTGAGCGCGCGCAAGGTCTCGAGACGCACGGAGACCTTCACCTCGCCCGCCGAAGCCTTCGTCTCCGCACGCAACGCGGGTCCGATCTCCACCGCTGAGCTCCCGTGCGCCGCACGCAACACCCACTGCGTCGCGTGCACACCATCCTCCACGAGCTCGATGGTGGCGCGCTGCGGGTCGGAGATCTCGGCTGTGTGCACGCCGCATGCATCGGCGAGCCGCTGCCAAACGCCGTGGAACGAACCCGCGATCGTCCCTGGTGGGCGCGCTCGCAAGAACAGTCGTCCGCGGGACGCGGGCGGAAGCTCGAGGGCGGGCTCGAAGCGCAGCTCGAACGCGCGCGTGCGTTGCAACCGGATCTCGATCGACTCGCCGCGCTCCTCGAAGACGACGGGCACGTGCCGCGCCGAACCGATGAGCCAGCGCTTGCCGCGACCGGAGAACAAGACCTTGGCTCGGCCCGCGGCGTCCGTTCGCTCCGCCGTGATCGCCCCGTTCGCTTGCACCACACTCGCGACGTAGAAGGCGGCGCTCCCGAGCGGAGCGCCATCCTCCTCGAGCAGCAGCACATCGAGGATGCGCTCCTCGGTGCGGAGATCGACGGGCTGCAGGCGCGCGTCGGTGTGAGGCGCACCCGGGATCGTGAGGATCGGACTCACGACGAGCGCTCTGCGCTCGGGCGAGGCGAAGCGGATCGAGACCTCTCCGGGAGGCAGGCCCTCGGCGCGGAACGAGCCGTCCTCATCGATCTGCGCGCCGCTCTGTCCGAAGAGCGCGCTGCGCACCTCGATCTGCACGGTGCGCGGATCGATATCGGCGTCGCAGAGCAAGCGGCCTTCGAGTGTCGCGGCGCGCACCAGCTCGAGGCGGAGGCCCGACTGGCCGGTCGTCGTCCAGATCGGATCGCGAGGGAAGTGGCGTTCCTTCGTCGCGATCAACGCGAACTCCTGCGCGAGCGGCAGACCGCGCAGCTCGAAGCGCCCCTCTTCTCCACTCACGAACGACGCGGCGGGATAAAGCGCCTCGCGCAGAGGTCCTTCGCTACCACAGAGCTCCTCGAGCTCTCCGCTGCCGATCGCGATCCGCGCGCCGACGACGGCATTCCCCGCGTCGTCGAGCACGACGCCGGTCGCGATCACGTCGAGGCGGCGGCGGTGCAGCGCGTGAAGGCCGAGCGACTGGCGCTCCGAGCCTTCGGCGAGCCACCAGGGGATCGATACCATCCAGCGCGAGTCGCCGGCGAGCTCTTCGAGGAGCACGAGGTCGAGGAAGTAGGTCAGGTCGCGCGAGAGCGCGAGCTCCAGCGTCTCGGCGAAGGAGCCGCTGGCATCGGTGTCGATGATGCCTTGCCACGGCACGCTGAATCCGGCCCCACTCACGGCGCGGAGCCGCGCGCCGAGCACGCCCTGCGCGACCAGGCCTCCGTCGGCGAGCTGCAAGAGTCCCTCCAAGCGATAGCGTCGCGGCGGCTCAGGTGCACCGCTGCCTTTGAGCTCGCTCTCCTTCCCGCGCTGCTCCTCCAGGATTGAAGCAGCCTCGCGGAAGTCAGAGGGCAGACGCACGACCGCTTCCCCCTTCTCTAACTCGACCTGCGTGACGGCCCGCTCGAAGGGCTTCGTTCCCGGAATCGGGAGCTCGACGCGCAAGTGGAGCGCCAAGCTGCCGGCCTCGACACTCGTCTCGCGGAGATAGGGCAGCCGCACGGGCAGGGCGTAGCTGGAATGGGTGTAACGCCCGCGGCTCAGGACCTTCGGAGCGGTGCGAGCATCCGGAGTTGGCGCAGAGAGCAAGGCGACCTCCGTTCCGGACGGAGTGTCGTGCCGCGGGTCGCGCACGAAGACCTTCAGCTCGCCCATCGCCACCAGCTCGAGCCGGAGCGGTTGCGAGCGCTCCGGCGGCACGAGCAGGGCTCCGCGGAGCGCCCCGTGGCGCGCGGAGAGCCAGCGCGCGGAGGACGCAATCGGGAGCTCGACCACGCCGAGGGCATCCGCGCGCAGGACGAGTTCCTCGGGCACGCGCATCGCTTTCTCCTCCAGCGCGCCGAGCTCCTTCCGCGCGACGTGGCGCAGCACCGCGGACAACTGCTCGGTCTCGAACACGGCGACGCTCGCGCCCGCGACGGGCTCACCGCTCGCGCGATCGAAGACCTCCACTCGGAGCTTCGTGGAGGCTTCGGGAACGGAAGGAGTAGGCGCCGCTGCGCCTGCGCTGCGTTCCGGCTCGAGCTCGGCGCTCGAGCGCTCCGAGCTTCTCGATCCCAGCGCGAGCGGCGGCGCCTGGTCCTCTTCGTCCACGCCGCACTCGAGCACGGCATCCGAAGCCGCGATCTCGTCGTCTTGCGTCACGAGGAAGCCGATCACCGCGAGCATTACGGCGAGCAGGCCGCATCCGACGAGAGCGCGCTGGTTCATGGACGACGAGGAGCGACCCTACGATCGCTCGGGCTGGAGCAGCAATCTACACCCGCCACCCCTCCCGCGGCTCCCGCCACAGGAACTCGTTCGCCTCGTCGACGTTCTTCACCTTCATCGCCGGTCCATCCCACTCGAGCTTCTGCCCGAGACGCACCGCGACGTTGCCGAGCAAGATCGTCTCGCACATCGGTCCCGCGTAAGCGAAGTTCGAGAGCGCCTTGCCTTCGCCGCGGCACGCGAGGAGGAACTCTTCGTAATGGCCGGGCGAGCTCGGCAGGGACTGCGGCGGCGTCGCGATCTCGCTGCCTTGCTTCGTCGGGAAGACGCTCATGTCGCTGCCGTAGTCGCCGCCCATCATCACGACGGCCTTCTCGAAGATGAGCAGGTTGCCGGTGTTCGGGATCTTGGCATCGCCGAGGGCGGCCGGGATCTCGGGGCGCAGTCCGCCGTCGTACCAATAGGCATCGAACGCGGGCCGCCAGGAGTTCTTCGCGAAGCGCCAGCGGAGCTTCGAGCGCTTCGGGAAGGTCTCGTCGGTCTTCTCTTCGATCGCGAGCGGCTCGACCGACTCGCAGTGGCCGGGCTCGAGCGCCCAGAAGACGCCGTCCATCGTGTGGCAGGCCATGTCGCCGAGCGCGCCCGCGCCGAAGTCCCACCAGCCGCGCCACTTGAAGTCGTGGTAGACGCCGGCCTTGAACGGGCGCTTCGGTGCCGGCCCGCACCAGACATCCCAGTCGAGGTGCGCGGGGATCGCGTCCTCGCCTTCGGGGCGACCGACGCCCTGCGGCCAGACGGGGCGATTGGTCCAGGTGTGGGTCTCGACGATCGCGCCGAGGTTCCCGGAACGCACGAGCTCGATCAGACGGCGCCAGTGATCGTTGGCGTGGCCCTGGTTCCCCATCTGCGTCGCGGCCTTCGACTTCGCGGCGGCCTCGGCCAAGCGGCGCGCTTCGCCGACGGTCTGCGTCAGCGGCTTCTGCGTGTAGGCGTGGATGCCGAGGTCGAGCGCGATCTTGGTCGCGGGATAGTGATGGTGGTCGGGCGTGCCGACGAAGACTGCATCGAACGCGCCGCGGTGCTTGTCGAAGAGCTTCCGGTAGTCCTGCAGCACCACCGCGTCGGGGTGCTTCTTCGCCGCGTCGGCAGCGCGCGTGAGGTCGACGTCGCAGAGGAACGCGATCTTCTGGCCGAGGCTCTCCATCGCGCCGCGGTGCGCGTTGCCGATGCCGCCGACGCCGATCAGCGCGACGCGCAGCGGGTCGCGGCGCGCCGCGGCGGAGAGGAAGCGCGGAGCGGAGAGAGCCGCGGCGCCGGCGGCGGCGCTGCGGAGGAAGCTGCGACGATCGATCGAGGACATGGCGGTTCCTCCGGAGCGGAAGGGAGTGCGCGCGCGAGAGGCGCGGTGACAGAGGCCGAGCCCTGTTGTAACGTCCCGCCCTTCCTCACTCCAGGGCGCCCGAAGACATGCTCGTTTCCCCGTCCCTCCGCGTCGCCTCCGCCGTCCTCTGCGCACTCGCGGTCCCCGCCGCCGAGGGTCGCGCGCAGGCGAAGCTCGCCTCCCCTTTCGGCGATCACATGGTGCTCCAGCGCGGTCGGCCGCTGCCCATCTGGGGCACGGCGGCCCCCGGCGAGCGCGTGCAGGTCGCGTTCCGCAGCGCGAGCGCGGAGACCTTGACCGATGCGAACGGAAGGTGGCGAGTCGAGCTCCCCGCACAAGAGCTCGGCGAGCCCGCGACGCTGAAGATCACGGCGACGAACACGCTCGAGCTCGCCGACGTGCTCGTCGGCGAGGTCTGGCTGTGCTCGGGTCAATCCAACATGGAGTGGAGCGTCTCGCGCTGCGGCGATCCCGAGAAGGAGATCGCGGACGCGACGCGCCCGACGATCCGCCTCTTCACGGCGGCGCGCGGGACCAGCGCGGAGCCGCAGCGCGAGCTGCAGGGCTCGTGGCAGGTCTGCGCGCCGGAGACCGTGAAGGAGTTCAGCGCGACGGCCTACTACTTCGGTCGCGAGCTCAGCAAGCACCTCGGCGTGCCGATCGGCCTCATCCACAGCTCGTGGGGCGGAACGCCGGTGGAAGCGTGGATCGCCCCGCAAGACCTCAAGGAGGAGCCGCGCGCGCAGGCCACGCTGGCGAAGTGGGCGGAGCGCATCGCCGCCAACGAGAACCAGAGCGCCTCGCCGCATGCGCCCGCGCGCCTCTACAACGCGATGATCGCGCCGCTCGTGCCCTTCGCGCTCCGCGGGGCGATCTGGTACCAAGGCGAGTCGAACGCCTCTCGCGCCGAGGAATACCGCTCCCTCTTCCCGCGCCTGCTGCACTCCTGGCGCGCGGCGTGGGGCCAAGGCGACTTTGGCTTCTACTTCGTGCAGCTCGCGAACTTCAAGACCAACGGCAACCCGCACGAGTGGGCCGAGCTCCGCGAAGCGCAGACGATGACCCTGGCGCTCCCCGCGACGGGCATGGCAGTGACGATCGACATCGGCAACTCGACCGACATCCACCCGAAGAACAAGCAAGACGTCGGCAAGCGCTTGGCGCTCTGGGCGCTCGCGCAGGAATACGGCCGCGACCTCGTGAAGAGCGGCCCGCTCTTCCAGCGCACGACCGTGCGGGGGAACACGCTCGAAGTCGCGTTCACGCATGCTCGCGGGCTCGCGACGCGCGAGGGACAGGCGTTGCGCGGCTTCGAGCTCGCCGGCGCCGATCGCGTCTATCACCCGGCCGAAGCGCGCATCGAAGGCGAGCGCGTGATCCTGAGCTCTGCGGCGGTACCCCAGCCCGTCGCCGCGCGTTACGCGTGGAGCGACGATCCGCTGGAGGCCAATCTCCAGAACGGCGCAGGCCTGCCCGCGAGCCCCTTCCGCAGCGACGCGTGGCCCATGGTCACCGCGGGCCGCAGCCTCTGATCCCCTTCCGCCCGAGCGCATGACCCCCGCCACACCGACCCCTGCGCCGAAGAGCGCGATCGACCGCTTCCTCGGCATCGTCGAGCGCGCGGGCAACGCGCTGCCGCATCCGGCGACCTTGTTCGCGTTGTTCGCGCTCGCGGTGCTTCTGCTCTCGTGGGTCTGCGCGCAGCTCGGGCTGAGCGCGGTACATCCCGCGACGGGGAAGGAGGTCACCGTGGTGAACCTCCTCAGCGTCGAGGGCTTGCACCGCATCCTGAAGTCGCTGGTCACGAACTTCACCGGCTTCGCGCCGCTCGGCACCGTGCTCGTCGCGATGATGGGCATCGGCATCGCGGAGAGCTCGGGCTTGATCGGCGCGGCGCTCCGGGCACTCGTGCTCTCCGCGCCGCGAAAGCTGCTCACCTTCGTGCTCGTGTTCGCCGGCATCATCTCGAACACGGCGAGCGAGGTCGGCTACGTGCTGCTGGTGCCGCTCGGCGGGGTCATCTTCCTCGCCGTCGGACGCCATCCGCTCGCCGGCATCGCCGCGACCTTCGCCGGCGTCTCGGGCGGCTACAGCGCGAACCTCTTCCTCGGCACGGTGGACCCGCTGCTCGCGGGGCTCAGCCAGGAGGCCGCGCGCCTCGTGGCTCCCGCCTACGAGGTGAAGGCGGTCTGCAACTACTACTTCCTCTTCGTCTCGACCTTCTTCCTCGCCATCGCCGGCACCTTCGTCACCGAGCGCATCGTGATCCCGCGCCTCGGCGCGTACACGGGAGACGCCAAGCCGGAAGAGCTGCGAACGCTCACCGGAGAAGAGCGGAAGGGACTCCGCTACGCGCTCGTCGTCGGCGTGCTCTTCGTGCTGGTCATGCTGCTCGGGCTGATCCCCGAGAGCGGCTTCCTCCGCAACCCGCAGGATCCGAGCCTGCTGAAGTCGCCCGTGCTCGACGGCGTCGTGGCGCTGCTCTTCGTCGGCGCGCTCGCGATGGGCGTCGCCTACGGCGTCGGCGCCGGCACCATCAAGAACGACGCGCACGTCGTGAAGGGCATGGGCAAGGCGCTCGAGACGCTCGGCGGCTACATGGTGCTCGTCTTCTTCGCCGCGCAGTTCGTCGCCTTCTTCTCCTGGACGAACCTGGGCCTCATCTTCGCCGTGAAGGGCGCCGAGGGCCTGAAGTCCTTGGGACTCCCCGCGATCCCGCTCCTGCTCTCGCTGGTCCTGATGACCGCGTGCGTGAACCTGCTGATGGGCAGCGCGGCGGCGAAGTGGGCCATCTTGGCGCCGGTCTTCGTGCCGATGTTCATGCTGCTCGGCTTCTCGCCGGAAGTGACGCAGGCGGCGTATCGCGTCGGCGACAGCGTGACCAACGTCATCTCGCCGATGATGTCCTACTTCGCGCTGATCGTGGCCTTCGTCGCGCGCTATGTACCGGGAGCGGGGATCGGCACGGTCGTGGCGACGATGCTGCCCTACTCGGTGGTCTTCTTCTTCGTGTGGTCGGCGTTGCTGATCGTGTGGTACGCGCTAGGCCTACCGGTCGGGCCAGGTGCCGGGCTGCACTACGTTCCGACGGCGCCCTGAGCGGCGGCGCGGCGACGCCGCAGCACGAGCCAGATCGGCGCGCCGAGGAGCGCGCCGATCGGCAGGATCACCAGCACGACGATCATCGCGATCTCGCCGACGATCTGGAGCCCGCGCAACAACATCGAGAGGCAGCGTCGCGCGAAGCGCAGCGGATCCCAGCCCGGCGCCGCGAGAGCCGCGGCCTCCGGCTCGAGTACGAGCTCCACGGTGAGCGTCGCGAAGGCGACCTGCTCCGAGAGGCGCCTCTCCTCGCCCACGAGCTGCTCGATCTGCGTACGGATCGAGGTGAGCTCGCGATGCACCGCCATCACGTCCTCCAAGCCGCGACCCGCTTCGCGCGCTCCGGCGAGCAGCTCCTGGAGCTCGGTCTCGGTCGCGCGCAGCGTCTTCAGGCGCGCGGCGAGATCGACGACTTGCGCGCTCACGTCCTCGACGGAGATGCGCCGTTCGAGGACGCGCTGGGCGAGCGGTTCCAAGCGCGCGAGCGCTTCGTCGAGGCGTGCGGCCGGGAGGCGCAGCGTGAGCACGCGGCGCTCGGCGCGCGCACGCAGCAGGCTCTGCTCGTCGGAGATGTAACCCCCGAGCTCGCGCGTGAGCTCCGTGACACGTTGCGCGGCTTCGGCACCGGAGCTCACCTGTAGGCTCAGCGTGCCGCGGCGGATCAACGAACGGTCCTCGGCGCGAGGCGCCTCGCGCTCCCGTTTCGGCGCCTCTCCGGATGCCGGGCCGCCGGTGTACCCGAGCGACTTCAGGCTGGATGCGTCGCGCGAGACCTCCACTCCACCCGGAGCGGCCGGCGCTTCGGCATCGGTGCAGGCGCTGAGCAACGCGAGAACGAGGAGAGCGAGGAACGAGCGCGAGCGAGCGGAGTGCATGGGAAGGCTCTGGCAGCGAACGAGGTCAGGCGGGCGCGGGGCGACGCTCCCGAGCACGACGAGTTCCACCGGAGAGAGATTCTGCGGCTCGTCGCGGCGAGGGAGCATCTCGAGGCCCGCACCCTTGGTCCACGATCACCTCTGCGCGCTACCTGCGCTCGAGCTGCACGGCTCCGAACGCTGGCTCGCGATCGAGCGCCTGGCCGCCAGCCAGGCCGGCTACTTCACCCTCGCCCAGGCGCGGCGCCTCGGCGGCTATCCCTCCCTGCTGCGCTATCACTGTGCGCGCGGTCGGCTGATCCACGGGCGGCGCGGGCTCTATCGCTTCGCCGCCGCCGCCGCGCAGCCTTTCGAGGAGCTCCGCTGCCTCTGGCTCTGGTCGGACGGCCAGGGGATCTTCTCGCACGGCACGGCGCTCCATCTCCACGGCCTCATCGACGCACCGCCGCTCTTCGCGCAGCTCAGCGTGCCGCCGACCTGGAAGCGCACGGCGCTGCGGCGACCCAGGCGCACGGCGCTGCACTTCGACGACGTGCCGCTCGAAGAACGCGAGGTGCGCCACGGCTTGCCGGTGACCTCCCTGCCGCGCGCGCTGCGCGAGGCCGCGAGCAGCCTCCGCGATCGGCGCTGGCTCGAGCTCGCGCTGCGTCGCGCGCTGCTGCGCGACGCGATCGATCTGCGCCTGGCGCATGAGCTGCTGGAGCGTTGGCGCGCGTGAACCGCGCCTTGCGTCGCCAGCGGTGACCGAGACAATACCGGCGCGAGGCGGACGCCCGAAGACCTCGCGCACTTCGAGGTCTGGTTCTCATGCGAACGCCGCGCTCTGCCTTCCTCTCGCTCTTCGCCCTCTGGCTCTCGCCCGCGTCGCCGGCGCAGGAGAACGCTTTCGCCTGGCCCGAGACGCGCGCTGGAATCATCGCGCGCGCGTGGTTCGATGCGCTCGAGAAGGGCACGGATGAAGCCAGCGCCGCCTTCGAGCGCGCGCATCGCGCGGCGAGCGAGCTCGCGCGGCGCAGCGTCGAGGAGCGCGTGAAGAGCGCTGCGCAGCGGCGGGCGCAGTTCGCGGGGCTCCGCCCGCAGCGCGTGCTGGAGAGCCAGGATCTTGCACTCGTGCTCGTGGCTCGCGCCGCGGCCGAGGACGCGCCCGCGTATCGGCTCGCGTTCACGTTGGAGCCGGCGGAACCGCACAAGCTGGTGGTGCTAGAGATCCGTCCCTTCGATCCGGACGAGCCCTCGCTCGGCACCTACGAGCAATGGAAAGACTTGGCCGACCTGCTGACGCAGGTGCGCCGCGATGCCAAGCTTCCCGCGATCGCCGCGGCGCTCGTACGCGGAGCGGAGATCGTCGATGCCGCCGCCGTGGGCGTCCGCGCGGAAGGCAGCGAGGAGCCCATCGCGCTCGGCGATCGCTTCCACGTGGGCTCGGTCACGAAGTCGATGACCGCGACGATGATCGCGAAGCTCGTCGAAGAGGGCGTCTTCGGCTGGGATCTGACCGTGGCCGAGGCGCTGCCTGCGATCGAGAAGAACGACGCCTACGGGCCGGCGACGATGGCGCAACTCCTGCGTCATCGCGCCGGGCTGCAGCCCCACACGGCCATGAATCCCCTCGTGATGGCCGCCGTCGGAGCGCACGCCGGAAAGCCGATGCAGCAGCGCGCGGCGTTCCTCGAGCTCGTGCTGAACGAGAAGCCCGCGGGCAAGCTCGGCGAACACTTCGAGTACTCGAACGCCGGGTACACGCTCGCGGCCGGCATGGCCGAAGCTCGTGCGAAGTCGAGCTGGGAAGAGCTGATGCAGAAGAAGCTCTTCGCGCCGCTCGCGCTGCAGAGCGCGATCATCGGCTGGCCCGCGGACAAGGGTCGAGAAGCCGCGCCGCGGGGGCACTTCGCGGAGCGCGGCAAGCGCCGCGTGCAGAGCTTCGGCGAGTACGACCTCGGCGGCCACATCGGGCCCGCGGGCGACGTCGCGTGCAGCATCGAGGACTTCGCGCGTTTCGCGCGCTTCCACCTCCAGGGCCTGAAGGGGCAGGACGGATTCCTGCGCGCGGAAACCGTACGCACGCTGCACCAAGCCGCCGACGGCGGCGGCCTGCGCTATGCCGCGGGCTGGGTGCTTCAGGAACGCGAAGGCGCCGAGGTGCACTGGCACAACGGTTCGGCCGGCACCTTCTTCGCGCAGATCGAGCTCGAGCCCACGAGCGATCTCGCGGTGGTCGTCGCGACGAACGCGGGCGACGGCCGAGCGGCCTGCGAGAAGGTGGCGGAGGTCGTGCGGCGGAAGTTCCGGGGGAAGTAGTCGCGCAAGCGCGATGCGCGTCGTTCGCGGGTGGGCGCATCGAAGAGTCGAGGCGAGACGTGCGCGCGAGGCGTTCGGAGGCGAATGCGCTAAGGCGCTACGCCCGGCCCTCCGGCGAAGCAAGCGCCGCGCCCGACGCGCGCGGTTCACGTCGATGGCGTTCGAAGATCGACGCGCGTTCGACGCGAGAGAGAAATGCGGAGCGTCGCGCGTCGTTCACGTCGCTTGCTGCGCCTACAGGCGCGGCTTCGCTTCGTCGGTGGACGACGTGCGCCGTTCCGGAGCCCGCAGGAGGAGGGGGCTCCGGAACTCATGCTACGGGAGAAGAGCGATCGGACGTCGATGCGCGAACGGCGTCGATGGTCACGGGGTTCTACGCCCGCGCGGCGGTGGGGTCGAGGACTTCAGCGCGAGGATGCTGGGCCGCTTGATTCGGCGGGGTTCAACTGCGGTGGCGGTGCGCATCTCGCATGCGTGTGAATCGTTCGCGGGTGGACGCGTCGAGGAGTCGACGCGAGACGCGCGAGAGAGGCGTTCGAACGCGAACGCGCGAAGGCGCTACGCCCGGCCCTCCGGCGAAGCAAGCGCCGCGCCCGACGCGCGCGCACGACGTCGGAGGTGCTCGAGGATCGACGCGCGAACCACGTGAGAGGCGATGCTGGAGCGTGGACGCGTCGTTCACGTCGCTTGCTGCGCCTACGGGCGCGGCTTCGCTTCGTCGGTGGACGTCGTGCGCCGTTCCGGAGCCCGCGGGAGGCGGGGGCTCCGGAACTCATGCTACGGGAGAAGAGCGATCGGACGTCGATGCGCGAACGGCGTCGATGGACACGGGGTTCCACGCCCGCGAGGCGGTGGGGTCGAGGGCTTCAGCGCGAGGATGCTGGGCCGCTTGATTCGGCGGGGTTCAACTGCGGTGGCGGTGCGCATCTCGCATGCGTGTGATTCGTTCGCGCGTGGACGCGTCGAAGAGTCGACGCGAGACGCGCGAGAGAGGCGTTCGGGAGCAAGCGCGCGGCGGCGCTACGCCCGGCCCTTCGGCGAAGCAAGCGCCGCGCCCGACGCGCGCGCACGACGTCGGAGGTGCTTGAGGATCGACGCGCGAACGACCCAAGACACGATGATCGAGCGTGGGCGCGTCGTGCACGTCGCTTGCTGCGCCTGCGGGCGCGGCTTCGCTTCGTCGATAGACGACGTGCGCCGTTCCGGAGCCCGCGGGAGGCGGGGGCTCCGGAACTCATGCTACGGGAGGAGAGCGATCGGACGTCGATGCGAGGATGACGTCGGTGGACACGGGGTTCGACGCCCGCGCGGTGGTGGGGTCGAGGGTGTCAGCGCGGCGATGCGCCTCGGGTTGATTGGGCGGGGTTCGTTGGCGTGCGCTTGGCGCACTTCGTGTGCGTGTGCGGGAGCTCGTCGATGCCGATCGGGCCATGTCGGCGCTGGGGCCGAGGTTCTCGTGCAACGAAGGGTTGCGATTCGTTCCCGAGTCGATGCGTCGAGGAGTCGAGGCGGGACTTGCGCGGGAGGCGTTCGGATGCGAACGCGCGAAGTCGCTGCGCCCGGCCCTCCGGCGAGCAAGCGCCGCGCCCGACGCGCGCTACGGACGTCGATGAAGTGCGCGGGTCGATATGCGAACGACGCGAGAGCTGATGCGAGAGCGGGAGCGCGTCGTGCACGTCGCTTGCTGCGCCTGCGGGCGCGGCTTCGCTCGATCGATAGACGTCGTGCGCCGTTCCGGAGCCCGCAGGAGGCGGGGGCTCCGGAACTCATGCTACGGGAAGAGATCGATCGGGCGTCGATGCGAGGACGGCGTCGGTGGACACGGGGTTCGACGCCCGCGCGGTGATGGGGTTCAACGGGTCAGAGTGTGGGGCGGCGGCTTGATTGGGCGGGGTTCTGTTGAAGGCGTCGCGTGTGCATCGCAGCGTTGGAGCGAATCGCTGGGATGCGCATCGTTCGCGAGTGGACGCGACGAGGAGTCGAGGCGGGACGTGCGCGAGAGGCGTTCGGATGCGAGAGCGTGAATGCGCTGCGCCCGGCCCTCCGGCGAGCAAGCGCCGCGCCCGACGCGCGCCGCGGACGTCGGAGGTGATCGAGGATCGACGCGTGATCGGCGCGAGGCGTGAGGATCGAGCGAGGGCGCGTCGTTCACGTCGCTTGCTGCGCCTGCGGGCGCGGCTTCGCGTCGTCGGTAGACATCGTGCGCCGTTCCGGAGCCCGCAGGAGGCGGGGGCTCCGGAACTCATGCTACGGGAAGAGATCGATCTGGCGTCGATGCGAGGACGACGTCGGTGGACACGGGGTTCGACGCCCGCGCGGTGATGGGGTTGAACGGGTCAGAGTGTGGGGCGGCGGCTTGATTGGGCGGGGTTCTGTTGAAGGCGTCGCGTGTGCATCGCAGCGTTGGAGCGAATCGCTGGGATGCGCATCGTTCGCGAGTGGACGCGACGAGGAGTCGAGG
>JAEUHW010000187.1 GCA_016793245.1 Planctomycetota bacterium
GTGGGCCGCATCGTCGCCGCTCTCGAAGCGCAGGGCCTCGCGGAGAACACGTTGATCGTCTTCACCAGCGACAACGGCACGACGCACGAGCACAACGGCGACCCGGTGCTCGGCGTCGGCGGCGTGGATGGGGAGTTCTTCCGCTCGACGGCGGGACTGCGCGGGCGGAAGGGCAGCGTCTACGAAGGCGGGATCCGCGTGCCGCTGCTCGCGCGTTGGAAAGGGAAGCTCGCCGCGGGGGCAGCGATCGACGCTCCCGTGCACAGCGCGGATCTCCTGCCGACGCTCTGCGCGTTCGCGGGGATCCCTGCGCCGAGCGAGCTCGACGGGCGCGATCTGCACGCGACCTTTGAGCAGCCGCCGCAGGTTCCGGAGCAGGCACCCTTCGTGTGGGTCTTCCCCGAGTACGGCGGCCAAGTGGCCGTGCGCTTCGGCGCTTGGAAGCTGCTGCGCCGCGGGCTCAGCACGAAGCAGATCGGCGCATGGGAGCTCTACGATCTCGCCGCCGATCCGCTCGAGCAGCACGACCTCGCCGCGGCGCAGCCCGAGCTCGTGAGGCAGGGCCTCGAGATCCTGCGAACGGAAGTCGCGCCGAACGAAGAGTTCCCACTCGCGATCCCGGAGCTCGCGAGATGAGCGAGGTCGCGACGATCACGCTCTACCGGCCCGTCGGCCCGCAGGAGCTGGCACTCATCGAGGCCTCGGGCTGGACGAAGTTCCCCCGCCGCCTGCCGCACCAACCGATCTTCTATCCGGTGCTGAACGAGGAGTACGCGGCGCAGATCGCGCGCGACTGGAACGTGCCCGAGAGCGGCGCGGGCTTCGTGCTCGCGTTCGAGATCGAGGCCGCGTTCGCCGCGCGCTATCCCGTGCAGACCGTCGGCGCCGCGATCCATCAAGAGCTCTGGGTCCCGGCCGAGGAGCTCGAGGAATGGAACCGCCACATCGTGGGCCGCATCCGCCTCGTCGCGAGCTTCCCTCCCCACTGTACAGAAAAGGTGCCAGGCACCTTTTCTGTACAGTGGAGGCTGCGCGCGGTGAGAGGGGACATCACGAAGCTCGACGTAGACGCGATCGTGAACGCGGCGAACGAAACGCTGCTCGGCGGCGGCGGCGTCGATGGCGCGATCCATCGCGCCGCGGGGCCGAAGCTGCTCGTGGCGTGTCGGAAGATCGGCGGCTGTGCGACGGGAGAGGCCGTGATCACGCCGGGCTTCCGCCTGCCGGCGCGGCACGTGATCCACACCGTGGGACCGATCTGGTACGACGGCAAGGCAGACGAGCCCGCGCTGCTCGCTTCGTGCTACCGCCGCTCGCTCGAGCTCGCCGCGGAGCATGGCATCGCTTCGATCGCGTTCCCCTGCATCTCGACCGGGGTTTTCGGCTATCCGCCGGAGCTCGCCGCCGAGGTCGCGCTCGATGCGGTGCACGCGACGCTGCGCGAGGAACGCGTGGGCCAGGTCCTCCGCGAGGTGATCTTCTGCTGCTTCGGTGCGCCGGACCTCGCGCTCTACGAGCGGCTGCTCGCGCGCGCGGAGCGCTGAGCGCCGAGCTCACTTCGCGACGAAGCGCTCGAAGTCCTTCTGCACCTTCTCCCAATCCTTCGCCGTCCAGTCGGCGAAGGCCTTCTCGAACGCGTTCTCGAGGAAGCGCCGGCGATCGGCCTCGAACGCCTTCGCCCAGTCCTGACCGCGCTTCCTCTGGTCGCGGAAGAAGGCGTCCTCTTCCTCCTCCGTCATCGGCTTCTTCTGCTGCACGAGCTGCTCCGAGAGCTTCGCGGCTTCGGTGCCCTCGTAGGTCTCCAGGTCCTCCATCACCTGCCGCAGATAGACCTCGAGGAACTTGACCTTGTCCTCGGGCGCCTCCAGGAGATAGCGCACGAGATAGCGGGAGACGTCCCAGTATTGGGTCTCGTCGACCACCCCGCGCTCGACCATCTGCTCGCGCGTGTTGGCGAAGAAGTCGGAGACCTGCGGCAGGCGCTTCTCCTTCTGCAGTTGGCGCACGGTGATCAGCGAGCTCACGTTCGGCACGAACACGAGCCCCTTCGTCTTCGAGACCAACATGCTGCCGATGTAGGAGTGGATACCGCTCGAGAGCCAGCCCGGCATCGCCTGATAGAAGGCCGGGCTCTTCTCCGCCAGATACTGGTTGGTGAGCGCCCAGGAGATGCTGGCGAACTCGGAGAGGATCCAGTCGCCCTGTGCGCACACGACCTCGCCGCTGTCCCAGACGTAGGACTCACCCGAGCCGGAGGCGTAGGCATTGGCCTCGTCCGGGCTCGCGCAGAGGCGGATCACCGAGGGCAGAACCTCTCCGTTGCCGAGATCGCCGAACTCCTCGTCGAGCCACTTCCGAACGCCCTTGGCGTGGTTCTGCATCGCCTTCGTGAACTTCGGGCTCGCGTGCGAGAGGAAGACGAAGTGCTCGTCCTCGATCTGCTGCCAACCCTCCGGCAGGGTCTCCTTCACGTGGCGCAGCGCGCGCTCGCGCCACGCGCGGCGCCGCGCGGCGAGCTTCTCGCGCATCTCGGCCTCGTCCTTGCCGACGATCCACCCAACGCTGGGCGGCGCCGCGGGGGCCGCTTCCCGCGGCGGCCCCTTGGGGATGAAGACGAAGGACTCGAGGGCATCGCGCAGGCGCTTCTGCAGCGCCGCATGCTTCGACTCCAGCACGTCGACCTGCACGACGTAGCGCATCTCCGCGTCGGCGTACTCGTAGCTCAGGATGCGGCGCGGCAGGTTGGTCAGCTTCTCGATCTTCACTTCGCGCCAGCGCACGTCCAGCGCCCCGACCTTCTTGCTCTCGTCGGCGCTGAGGAACCAGCCACCGCCTTGGTGGTGGCGATCGAGGTAGTCCTCGTAGCTCTTGTAGGGGTTCTTGATGGTGATGAGGACCGTCTTGCCCTCGCCGGTCTCCTCCTTCGTCTCCTCGACGCGCTTCACCTGCTTCGGGAAGCCGATCACCTCGAGCATCGGCCGATGCTCGTGCGTCCCGCTCACCTTGTCGTTGTGGACGTACACCTTGTCCGAGAGGAACTTCGCGAGGATCCACTCCTCGCCCGGCTTGATCGGGATCTCCGACCAGCCCGCCGGCGCTTCGATCGCGAAGCCATGCGTGCGGCTCTCGAAGCGACCGCGCTGGGCGCAGAGATCCTCCGCGAGTACCACGAGCGCGATCGAGCTCAGCGCAATGCGCGCGCTGCCGCGCGCCCAGTTGCAGGACATGTCGTTCATCGCCCGCCCTCCCCATCGCCGAACAGCTCTTCCAGGTCCCAACCCCAGGTGTACGCATCCGGATCGATCTCGCGCGCGAGCCGCGCCAAGCGCTGCGCCTCGTCGCGCTGGCCGCGCCTCGAGTGCGCCTCCGCCATGCCGGCGTAGAGCCCGGCGTCGAGCGGATCGAGGAGCAGCGCCTTCTCCCACATCGCGAAGGCCTGGTCGTACTCCTCGTTGTCGACGAGCAAGCCGGCGTAGCGATGGTAGGCCGCCGGGTTCGTGCTGCCTGCGGCGATGGCCTCCGAGAAGAGGCGCCGCGCCTTGATCGGTCGCGCCGGGTAGGTGTTCGCCGCGCTGAACGCCGCCGCCTCGAGCCCGCGCGCCGACTGGAGCTGCAAGCCGGCGACGTAGGCGTGCCAGCGCTGCTCGAGCGCGGCGAGAGCCTCGTCCTTCTCGAGATCGAGGAAGCGCCGGAAGGCCTTCAGCACTTCGCCGGCCTCCACCGTCGTCGAGCCGTGTGCTCCCGGCACGCGGACGACGTCCTTGTCCTTCACGAGCCCGAGCACGAACTTCTGGAACTTGGAGTCGAGCCCCTTCTGGTTCATCAGGAAATAGACCAGCGACCAACCCCAGGTGTAGTGCTCGTAGAGCCCGTCCCCGCCCACGAGCTCGGCGATCGTCATCTTGCGGCCGCCGTCCATCTCGGTGCGCACCTCGACGAGGCGACCGTCGTGCACGAGGCCCGTCTCCACGCTCTTCTTCTTCTCGTCGTAGCGGCTCGCCCCGTAGTACTCCGCCAGCGCTTCACCCGGGAAGTGCGGCATGTCGAACTTCGGATCGAGGAGCTGCTGGAGATAGTGGTTCGCCTCGTGGAAGAGCACGAGCTCGGTGCCGCGCGGATCGAAGCGGTCGTAGTAGATGTTGAGCTCCCACGGCTCGACGTGGCGGAAGTAGCCGAGGACCCCCGCACCCGCGCCGCCCGTCCGCTGGAACGACGCGCGGTCGCCGTAGAAGCAGACCTTCAGCTTCGCGTTTCCCGGGCGCTTGATGCCCCAGCGCTTCGCGAAGTCGGTGAAGTAGATCTCCATCAGGTCTCGATAGCGCGGGAAGATCTCCGGCGGGACCGTCGACTCGAACTCGAAGCTCTTCGTCTTCTCGATATGCCGATTGCGCCAGAGGAGCTTCGCCTTCCGCTCTTCGACGCGCTTCCGCGCGAGCTCGATGCGCTTCGCCACGAGGGCGTTCCGCTCCTCGGGCTTCATCCACTTCTTCTCGAAGGGCACGAGCCCCTCCGCGAGCTTCGTGCTGTCCTCGGCCGAAGTGGTCGCGCTCTGATAGGCCGCGGGGTCGTCGAACACGAGCTCGAGCACGAGGGCCTCGGGCACGCGCACCTCGCCGTTCGCGAGCTTCACGGTGACCGCGCCCTCGACGCGCGCGAGCTTCACGTTCTCGAGGATGCGCCCGTCCTTCAGCAGCAGGATGTCGGCGCGCGCGGGAGCCACGAACGCAACGCACGCAGCGCAGAGCGCGTGCACGCAAGCCAAGCGACGCCAGAGCGCAGCCATAGCGATCCTCCTCGGGAGTTGGCGGAACCGCGGAGGATTCTACGGCGCGGCTTCCTGGCGCCAAGAGCCAAGAACTCAGCCGCCGCTCGGCGGGCGATACCGCGACTCAGGAATCGCAGGATCCATCCATCCGCTTGCCACGGCCCCGCCCACTGTACAGTTAAGGTGCCTGGCACCTTTTCTGTACAGTGGGCGGTCAGTCGGCAATGACCTCGACGCGAGTCGGTCGACCGTCGAGCCGACTGAGGCGCACGAACCCGCGCTTCCCGCCTTCGAAGAACGCGAGGAATGGGGTCACGAGCAGGCCTGCTTCGATCGCGAGCAACGCTTCCCGCGCGCGAGCGCGCACGTCGCCGACCTCGCCGTAGACCGCGCGGAAGCCGCGCTTCAGCAACGCGACTTGCGCGCTTTCGAACTTGCGGCGGCGCAGGCCGACCAGGTTCAAGCCGTAGAGCGCGTTCCTCTCCGCGACGATCGTGAAGGGCGGCACGTCGCGCGAGATCGAGGCGTTGCCGCCGACCATCGCGCCTTCGCCGACGCGCACGAACTGATGGATGCCGGCGCCGCCGCCGAGGAAGCAATGCGAGCCGATGTGCACGTGGCCGGCGAGCATCACGTTGTTCGCCAGCGTCACTCGATCCTCGACCTTGCTGTCGTGGCCGACGTGGCTGTTGGCCATGAGATAGCAGTGCTCGCCGACGATCGTGCGCTCGCCGGGCTTCGTCGAGCGATGCACGGTGACGTGCTCGCGGAGGTGCGTGCCCGCGCCGATGGTGACGCCGCTCTCGATCGCGACATCGAAGCCGATCATCTGCGGATCGCCGCCGACGACGGCGAAGCTGTCGACGCGGACCCCCGGGCCGAGGCGCGCACCGCGGTGCACGACGGCGTGCGGCGCGAGCACGCAGCCATCGCCGATCACGGCCCCGGGACCGACGTAAGCGAAGGGACCGATCGAGACCTCGGCGCCGATCTCGGCGCTGGGATGGATCTCCGCCGAAGCGGCGATGGAAGAGGGCATCTCGAGCTCGCGCGACGGCGTGGGGAAGTAGGGTTCGAGCAGGCGTGAGCCGTCCGGGACGCGTGCTGGCGCTCGCCGGGGAGACTCGGCGGCGCCGGGCGCGATTCTAAGGGGGCGCCGCGCGCTTTACGCGAGCTTCACCGCGAAGTGCCGCGGAACTTCGCGAGCGTCGACTTTCCTGTCGCGAGTCCCGGCGACGCGCACGTCGCCTCCCCTCAGCTCTCGCGCGACAGGCCTTCCCCGGGCGGTCGCGCCGAAGGACGCACGCGATGCTCGAACACGACGAGAACCCGCAGGGCTCGAACCCGACGCAGAATCCCGAGCTCACCCAGCTCATCGAGAAGCACCTCTCCCGGCGCAACCTGCTCGGCGGCGCGCTCGCCGTGACGGCGGCCCAGTTCCTCTTCGGCCGCGGCGTCGCCGCCCAAGAGCTCGGCACGCGAGGCCCCGGCTCGGGTCGCGGCCGCCGGCCGCGCATGGGCTTCACCGAAGTGCCGGCCTCGAGCGCCGACGACTTCATCGTCCCGCCCGGCTACGTCGCCCAGGTGATCGTGCCGTGGGGCACCCCGCTCTGGTCGAACGCCGCCCCGTTCGCCGAAGACGCCTCGAACAGCGCCGCCGATCAGGAGCTGCAGGTCGGGTTCAACCACGACGGCATGCACTACTTCCCGCTCTGGCGCGGGCCTCTCGGCAACCGTCGCGGCCTCCTCGTGCTCAACCACGAGTACACCGACGCGAACCAGATCTACAGCGCCGCGGTCGGCCGCACGATCACGAACGACGCCGCCGGTCGCGAGAAGGTCGCGAAGGCCCTCGCCGGTCACGGCGTCTCGGTGATCGAGATCCAGCGCGACTCGAACGGCAACTGGTCGCACGTCATCGACTCGCCCTACAACCGCCGCATCACCGGCACGACCCCGATGGCCTTCTCCGGCCCGGTGTCGGCGTCGCACCCGATGCTCCAGTCGGCGATCACGCCGAACCCGCGCGGCACGCTCAACAACTGCGCGCACGGCTTCACGCCCTGGGGCACCTACCTCGCCTGCGAAGAGAACTGGAACGGCTACTTCGGCACGGCCGACTCGAGCTGGACGGCGACGGCGCTCGAAGCGCGCTACGGCGTCTCGCGCGGCGGCTTCGGCTACAACTGGCACGTCGCCGAGCCGCGCTTCGACATCGCGGTGAACCGCAACGAGCTCAACCACTTCGGCTG
>JAEUHW010000202.1 GCA_016793245.1 Planctomycetota bacterium
TGTCTGCGGCGTGCCGAAGCGCCGTGGATCGAGTGTGCGGCCGAATGCGAGTTGCTGCGCGCGCGCTTCCCGCAGCACGAGATGGTCCTCTCCGCGGCGGACTTCCTGCTGCTCGATCAGGTGAACGAGGACCTGGCCGCAGGAGCACTCGGCGCCGCGAGCGAGGGTCTCCGCGCCGCGCTCGAGGATCTGCCGAAACTGCAACGACCCGAGTTTCTAGCGCGCGCCATCCTGAGCCGCCTTGCCGGCTTCCATGAGCAGGCTGGCGCGCGTCGCGAGCGAGAGCCCGAGCAAGTGTTGCCGGCGCTCGACGCCCTGATCGAGCAGCTCGTCAGCGGTGCGCAGCTCTGGCTGGCCGCCCTGCCTTCCGAGCCGGACCTGCCGTCGGGAGAGGGGGAGCGGCCGCGCGGCATCGCACCTCGGCTGCAGGGCTTCTTTCTCCTGCGCCGCCTCTTCAAGCTAGCAGAGCGCTGGGACGCCCTCGCCCTCTGGATGGCGCGCTCCCGGGAGCTCGGCGTGCGGAACGAGTGGCTGGACGATGCGCTCGTAGAAGGGCTGCAGCGCGGAGGGCGTGCGGAGGAAGCACTGCATGCGGTGCGGGTGGCGCGGCGTGAGTTCGCCGGCTGCGAGTCACTCGCGCGCCGCGAGGCAGCACTCCTCTTCGAGCTCGGCGACGACCAAGAGGCCTCCGAGGTGCTCCGGGACGCGGCGCTCCGCTCCCGCGATCCGTGGGCTTGGCGAGATCTCGCGCGCGCCGAATACGCTGCAGGTCGCACCGAGCACGCATGCGACGCCCTCCGCTGCGCGCTCGCCTGGCACGATCCTGCGGAGCCAGGGCCCGTCTGGCGTCTGCATCTGGAACTCGCACGACGCGCTGCCGAGAGCGGCGACGAAGCGACCGCGGCGTTGGAGTTCCACCTCGCGCGCGAGGCTCGCTCGCAAGCCGGTTGGGGCGAAGGCAGCGAGCTCCGTGAGTTCGCTGTCGCGAATGGCGCCTGGCTCGGCTCGCACCTCGTCGAGCTGGAGGCGCGACCGGCGCGGGACCTTCGGCGTAAGGCGATCGGGCAGTACCGCGAGCTCTGGCAGGCCCGCATGCGGTCGATCGCGAAGTCCGCGAGCGTCGTCAGCGTGCGCGACCGCTTTGGGTTCCTCGATCTCGATGGCGAGACCGAGAACATCTTCTTTCCGATGTCGCTCTGGCCTGGGAAGCCGCCAGCGAACGGGGCGCGCGTGCTGGCCGTTGTGGTCTCGTCGTGGGACGCGCGGAAGGGCAGGGCTTCGCGGAGTGCGTGCTGGATCGGGGCGCTCACCGAGCAACGCGCGGAGAAGATCTGAGGAAATGTCGTCACAAGAAAGTTGCCTTTGGCCCTCGCGCTGCCAAGAATCCGCCTCGCGCTCGCCGGAGAGGTGGGCGCACGATCTGGAGTCAGCCGCATGAACCCTGCGTTTCCGTCCGACGCAGCAGCTTGGCGCGAGAGTGCTAGAGCGTCGCCGGGTGATACCGGGCGGAGCGTGCGCTTGATCAGCTTCGTCGGCACTGGGAAGTACGAGGAGACGGAGTACTTCGATCCCGAACGAGGACCTGAGGCTCGTGGCGTGCGGACGAGGTATGTGGTCCGCGCTCTGGCTGAGATGCGTGGCGCTAGCGAGATCGTACTCCTGGTGACGGACAAGGCTCAGCGCGAGCACGGCGCGGGCATCCTGGCTGCTCTGGCGGATGGGGGCTTGCCTGCGCCGCGGATCCTCGGCATCTCCGATCCTTCGGAGAAGGATCCCAGCGCCCTCTGGAGCGACTTCGAGACGCTTCGAGAGACCCTGACGGCTGCGGACCGAACCATCGTGTTCGACATCACGCACGGCTTCCGTTCGGGACCGTTCTTCGCCGCGGCAGCGATCGCTTATGTTCAAACCGTCGAGGATCAGCCCCCGAAGTTTGAAGTCGTCTATGGCGCCTGGCAGGCGCGCGACATGCAAGCCGACCGATCGCCGATTCTCTCTTTGACGGCCTTTCTCGATTTGCTCGATACGACGCGCGCCATGCACCTCTTCTTGAAGACAGGGCGCGCCAGCGAAGCCGCGGCCAGGCTCGCCTACTTCGGCAGGCAGCAGCGTGCTGGCTGGGCTCGCGCAGGCAAGTCGCGCGATGAGGAGCCCGTCCTCGATCGCATCGGAAAGGCGCTGGAGAACTTCGGGGCCGACTACGAGGCCGTCCGAACGGGCAGTCTCCTCGGCGGGTCCTCGAACGGTGGGATGGGCACGGCGCGCCGGCTCTTGGAGCTGCTCGACCAGGGGCGCCATCATCTTTCTGGGCCGATGAAGCCGTTCGATCGTCTCCTGGAGCGGGTGCAGAAGGAGATCGCGCCGCTCCTCACCGATTCCTTGGTCGGCGCGGAAGGGACGCGCGCGCTGGTTCACCTCGCAAGATCCTATCAGCGTGGGGGGCGCCTCTTGGAGGCCTTCGCCACTCTGCGGGAAGCGTGGACCAATCGGTATCTGTGCACCACGAATTCTCGGGCGGTCTTCGATCGCGAGATTCGTGACTCCGCCAACGCACGCTTTCGCCAAGAGCAGAAGCATCGGAGCGACACGATCTCCGACTTCCGGAACGACCTGCTCCACGCCGGCTATCGCCGCGATGCTGCCCCGCCGAAGTCGCTTGCCGAGGGTTTGGAGCGCGGCATTCGCGAGCTCGAGAGTGAAGAGACCGTCTTCTGGAATCTGAGTAACCATCCCAGTGCCCAGTGGCAGGAGTCGCAACTTGGTGCGGCTAGAAAGCTGGCTTCTCGGATCGAGGATGGCGGATTCCCTAGCGTCGATCCGAGTGCCGAGACAGCGAGTCTCGCCGACCGCCTCGGAGACCTGCTGCAGGCAATGCCCATCGGCACGACCTGCGCGATGGTTCAAGGAGAGGCCGTCATGACGCTCGTCTTGGTCCGGGAGCTCCAAGCTCGCGGCGTCTGCTGCGTCGCCGCGACGACCCGCCGAGACATCGAGGAGCACGACGACGGGAGCGCGACAAGGCGCTTCGATTTCGTGCGCTTCCGCGAGTACCCGTCGATCCATCCCGACAAAGCCCCTTCTCTGTCGGATCCGTAGGTCGCTGCTTCGTTGATCCAGGAGCGCTTGCCACGGTGCTCCGCTCCTTCGCCACCCATCCCTGATCCTGCGTCCCTCCGCCACAACCCGCCACCATGGCCGACCAAGCTGCTCCGCTGATCGATTCTGTGCAGTCGCTGCTGGAGCACGAGCTCCGGGCGCGAGGCTCTTCAGGGAGTGTCGACGTACGCGCCTACGCAGACGCCGTCGTGCGGGGGCGACCCCTTCCAGGTCCCGATCCGTTCGGCGGAGAGCAGGTGCTGGAGCTCGTCTCCTTCGATGCGGATCGCATCACGAGTTTCGTCTTTGCTTCGGATAAGCCCCGCGTCGTCCAGGGGGCAAGCCGAATGCTGGAGGCGTGGAACGGGACCATCGCGGAGTGCTGGCGCCATCTCCCTCCGGAGCACCGGCCAGTCGTGATCTACTCCGCCGGTGGTGGTGGGCTCCTACTGTTCGCGGCTCGGGCGTGGAACAAGGCCTGCGTTGGAGGCATCAGCGTCGAGGAGGAGCTGCGCCGCTCGATCACCGAAGAGTGTCCAGGGCTCCGCTTGACCGTCGCGACCCTATCTGCTTCGCTCGAGGATTTCATCGCGCCGCAAATCTCTGGCGACACCGCATGCCGTCTCGGGAAGAGCAAGAAAGGGTGGCAAGCTTGGCATATCGCACGCGGCTTGCCCGCGCTCATCGAGCGCCTCGCCCGCCGACTGAGGGAACGCAAGGATGGCAAGATGCACGTCGCCGTTCCGCCAAGCGAGGGCGGACGACCTCTCGGGAACACCGAACGCTGTCCAAGTTGCCACACCGAGCGCATGCTTCGATCGGCGAGTGACCGCGAGGATGAGCTTCAGTCGGGCTACTGCGAAACCTGTCGCCGGAAGCACCGACTTGGAATGCAGGAGAGTCTCCACGATGACGAAATCCGCGACTTCGGGTCGATTGCGAAGCAGTCCGGAGGTCGCCGAAGGGATCTCGGCTTCCTCTATGCCGATGGCAACAGTATGGGGAAGCTCCTCACCGCGTTGCCAAATCTGCTGAGCTCTAAGATTTTCAGCCGGACGACGCAAGAGATCTTCCAGAGAGCGGTAACGGCTGCGCTAGACAAAGGCGCGCTGGAGTTCCAGGGGCGAATGGCCTGCGTCTCGCTGCTCTCCGGGGGCGACGAAGTGATTCTCATCCTCCCAGCCGACCGCGTGCTGCCGCTGGCCGTAGAGCTGGATCGTGCCGTCCAGGCTGGCTTCGAGAAGCTGGCCGGCGATCCAGAGTTCCAGGGCGCGCTCGGTAGCGAGTGCCTTCGCAAGCGCGTGGAGTCCATTTCGCTCGGGATCGGCTGCGTGATCGCTCCGCCGAAGTTTCCCGTGCGTGACCTCCGTGACTACGCCGCCCGATTGCAGAAGGTGGCGAAGGGACGCTTCTACGGCGAGCCCTTAGAGTGTGAATGCAGAGCCGTCGAAGGTCGCCGCCGCACCTACATCGACTACGAGATCCTCCGATCTTCCTCGGCCTGGAACGAAGATCCCGCCGAGGCGCGCAAGAGCAAGAGGAAACGGAGGCTCACGGCGAAGCCCTTCCGCATCGACGAGCTCGATGCTCTCGTCGGCGACGTGAAGGCCATTCGCAAGTACGGGATCCCGCGTTCTCAGCTCTACGCCCTGCGCGAGATGGTGGATCAGGATCCGCAGGAAGCGATCTTCTTCCTGCGCTACCAGTGTGCCCGCCACAGCGCCTTTCAGAA
>JAEUHW010000233.1 GCA_016793245.1 Planctomycetota bacterium
TCGACGGCCTTCTCGACTTGCTTGTCGATGCCGCGCGGCCACTCGGTCGGCTCGGGCCAGATGATGTGGTCGGGCACGCAGCCGTTGAGCTCCATGTCCTCGCCGTCCTTCCAGAGGAACCAGCCGCGGAAGGGCATGCGCACCATGCCGGCGCCGCCGTAGAGCGTCGCAGCTCCCGTCGAGACGACGCCGCCCGCGGTGGGAACGCCGATGATCTTGCCGCGCCCGAGGGTCTTGATCGCGTGCGGGAAGATCTCGGCGTTGGAGAAGGAGTTCTGGTTGCAGAGCACCGCGATGGGCTTGCTCCAGGTGGCGTAGACGCGGCGATCCTGCGGGTAGCCGCGGCCCGTGCCGCCGCGCGGGCGCGTGTACGCGTGCTCGGGCTGGGTCAACGCCGTGAGCAGGTGGTCGGCCGTCGAGCCGCCGCCGTTCTCGCGCACGTCGATGATCAAGCCGTCCTTGCCGTAGCTCACGGCGTAGAGCTCGGCTTCGAAGCGCTGGAAGCTCGGCCAGTCCATGCCGCGGATGTGCAAGTAGCCCAAGCGTCCGCCGGAGAGGCGATCGACGAGCGCGCGATTCGTGTCCATCCACTGCTCGTAGAGGAGGCCGCGCACCGCGCCGTTGCTCGTCGGGCGCAGCACGACCTCGCGCTCTTCGCCGCGCAGGTTCTTCACCTTCAGGCGCACTTCTCGCTCGGGATCGCCGGTCAGCACGTCGGCGGGGTCGGTATCCGGGCCGACCTTCACGCCGTCGATCTCGAGCACGATCTCACCGGCGTACAGGCGCGACTTCTCGAAGGACGCGGGCGTCCCCTTCACCACGTCGCGGATGCGCCAGCCGGGTCCCTCGTACGACGCATCGAAGCGCGCGCCGAGATGCCCCGTCGTCTTCCGCCAGGTCGGCTCCGCGGGCGTCGGCGTCGGAGCACCAGGTGCCCCACCACGGCGTCCTCGACCAGCTCCACCGCTGCCGCCGAGGAACACGCTGAAGCCGAGATGCGAGCCGTTCAGCTCGCCCAACATCATGTTGCCGACCTCGGCGAGCTGCGCGCTGTCCAGCGCTTCGCGCGCCATCGCGCCGTACTTCGCGCGCACGGCGTTCCAGTCCTTGTTGCCGAAGTTGCCGTCGTACCAGCCGTCGCGCATCGCGCGCCAACCCTGGTCGAAGATCTCGCCGAAGTAGGCCGCGCGATCGCGCTCCATCTTCGCGCGGAAGGAGTAGCTCGTCGCCTTGCCGTCCTTGCCGAGCGTCGCGGGCATGCCGCCGGAGAGCCCGGCGAGCTGGTTGCCTTCCTTCATCCAGCGCGCGCGAGAGAGACCTTGCGCCGTCCAGAGCTTCGGCGTGCCGAGCTCGGGCCACTCCAGCGTGTAGAGCCCGCTCTTCGCATCGACCGTGGCTTGGAACGCGAGCGTCTTGCCATCCGGCGACCAGAGCAGCCCGCCTTCGGACGAGTTCGGGATCGAGACGCGGCGGATGCGCTCGTGGATGTCCTCGAGGTCCACCACCACGGGCTCTTGCTTCGGCTTCTCGGGCTCCTTCTTCTCGGGCTCCTGGCCTTCGGCCTTCGGCTCTTCCTTCTCCTTCGGCGCCTCGGGCTTCTCTTCGCCGCCCGGGCGACGCGAGCCGCGCTCACCGCGCCCGGCGCCCGCGCCCTTCGGCCCGTCCTTCATCTTCTCGAGCGCCTTCTCGAGCTTGCGATCGCGCTCGCTCTTCTGCTCCTCGGTGCGCCTCACGTAGACCCAGAAGAGATCGACCTCGTCGTCGTAGCGCCTGCCGGTGAACGCGATCTTCGAGCCGTCGGGCGACCAGCGGGGCGCGCCTTCGTTGTCGGGATGGCGCGAGAGATTGAACGGCGGGATCGAGCCGTCGAGCTTCGCGAGCCACACATCGCGGTTGAAGTCGTCGTCCTGCTTCGCGTAGACGATCCAAGCGCCGTCGGGCGAGAAGTCGAAGTCCGGCTGATCCCAGGACTCGAGGAAGCGGCGTTGATTCGTGCCGTCGGCGGCCATCAACCAGAGATCGCCGCGCACCTTGGTGAACGCGATCGAACCGCCGTCGGGCGTGAAGCGCGGCGAGTGCTCGACATCCGCGTCATCGGTCAGCTTCTTCTTCGTGAACTCCGTGCTCTGCCACCACCAGCGCTTCTCGTCCTTGCGCCGGATCTCCCAGAGGTCGGCCTGGCCGCCGTCGTCGCTGACGCAGAGCAGTGCCTGATCGTCCGGCGAGAACACGAGGTCGCGCTCCTCGGCGGCGGTGCGCGTCACCTGCACGGGCTCGCGGAGCTCGGTGTCCATCACCCACACGTCGCCGCCGGCGAGGAACGCGATCTGCTTCAGGTCCGCGGTGAACGCCACGTCGCTCGCCGTATCGAGCGCGATGCGCTCCAGCGCGTCGATGTCGATCACGCCGCCGTCCCAGAGCTCGATCCGCGTCGGCACGCCGCCGCCCGCGGTGTTCATGCGATGCAGATCGAAGAGACGCCGGAAGACGATCGTGCTGCCGTCGCGCGAGATCGCGGGATCATGCGGGCCGTCGTCCGTGAAGCGCGTGAGCTGCGTGCTCTCGCCGCCTTCCAACGCGCGGCGATAGAGATTGAAGCAGCCGTCCTCCTGGCTCACGACGTAGTAGTGCTTGCCGTCGGGGGCCCACAGCGGATAGCGCTCGCCGTGCTCGTGCTGCGTCAGCTTCTGGAAGCGCCGCGCGGAGAGATCGTAGAGCCAGACCTGCGTCGCCTGCGAGCCGTGATACTGCTTCCGCCACTTGGGCTCGCCTTCGCGCGTGAAGAGCAGCTTCTTGCCATCGGGCGAGAGGCGCCCCCACGAGCCGGCGTCGTCGAAGAGCGGCTTCGCCGGCGTCTTCGCGCCGAGCTCGAAGAGCTCGAAGCGCTCGGCGTCGCGCCAGAACGCGTCGCGCGCGGCGCTGAGCAAGAGCCCATTGCCCTGCGGCAGCCACTCCTCGAGGCCGTAGCCGTCGGTGTGCTTCGTGACACGCCGCGCCGGTCCACCGGCGAGCGGCGCGATCCAAACTTGCGCGCGATCCTCGGCGTCCGATACATACGCGAGCTCGCTGCCGCTCGGCGCGAACGCCGGGCTGCCGTCGCGTTCGGAGCTCAGAGTCACGCGCTTCGCGACCCCGCCCCAGATCGGCGCGGTCCAGACATCGCCCAGCCATTCGAACGCGAGCGTCTGCCCGTCGGGCGCGAGCGCGGGAGCACCGGCGAGCCGGATCGCGCGTCCGCGCGCGGCGGCTTCGGGCGCGTCCTGCGCCGAGCTCGCGGAGGCGAGCGAAAGCGCGGTGAAGAAAGCGAGCGAGAGCGGTGCGCGAGAGGGCACGCGGGCCTCCGAGATCTGGCGGGGATGGACGGGAGCGAGCGAAGAAGGCAGGAGCCGCCTGGGCGGCCGAGCCCCTGTTCCCTAGGATGCCGGTCCAGTTGCAGCGATTGCCAGCTCTCTCCCGGCCGCCTTCCGATGCTCGAGATCCTCCCCACCTTCGCGCTGCCCGAGAGCGCGCTGCGCTATTCCTTCTCGCGCTCCGGCGGCCCGGGTGGCCAGAACGTGAACAAGGTCTCCACCCGCGCCACCGCCCGGCTGCAGATCACCGACAACCCGCTCATCCCCGAAGAGCTGCGCGCGCGCCTCCTGGAGAAGCTCGCGACGCGCATCACGCAGGACGGCGATCTGATCGTGCAGGTCGACGAGACCCGGGAGCAGGCCCGCAACAAGGAGCTCGCTCGCGAGCGCGTGATCGCGATCCTGCGCCAAGCGCTCGTGCGGCCGAAGAAGCGGAAGGCGACGAAGCCCACGCGCGGTTCGCAGCAGCGCCGCGTGGAAAGCAAGAAGCGCCGCTCGGCGGTGAAGCACGAGCGGCGCCGTCCGGGGGGCGAGGGCTGAGCGGGTGGCGCAGGCGCTGCTCTCAGAGCTTCTTGCGCCGCAGGTTCCCGTTCTCGTCGATCTCCCACTCCTCGGCGGTCTCGGGCTCCGTCGGCTCCGCGGGCTCGACCTCGAACTCGCGGACTTCGGACGGCGCAGCGGCCACTTGGCGCGCCGTCACGAATCCGGCGACCCCGCCGATCAAGACGATCGCCGGCATGACCCCGGTCGGCGAGACGATCGTCGATTCCATGCCGTGCTCATCGATGGAGCTCCACGAGGCGACGTCGACCAAGTGCTGCGCGAGCATGTGGGCCGACGGAAGATCCAGGAGATCCAGATCGACGCCGAGCTGCTTCCTCGCGACATCGCGCACGGCAGCCTGCGCGATCGGAGCGACGGTGTTGTAGGCCAGCGAGATCAGGGCCTTCGCGCGGAAGTAGCCGAAGCTCGAGTGCCCCTGCGGCGCGCGAGCGAGCAGGCCGGCGAAGTCGGGGTCGTCCGCGAGCGACGGCTTGGCGCCGCCGCCTTCGATGCGCTCGATCACCGCCTTCATGTGGTGCGGGAAGAGCGTCATCAGCACCGAGCTGCCCTGCACCATCAGGCACGGGCGCAACGGCATCACCGACACGCCGTTCTCAGGCAGATCGATGTCGAGCGAGTGATAGGTGCGTCCCAGGTACTCGCGCTCGTTGAGGACGACGCTCGCGCCGCCCTGCTCGGAAGCGAAGGCCAGCATCTTCTTCAGGTGCTCGACGAAGCGCGCGCTATCGACGAAGTCGAGCCCGAGCACGATCTCGGGCAGGAGGCCGCCGCCTTCGGGCATCGCGGCGTAGAAGGCGATGTCGCGCCCGAAGTTCTCGACGAAGTCGGTCTCGAGGCGGAAGCCGAGCTGTTGCGCCATCCCGTCGAGGAAGCTCGCGACACCGGCTTCTCCGTCGGGAACGATCTGCGCGAAGAGGCGCTGGTAGAAGCTCGCCAGGCCCGCGAAGTTCGCGCGCCCGGAGGCGTAGACGAAGGCGTTGGCGGGGATGAAGCGCAGCGGGCGGTGATTCGCGGGCCCCGCTTCGTAGAGCTCGGCGAGTGCGCCGAGCCCTTCGGGCGCGTGCATGCGGAAGCGCTCGGCGACGGCTCCGCCTTCGATCGCGGCGCCGTAGGAGAACGCATGCACCGCATCGAGGCCGAAGGACTCGATCACGAGCCTGACTTCGGGTGGCAGCATCGGCGCGAAGAGCGCGAGCGCCGGGGCGATGCCGAGATGGAGATGCGCGATCGGCTTCGAGCCGCTCGGCAGCACGCGCGCTTTGCAGGCCGAGAAGCTCGGCTCCGACGCGAGGGTCGCGGCCCCTCTCGCGCCGAGCAGCTCGGGCATGCGTCCTCCGTCGGTCGAGACGACCCAGGCATTGCCGGCGAACCCGTGGTGGATCTCGACGCCGTCCAGGATCACCTTACCGACCGACTTGCCGCCGAGGTCGTAGGCCCCCAGCCCGAGGCCGCGCTCGGCATAGCTCTTCAGGCGTCGATCGAGCAACGTACGGAAGTTCTCGGCGCGCTCGCCGAAGTCGGCCGAGAACGCCACGACGGGCAGGCCGCGCTCCTGATCGAGCGTCACGAAGGCCAGCGCGACTTCGCCGCGGAGATCGTTCGCGATCCCCAGGATCTCGTCGAAGATCGCGCGCACCTCGGGATCGAGCTGGGCCAGGCCCTGTGAAGCGATCGCATGCACGCTGCCGATCAGCCGCCGACCTTCGGCGCTGGCGAAGAGCTTGGCGAGGCCGAGCTCCCCGAGCGCGGAGCGCAACGCCGACACGTTCGGCACGGCCAGATACGCCAACGTTTCGGGCGGAAGGTGATCGGCCAGGCGGTACTCCTGGGCGCTCGTCGCGGGGCAGAGCGCCAGTAGCGCGAGCCCTGCTCTCGTCGTGATCCTCATCGTCGCGGTCCTCTCGTGCGAACGGAACGGGCAGGCGGGGGGAAGGCCTCGACCCGAAGTGGCCGAAGAGGATAGCGCGGAGCGTCCTCGCCGTGGAGAGCGCGCGCGTTCAACGCTACACTGCCGCGCGACGAGAGCCCCGCTCCACTCGCCGAGCACCCATTCGGGTTCCCGCGTGAGGCCAGGCGGGATCCGCCGCTCCGAACACTCGTTCGTTCGGAGCGGCTCCGACTCCCGCTCCTGATCCCGAGTCGCTCTCTCGAGGAGTTTCCATGCGTTTCGATCTCGGCGCGTTGCGCACGGCGTCCACGACGCTGTTCGCGGCCGCGCTCGTCGTTTTGATCCCGGTGGGCTGCGGCGGACCCGAGAGGGCTCCCCGCCAGCCGATCTCGGGTGTGGACCGCCCCGTCGAGCCGGAGTCCGAATCTTCGGGCGGCGGCACTTCGATGACACCGCGCGAAGAGACCCCGAGCCCGTCGGCGACCACGCCGACGGGTCCGGGGACCCCGACCGAGACGACGCCACCGAGCGAACCGCCGCCGCTCCCGGCTCGCGCGACGCCGGCGAACGATCTCCAGTCCTTCATCGCCGCCGTGGCCGCCGAGCTGCGCAAGGACAATGGCTTCGCCGCCGTGTTCTGGCCGCTCTCTCCGCGCCCGCTGGATCAGGCCGGCGTCGCCTCGCCGCGCGGCAAATACGTGAACCGCATGGGCGAGCGCCTCGCCGACGAGATCGCGAGCGGCCTGCAAGCCGAAGGTGCGAAGACCCTCGCCGGCGCCGAGCTCGTGAACGACCTGCTCGCCGCGAATCGCTCGCTCGCGAGCTACTGCGATCTCACCGACGTCTTCTGGCTCGCCGAGCGCGTCGGCGCGCCCTATGCGATCTACGGCACAGCGCAAGTCGTTAGCTACGAGGCGCTGCGCGGCGATCGCGTGCTGGAGCTCCGCCTCTGGGCGAAGCACCTGCCGACCAATCGCACGATCGCGCTCCTGAGCCGCGATTACCGCGAAGGCCGCGAAGCGCAGCAGTACTACAAGGAGTACGTGCTGCCCTCGCAGGTCCCCGTGTGCTCCGACGCCGCTCCGGCGAAGCCGAGCCTTGAGAGCGAGCTCGAGATCACCTCGCGCGTCGTCGCGCGACGCGTGGCGGCGAAGGCCGGTGCCGCGATGCAAGGCAAGGTGGCGTACTTCGAGCCGCTCGCGTTCCCCGCGTCCCGGAAGGCGGCACTCGACCTCGTGACGCTGCAGGACGCGTTCCTGCGCGCGTTCTCCGCCGCGGGCAGCGATCTCGCGAAGGGCCCCGCGAAGCTCGGCAACCAGAGCTTCGCGACCTTCGGCGAAGCGCTGGACGAGATCGGCAAGCGCCGTCGCGCCTACGAAGCGAGCGAGGTCGGCGCGAAGAGCCGCGAGCTCTCGGCCAACATCGAGAACGTGCTCTCGCAAGCCGGCATGGAGTTCGTCTCCGGCTTGGAGGACGGCGACATGGATGCTCTGCTCCGCCGCGTGCGCGCCGAGGCGTTCCGCGGGCGCGCGGAGGACGCGATCGATGCGCAGAGCCTGGCCTATCTGCAGGCCAGCGGCTCGGCGTACCTCGTGCGGCCGTCGCTGCTCCCCTCGCTCGAAGCCTGGCGCCTCCGCGTCGCGGTCTTCGACCTCAACACGGGCCGCAAGATCGCCGACGAGGCCGAGGCGCTGCCCGCGAGTCTCTCCGCCGATCTGCAGAACGCGCTGCGCTGAAGCGCGGCGCGCTGACCAGCGCTTCCCTCCGCACACTCCCTACGGAAGTCCACAGCACATGAAGTTCACGCACCTGCTCGTCCCCTGCTTCCTCGCTCTCCTCTTCGGCGCCTGCGGCTCGACCCCCGAGGGCCGCATCATGGGCTCGGGCGAGGAAGACCTGGTCGGCGCGAAGCGCGCCGGCACCGCCGAGTACGATCGCCTCATCGAAGGCACGCTGACCAAGATGATGGCGCGCTACAGCGAGCGCTCCGGCGGGACCGGCCTCGCGAAGCAGCGCGTCGGGTTCGTCGCGCTCGAGAACGCCTCCGGTGAGCCGCTCGGCGAGATGTTCGATCAGATCTACGAGCTGATCGACACCTCGGTGAACAACCACGAGCGCTTCCGCATGATCTCGAAGCGCTTCGTCGACGCGGCGCTGAACGAGATGGGCAAGCCCAGCTACGACAAGCTCTTCATCCCGAACGGCCGCCGGCAGTTCGCGAGCATCCTGGAGCAGCAGGGCGCGCCGATCGAGGCGATGCTCTACGCCAAGATCACGAGCGGCGAGACGAAGGGCGAAGACGGCTACCGCCAGGTGAACTACATGCTCACCATGGAGCTCGTCGACGTCGCCACCGGCGACTATCAGAAGGACTCCTGCCGCATCTCGAAGGAATACACGAAGTAACCGTCTCCGCTGCGCGCGCCGTTGCCGGATCGATCCATGCGCTTCGCCTCCATGGCCGCACGGTGCCTCGGGCCGCTCGCCGCGCTCGCGGTCGCCTCTTGCTCTTCGTATTCGGACTACGTCGCCGACGCCCGCGCGGATTACCGCGCGGGCGCCTACGGCGCGAGCGACGAGAAGCTCTCCGAGCTCGTCGATGACGAGGACTCCTATCAGCACTTCTATCTGCTGGAGCGCGGCGTGGTCCGTCTCGCGCTGCAGGACGCGAAGCGCAGCGAGAAGATGTTCGCGCGCGCGCAAGAGCGGATGGATGAGATCGGACCGTCGACGGCGCTCGACTGGATGGGCGCCATGTTCCTCGACGACACCTCGCTCGCGAACCCCGGCGCCGACTACGAGCAGGTGCTCGTGCGCGCCATGCTGGCGCTCGCGAACTTGATGGGCGACGGGCGCGACGCCAGGGCCTACGCGAACGCGATCCTGCGGAAGCAGCTCGAGCTGCGCGACGCGTTCGGCACGGGCGGCGTCGAAGGTCAGTCGAACCCGAAGCTGAACACCAAGCTCGTCGGCTTCGGCAGCTACCTCCAGGGCATCATGGCCGAGGAGGAGGCGATGAAGCGCACCGAAGCGCGTGCGTTCTTCGAAGAGGTGCGCAAGAACGAGCCGCACTACGCCGGCGTCGAAGACGATTTGGCGCGCGTCACCGACGGGCAGTATGCGTCGCCGGGGAACGGCGTCGTCTACGTGCTGGCGCTGACCGGCCTCGGCCCGTCGCGCGTCGAAGGCGACGAGCCGGTCTCTTCCACCGCGCTCCTCTTGGCCCAGGCGGTCTGGCAGATCCTGCGCGATCGCGCCGTGCTTCCGAACCTGACCGCGATCAAGATCCCCGTGCTGCGCTTCGAGCGCGGCAATCCCGAGTGCGTCGACGTACGAGTGAACGGCGACTCGACCGGCTTCACGCAGACCGTCACCGACGTCGAGGAGATCGCCCAGGCGGAGTTCGACGCGATGAAGGACTGGATCATCGCGCGTGCGATCATGCGCCGCTTCTTCAAGATCGGCGTCACGGAGGCGAGCAAGGAGATCGTGAACCAGAATCGCGATCCCCTGATCGACATCGGCATCTCGGTGCTCGGCATGGTCTGGACCGGCACGGAGATCACCGATACGCGCTCCTGGAGCTTCCTCCCCGCGCGCTTCCAGACGAAGCGCTTGGAGCTCCCGGAAGGCGTGCACGAGCTCGAGCTCCGCGCCGTGCGCGGCGGCAACGCCGGCGGCGCGCCCCAGCGCATCCGCGTGCGCGTGCTCGCCGGCCAGAACACCTACGTCCTCGCGCTCACCCCGACTACCTCGGGCGGCCCGCCGCCGCTCTCCTCGCGCCCCGTCGACGAGCCCTCCGCCCTCACCAACGCTTCGGAGAACACCCCATGAATCGCTTCGCCTTCCCGCTCCTCCTCTCCGCCCTCGGCGCCCTGCTCGGCTGCAACTCGAATCGCACCGACTGGCAGGACACCGCGCGCGTGACGCGCGTCACCACCTCGCCGACGCAGGCGACGTTGATCCACGTCGATACGAACCTCCAGTGGATCACGCCCTGCGACTTCAACGCCGATCAGGTCGACGAGGACGACCTCTACCAGATCTCGAAGAAGGGCTACGCGACTTGGGAGGGCTATCTCTACGATCTCCCGCAGATCGCGCAGGGCACGTATCACTGCGAGCTGCGCCCGCTGCGCTGAGAGGCTGTGCAAAGATCGATGCTACAGCCTCTCAGATGCTTGCTGGCGCATCGCCTGATGGCGCTGCAGCGGTGCTTGCTGGCGCATCGCCTGACGGCGCTGCAGCGGTGCTTGCTGGCGCATCGCCTGACGGCGCAGCAGCGCGTTCGCGAGCGATGCTCGCTCGCTCCCTGAGTTGGAACCCCTCCGCCTCTATCTCGTGCGGCACGCCGAAGTCGGCGAGCGCTGGCGCGGTCGCGTCTACGGCGACCTCGACGTCGAGCTCTCGCCGCGCGGCGAGGAGCAGACGCTGCGCTTCGCGCAGCGCTTCGCCGCCGTGCCGCTCGACGCGGTCTGGAGCAGCGCCCTCGATCGCGCGCGCCGCGCCGCCGCCGTCGTCGCCGCTTCTCGTGCCCTTCCGCATCGCGTGGAGCCGGAGCTCCGCGAGGTCCATCGCGGCGCCTGGCGCGAGCGCTTGTGGACCGAAGTCGAAGCCGAGCTGCCCGGCGTCTTCGACCGCTTCGTCGCCGCCCCCGACGAGCTGCCCCCCGAAGGCGAATCGCTGCGCGCGGTCAGCAACCGCGCACGCGGAGTTCTCTCCCGCCTGCGCGCGCAGCACCCGAGCGGCCACGTCGCCCTCTTCGCCCACTCCTGGATCGTCCGCGTCCTCCTCTGCGACGCGCTCGATCTCCCCCTCACCCACTGCAACCGCCTCGCCGCGGAGACAGCCTCGATCGCGATCGTCGACTACCACCGCGACCACGCGATCCTCCAGCAGATGAACCTCCGCGATCCCCACCCCCTGCACTGACCCCGGACGTACGGTGCCAGGAACGTTTTCACCGGGGTCATCCGACCCCGGTGAAAACGTTCCTGGCACCGTACGTCCGGGATCGGCTGGCGATCGGTTCGCGATCGGCGCTGACGGCTCAGAAGTAGCCGCCGACCTGGATGTCGAGGGCGTTCGAGGTGATCGCGCCCAGCGCGTTCGCGAGCGGATCGAGGCAGAGGGCTTGGGCGTAGAGATGCGCGCCCACGAGCAGCGGGTCAACAGGGCAAGCGAAGGCGTAGCCCGCTTGGCCTTGCGCATCGGTCCAGCCGTTCAGCGCGACGTCGATGCTGGTGCGGAGCGCGCAGCTCGGGGCGCCGACGAGGCCGAGATCGAAGGGCAGCGAGAGCGGGCCGTAGCTCGTCTTCGAGAAGCCGAGGATCAGCGCGAAGGGTCGGCTCTGCGGCGCCGAGCTGAGGAGGAGCTGCGATGCACCGCCCAGAACCGGCGCGCCGGCGCCCGCGAGCTGCGGCGTGCCCTGCGTGCCCGCGCAGCCGGGCCCGAGCGGGAGGAAGAGGCCCGGCGCGTAGAGGTTCCAGCTCTGCAGCGCCGCGCGCACCTCGAGCCGCAAGAGCTCGCTCGCGCCGATGCGCAGCGCCTCCGTCGCCGCCGCGTTCGCGCTCGCGTCCTGGACGAAGGTGCCGAGCACGTACTCGCGCGGCGCGAGCTGCGTGCCCGAGCGGAAGGGCAGACGCGCCCATGCGGCGAACGCGCGCTGCTCGCCGTTGCTCAACGAGTAGCTCCCCTCCTTGTACGCGAGCGCCACGAGCGACTTGAACGCGCTGGTCACGTAGTTGGGCAACCCGAGCTGCTGCGCTTCGACGTCGATGATCTGCGTGAGCTTGCCGCCGGCGTAACCGCCGAGGCTCTGCAGCATGAGCGCGCGGAAGGTATCGCGCTGCGCGACGAGCCAACCCGAGGCCACCTGCTCGTGGATCGAGGCCAGGTCGCGCAGGGACGACTGGTTCGGCAGGTTCTCCGCCGCGCCCGTGCAGCCGATCTCGTGCTGCCAATTCGTGCTGGCGAGCCCGAGCTGCTGCGCGCGCAGGCCCAGCGCGAGCGGTGAGAAGCGTTCGCGGAGCGCGGCCGCGTCGGCCATCGAGGCGTTCTCCATCGCGCGCTGCAACGCGGTCTGCACGCTGCGCAGCACGGGTGCCGTGCCATTCGGGCAGCTCCCCTGCAGCCCCGTCGCCACGGAGAACATCGAGCCGAGCTGCTCGTAGCCTTGCTCGACGAGCTTCATGCCATGCGCATGCAGCAGCAGCTTCAGCGCGCCCGCGGGCTCGATCGTGTGCCAGGAGCGCAAGCTCGCGCCGATCGGCCCGCCGACCTCCTTCAGGTAGCAGCCGATCGCGCCGTCGGAGGCGTTGCGCATCAGCCCGCCGACCTGCGTCGCGAGCGGATCGGTGTTGTTGAGGAGCACGACGTCGTAGCGCCACTGGCCGAGCACCGCGCGACGCTCGAGGTCGATCACGCGCGCGCCGTGGTTCGCGATGGCCTCCGCGAGGAACGCCTGATCGACGTCGTAGAACCACCAGCCGATCTCGTTCTGCTGCACGACGGCGATGGCGTCGTAGAGCCCGTCCTCGCGGCGCTCGAGGTCGTAGAGGCGCGAGCTCGAGGCCAGCAGGCTCTGCCCCAGCGCCGCGGCGGTCACACCGTTGTAATGGGACCACGCGCGCTGATCGGCGCCGGCGTTGCGGATCAGGATCGCCGCGTAGTAGGTGACGCCGGCGATGCGGTAGCGCTCGAGGTCGATCGGCCGCGCGTTCAGGTTGGCCGCGGTGGCGACGACCTGCGCGTAGCTCGTGTCGGCGAGCACCCAGGACTCCTTGTACTCGGCTCCCGCGTTGGACACGAGCAGCACGGCGAAGCGCCGCTGACCTGCGACCTCGTAGCCCTCGATGTCGATAGCGCGCGCGCCGTGCAGCGTGATCTTCTCCTGCACGCCCTGCGCGGTCTGGTCGTAGTACCACCACCAGTCCTTCTGGTAGCTGCCGGAGTTCGCGACCAAGGCCGCATCGAACTGCAGCGGATTGGTCGACGAGATCTCGACGTCGACGGGGCGGAGGCCGCCGGCGAAGAGCGGGGCAAGGCCCGCGGGAGCCTGGCCGAGGACCCACTGGCCCGAAGTCAGCGCGAGGTTCTCGCGATCGAGCTCGCCGGCGGAACCAGGAGCAACGAGGAGAACGGCCAGGGCGGAGGAGAGGAGCGCACAGCGGTGCATGGCGGAGGTCTCGCTTCGGAGGATCGTCGGGGGGGCCACGGCGCAGCGGCCGGACCGCCCTACCCACCGCAGCCCCCACGACCGCGTGACCAACTCCTCCGGAATCGCCGCCCGCCCGGCTACACTGCTGCGCCCCCGACCCCGGACGTACGGTGCCAGGAACATTTTCACCGGGGTCGAACGACGTCGCCGCGATCGGCGGGCGCGCGCGACCCCGGTGAAAATGTTCCTGGCACCGTACGTCCGGGGTACTGATGGGCCAGATGCCGCGTACTCCATGAGCACGACCGCCGAAGAATCCGCGACCCCGGTGATGCAGCAGTTCCTCCGCGCGAAGGAGGAGCACAAGGATGCCCTGCTCTTCTTCCGCATGGGCGACTTCTACGAGCTCTTCTACGAGGACGCGAAGGTCGCCTCCCGCGAGCTCGGCATCACGCTCACCGCGCGCTCGAAGGGCGACGGCGCGATCCCGATGGCGGGCGTCCCGGTGCGCTCCTACCTGGGCTATCTGCAGCGCCTGGTGAAGAAGGGCTTCAAGGTCGCGATCTGCGAGCAGATGAGCGACCCCAAGGAGACGAAGGGACTCGTCGAGCGCGCCGTCGTGCGCGTGGTGACCGCGGGGACCCTCACCGAGGAGAACCTGCTCGAGGAGGACCGCAACAACTACCTGCTGGCACTCTGCGCGAAGGGCGAGCGCTGCGGCTTGGCCTGGGTGGATGTCTCGACCGGGCGCTTCCTCCTCGACGAGTGCGATCGTTCAGCGCTGCTCGACTCGCTGTCGACGATCGCGCCGAGCGAGATCCTGATGCGCGAGGAGGACGATCCCGAGCGCACGCTCGCGCAGGAGCTCGAGCTCTCGCTCGCGTGCGTGGTGAGCTGGCGCGGTGCCTGGGAGTTCGATCCGCAAGCCGCCGAACGCGCGCTGCAGCGCGCGCTGGAAGTGCGCTCGCTCGAAGGCTTCGGCGTCGAGACGATCGACCTCGCCGTGCGCTCCGCCGGCGCGCTGGCCTCCTATCTCGAGGAGACGCAGCGCGGAGCGCTGAAGCACCTCCATCGCCTGGAGCGCTTCCGCCGCAGCGACCGCCTCGTGCTCGATCGCTCGACTGCGGCCTGCCTCGAGCTCACGCGCACGCTGCGCGAAGGCAAGAAGGAAGGCACGCTCCTCTCGGTGCTCGACGCGACGAAGACCGCCATGGGCGCGCGGCTCCTGCGCGAGTGGCTCGCGTTCCCGCTCGTCGACGTGAAGGCGATCCTCGAGCGCCAAGGCGCCGTCTCCGAGCTCTTCGAGGACGGCTCGCGCCGCCGCGCGATCCGCGAGCACCTGCGCTCGGTGCAGGACCTGGAGCGCCTCGCGGCGAAGATCGCGACCGAGCGGGCGAACGCGCGCGACCTAGTGGGCCTGCGCACCTCGCTGCAGTGCGTGCCGCCGCTGCGCGCGGAGCTCGCCGCGTTCGAGCACGGCCCCCTCGCCGCGCTGCTCCGTTCGCTCGACCCGCTGGAGGAGCTCTCCGCGGAGCTCGCGCGCGCGCTGGTCGACGACCCGCCGATGACGGTGAAGGAAGGCGGCCTGATCCGCCCCGGCTACTCCGCGGAGCTCGACGAGCTGCACTCGCTGCAACGCGAGGGCCAGGACTGGATCGCGCGCTTCGAGCGCGAGGAGCAAGCCCGCAGCGGCATCGCCAACCTGAAGGTCGGCTTCAATCGCGTCTTCGGCTACTACGTCGAGGTCACGCGCTCGAACCTGGAGGAAGTGCCCGCGCACTACATCCGCCGCCAGACGGTGAAGAACGCGGAGCGCTTCATCACGCCGGAGCTCAAGGAGTACGAGAACAAGATCCTGAAGGGCGAGGAGCTCGCGCAGGAGCTCGAACATCGCTGCTTCCTCGAGCTGCGCCGCGCGGCCGGCGAAGCCGTGCGCCGCATCCAGTCCACGGCGCGCGCGATCGCCGAGCTCGACGTGTACGCGGGCCTGGCCGAGGTCGCGAACGCGCGCCGCTACGTCGCCCCCACCGTCGATACCAGCGAGATGCTGGTGATCGACGACGGACGCCATCCGGTGATCGAAGCGCATCTCCCCGAGGGCGCCTTCGTCCCTAACGACCTCACGCTCGAGTGCAGCTCGCGGCGCCTCAGCATCCTGACCGGCCCGAACATGAGCGGTAAGTCCACCTACATCCGCCAGGCAGCGCTGATCACGCTCATGGCGCAGATCGGCTCCTTCGTCCCCGCGGCGAAGGCGCACGTCGGCGTGGTGGATCGGATCTTCACGCGCATCGGCTCGGCCGACGATCTCACGCGCGGCAGCTCGACCTTCATGGTCGAGATGATCGAGACGGCGAACATCCTGAACTGCGCGACGCGCCGCTCGCTCGTGATCCTGGACGAGGTCGGACGCGGCACGAGCACCTTCGACGGGCTCTCGATCGCCTGGGCGGTCTGCGAGCACCTGCACGAGAAGATCGCCTGCCGCGCGCTCTTCGCCACGCACTACCACGAGCTCACCGACCTCGCCGATCGCTTCCACGCCTGCTTCAACCAGAACGTGGCCGTGCACGAGCGCGGCGACGAGGTGGTCTTCCTCCACCGCATCCAAGCCGGCGGCACCGATCGCTCCTACGGCATCCACGTCGCGCGCCTCGCGGGGATCCCCCGCGCCATCCTCGATCGCGCGCGAGAGATCCTGGAGCGCCTCGAGGACCAGGAGAGCGACCTCGCCTCGCGCATCCTGGGTGCCGAACGCTCGCCGAAGGCGAAGGCCGAGCGGCAGCTCAGCCTCTTCGAGGAGCCCGACGAAGCGATCGTGCGCGAGCTGCGCGCGTTGGATCCGAATCGCCTGGCGCCGATCGAGGCGCTGCAGAAGCTGCTCGAGTGGAGAGCGCGCCTCTGAGAGGCTGTGCAGAACGCCATGCTACAGACTGTCGGATACCTTCTCTGAGCGCGCGAGGAGCGAACATGGACACTCGTCCCGAGCTCGTAGAAGCCGCCCGCCGCGCGGATCGCGCGGCGATCGAGGAGCTGCTCGTGCAGCACCTCTCGCCGCTCGAGGCCTTCGTGCGCTTGCGCATGGGCAAGGCCATGCGCGCGAAGCTCACCGCGCCCGACCTCGTGCAGTCCGTCTGCCGCGAGGTGCTGGAGGATCTCTCGGAGTTCGAGTGGCGCGGCGAAGCGCAGTTCCGCCATTGGCTCTACACGCGCGCGCAGAACAAGTTGCTCGAGAAGCAGCGCTATCTCACGGCCGCGAAGCGCGACCTCGCGCGCGAGCAAGCGACCCCGCCCGAGAGCACGACCTTCCTCCCGAGCTACCAGCATCTCGTGACACCGAGCCGCATGGTCGCCGCGAAGGAGCTGATCGCGCACCTCGAGGCCGCGTTCGACGAGCTGCCCGAGGACTATCGCGAGGCGATCACGCTGCACCGCATCTGCGGACTCAGCCACGCCGAGATCGCCGAGCGCATGGGCCGCAGCGAGGGCGCCGTGCGGAACCTCGTCTACCGCGGGCTCTCGCGTCTGGCGCTCCGCGTCGACGAGCTCGACGGGGGCTCGAGCGGCTGAACTTCGCTCAGCCGCCGGCGATCTTCGCACGCAGCTCCTCATAGCGCGGATGCGCGCGCAGCGGCGCGAAGAAGGCGTGCTCGAGCTCGGCAGCATCGCGGTAGCCGTGCTCCGCGGCACGCAGGAGCTGATCGAGCGCCGCCTCCACGCAGTCCGTGCCGCGCAGGAGCTCCGGCTGCTGCGCGAGGAGGCGCCGCGCGTGCAGGAAGAACAGCGCCGCGCGATACGGCGCGTCGCGCTCCGCGCGCTCGAGCGCGGCGAGCGCGCGCGCCGTCTCCAGCAGCCGTTCGCCGCGCCGCAGCTTCACCTGGCAGGAGCCGATCATCTTGAGATGCAGCGTGAGGTAGGCGAGCCCCTGCGCGTTGCCCGGCGCTTCGGCGAGCGCCTGCTCCTGCACCTCGCGCGCGCGCTCGAAGAGCGCGAGCGCCTCCTCCGTGCCGCCTTCGCGGCGGCCCACCAGGTTCGCGAGGTTGTGGATCGAGCCCGCGAGCTGGATACGGAGCAGCGGACGTTCGGGATACGCCGCCACCAAGCGCTCGCGCGCTTCCAAGCTGCCCCGCAGGAGCTCCTCGGCGCGCGGATCGCCGCGGCGCCCGAGGACATTCCCGAGCGCTTCCTCGAGCTCGGCGATCATCTGCTCGGGCGGAGCCAGGCTCCCGGGGGTCGCTCCGAGCGCGCGCGCCTTCTCCAGCGCGTCCGCCAGAACCTGGCGCGCTTCGTCGTCGCGACGCTGACGCTCCAGGAACTTGCCGAGGTTGCCGAGCATCGTGAGCTCGAGGCCCGCGTCCTTCGCATCGGCCGGACCGTGCGCGATCGCCTCTTCCAGCAGCGCCAGCCCTTCGCGCAGGGCTCGCTCGGCGCGCTCCGGCTCGCGCTGCTCGTCGATCAGGATCGAGAGCGTCGTGCGCAGGTTCGCGCGGCCGCGCAGCGCGCTCGCGTGGTTCGCGGTCGAAGCCGCCGCGGAGGCGAGGAAGTCGCGCTCGGCGGCCTCCACCGCGGCGAGCGCCGCGGCGCGATCGCGTTGATCCACCAGCGCCGAAGCGAGGCTCATGCGCGTGCAGGCGCGCACGTCGAGCAGCGCGCCGTTCGGCGCGCAGCGCGGATCGTCGAGCACCGCGAGCGCCTCCTCCAGCGTCGCGATCGCTTCCGCCGACTTGCCCTGGCGATCGTAGGACATCGCGAGCGCATGCAGCGCGCGGCCGCCCTGCAGCCGCACGCGCTGGTGCTCGGGATGCCGCTCGAGCAGCGCGCGGAAGAGCTGCGCTGCGTCCTCCAGCGTCTGCTGCGCGAGCTGCTCGGCGAGCGGTACGCGCTGCAGCTTCTCGTTGCCGAGCCGCACCAGCACGCCGTGCAGCGCGTCGAGCGCGGTCTCCAAGCTCTCGTTCGTCCGCGCCTCTGCGGCGGTCAGCGCGCGATTCACCTCGGCGGTGCGCGCTTGCTCCGCGCGCAGCGCCGCGTTGGCCTCGCTCTGTTGCCACGCGAGCGCCGCCGGCAGCAGCAGCGCGAGCACCAGCGCCCCCGCGAGTGCAGTGGCCGCGACGCGATGGCGCTGGCACCAGCGCCACGCGCGCAGCGCGAGCGGCACGGGCCGCGCCGCGATCGGCCGGCGCGCGAGCACGGCCTGCAGGTCCTCGGCGAGCTCGGCCATGTCGCCGTAGCGGCGCTCGCGATCGCGATCCAGGGCTTTGCGCAACACGAGCTCGAGCTCGCGCGGCAGGTTGGCGTTGCGCGCGCGCAGCGAGCGGAGCTGCCCCTGCTGGATCAGGTCCAACACCTTCGGTCCGGTGAAGGGGCGCTCGAGCGCGAGCAGGTTCCAGAGCGTGGCGCCGAGCGAGTAGATGTCCGTGCGCTCGTCGGTCGCCTCACCGCGCACCTGCTCCGGCGACATGAACGCCGGCGAGCCGGGCGTGGCACCCGAGCGCGTGAGCTCTTGCGCGGCCTTCGTCTGCGCGACGCCGAAGTCGAGCACCACCGCTTGACCGTGCGGCGTGATCATCACGTTCGACGGCTTCAAGTCGCGGTGCACGATGCCGCGGAGGTGCGCGTGACGCAGCCCGAGGGCGACCTGCACGCCGAGGCGCGCGACGCACTTCCACCACGGCCCTTCGAAGAGCTCGCCGGTGCCTTCGCTCCGCTCGCGATTCACCACGGCGCGCAGATCGGCGCCTTCGAGCTCGGAGGGGGCGCGCGAGCTCAGCGCGTGCAGCACCTGCTCGCCGGTCGCCCCCGGGAGCAGCTCCATCGCGAAGTACGGCAGCCCGTCCTGCTCGCCCGAGGAGAGCACGCGCACGATCGCCGGATGCGCGAGCTTCGCGATCGCATCGACCTCGCGGCGGAAGCGCTCGCGCGCGCCTTCGAAGTAGAGCAGCTCGGGACGGATCAGCTTCAGCGCGACGTGCTGGCCGAGCTTCTCGTGCTCGGCCTCGTACACGACACCCATCCCGCCGCCGCCGATCTTCCGCAGCAAGCGGTACTCGTCGAGCCGCTCGGGGAAGCTCCGCGAGCTCGGCGCGCTGAGGAGGCCCATCTGCCGGCAGCGCGCGATACCGCGCTGCAGCACCGAGGCCTGCTCGGGATGCGCGGAGACGAACGCCTGCAGCGCCGTCTCGCCGCCGGCATCGAAGGCGGCGAGCGCGTCGGCGAGCAGGTCTTCGGAGGTGGGATCGGTGGAGGAGCTCATCGCGTGGCCGATCAGTGTGCACTGTACAGAAAAGGTGCCAGGCACCTTTTCTGTACAGTGGTCAGCGACCGACCCTCACGCGGAGGCCATCGCTCAGGGTCGCGACACCGAAGAGGCGCCCCTGCGGATCGAGCACCGCCCACTGCAGCGCGAAGGCCGCTCCCGTGAGCAGCGCGTCGGCCGGGATGGGGATCAGCAGCGCGGCGCGGCCCGCCGCGTCGGTCGGCAGCACCGCGAGCTGCGTCAGCGGCGGAGCGACGAGCAGGCTGCAGCCGCCGAGCGGTAGATCGATCGCGCCGAAGCCCAAGTGCAGCGCGGCGATCGAGCTCGCTCTCGCGTCGTGGAGCTCGATGCCGAAGTTCGTGCCGAGGCGCGGCGCGTTGCTCGCTTGGATGCGCGGGGAACGATTGCCGGTGCCGAGGCAGCCCGCGCCGTACACCGTGGCGAAGGGCTGGCCGCCTTCGCCGCCGCGCAGCAGCCAGAGTTCCTCGCCGAGCTGCCCGTCATCGGCGCGGAACCACAGCGCGTCGCCGTGGACCATCAAGCGATCGATCCGCGCCGCACCGATGCCGGGGCGACCGACGAAGGTGGTCACCTGCCGCGTGCCCGCCGCGGTGCCGTCGGAGGTGAAGAGCTGGAGCCCGCTCTGGCCGTTCTGTCCGACGAAGGCGACGAGCCCCGGCGTCGCGAGCGCGGTGAGGCTGCCCTCGATCACGCCGCTCGCGCGCCCCGGTGCGAGATCCGCGACCAAGCTCGCAATGCCGTTCCGAACGGCGTGCAGCTCGAGGCCGCGCGCACCGTCATCCGCGAGGAAGAAGAGCGTGCTCCCGCTCGCGACGAGCTCGCGCGGCTGCGAGCCGCCGGTGCCGTTGCGAAGGTCGGCGACGATCTGCGTTCCGCCCTGCGTGCCATCGGTGCGCCAGAGCTCGACGCCATGCGCGCCGGTCTGCGCGGAGAAGTAGAGCAGGTTGCCGAGGACGGTGAGCTCGCTCGGATTCGAGGGCGTGCTGCCCGCGTTCACCTCGACCAGCACGCCCGCGTTCAGACCCTGCGCATCGGCTTGGAAGAGCTCATCGCCTACCGTGCCGTTGCTCGCGGCGAAGACGAGGCGCCCGCCGAAGGCCGTGAGCTCGCGCGGGTTCGCGCTGAAGGCGCCGCTCGAGAGATTCGCGACGAGGCGCGTGCCGCCGCTCGTGCCGTCGGTGCACCAGAGCTCGCGCCCGTTCGTAGTGTCGAACGCGCTGAAGAAGACGCGGCTCCCCGCCGCGGTGAACTCCGCCGGATCCGAGCCGCCGCTGCCGATGTCGGCGAGCTGGAAGGTGCCGGCCGCGGTGCCATCACTCACCCACGGCTCGCGCCCACGCGCATCGCTCGCCGCGAAGTAGAGACGCGAACCGATCGCGCGGAGCTGCTGCGGAGCCGAGCCGTTGAATCCCGCCCACACATCGACGCCGACGCGCGTGCCGCCGAGCGTGCCGTCGCTGCGGAAGAGCTCGGAGGAGACATTGCCCTGGCTGCCGGTGAACCAGACCTCGCCGTTCCAGCTCACCGCTTCGCCGCCGGCCCCGCGCGCGAAGACGTTTGTGGAGACGGTGCCGTTCGTCGAGCCATCGCTGCCCCACGCGAGCGTGTTGCCGACGTCGTCGAAGGCGGCGAAGAGGAGCCGCGCGCCGCTCGTGCCCATCGGCAGCGGCGCCGCGTCACCGCGGTCGATGGAGAGGTTCGCCACCAGCGCGGTCGTGGCCGCGGTCCCGCTCGTCGCGTAGAGCTCGGCGCCTTCGTTCGGGAGCTGCGCCTTGAACAGCACCTTGCCGAGCGCGAGCGCGAGGTTCGCAGGCTCCGAGGAGGAGCTGCCGACGCGGAGATCCGCGACGAGGCGCGTTCCGCCGCTCGTGCCGTCGGTGAAGAAGAGCTCGTCGCCGACATCGCCGCGCGAGGCGCCGAAGAGGATGCCGCCGAACGCGAGCAAGAGATCGTGCGGCGCGCTGCTCGTGGTGCCCGGGAAGAGATCGATCAGCAAGCTCGTGCCCGCGATCGTGCCGTCGGTGACGAAGAGCTCCGCTCCCGCGGCGGTGGTCTGCGCGCGGAAGATCGCGCGCGCTCCGAGCACGCGGAACGCCGTCGCGAAGCTGCTGCGCGTCCCGCTCTCCAGGTCGGCGAGAGCGAAGGTGCCCTGCGTCGTGCCGTCGGAGATCCAGGGCTCGGGTCCGATCGCGCCGTCGTCGGCGCGGAAGAGCAGCCGCTCGCCGAACGCGGTGAGCTCGGCCAAGCTCGCGCTGGTCGGACCGCCGCGGAGGTCGCGCACGAGATGCGGTGCCGCCCCCAGAGCATCGATCACGTGCAGCTCTTCGCCGGTGGTGCTCGTCGTCGCCGCGAAGTAGAGCTTCCGCCCCGCGGCGACGAGCTGTTGCGGATGCGCACTGCCGCTGCCCGGAAGAACGTCGGCGTAGATCGCCGTGCCGCCGGCCGTGCCCGTGGTGCTCCAGAGCTCGCGGCCGCTGCTCGTGCTCGCGGCGAAGAAGAGCCGCCCTTGGAAGACGCAGAGCTGCGCCGGCGAGGAGCTCGAGGTCCCGGCCACCAGGTCGGCGAAGACGCTCGTGCCCGCCGCGGTTCCGTCGGAGACGCAGAGCTCGACGCCGGAAGCCGCCGTGCTGCCGGCGAACCAGCAGCGCCCGCCGAACGCGGTGAGCCCGCTCGGGTTCTCGACGACCTCGCTCGCGAGACGCGTGCCCGTCGGCGTTCCGTCGGTGCTCCAGAGGCGCCGCCCGAGACCCGCGCTCACCGCGGTGAAGAAGACGCGCGAGCCCACGACGACGAGCTCGCGCGGATCCGAGCTCTCCGGCCCGGGCTCGACATCGCGCAGCAGGAAGGTGCCGCCGAGCGTGCCATCCGTGCGCCAGAGCTCGCGGCCGTAGGAGCTCGTCGCGACGAAGATCGCGACGCTGCCGAGATCCACGATCTGCTCCGGCGCGCCGCTGCGCGCGGAGCTCGCGAGGGTGCGGATCTCGCGGGGCTGGGTCTGGGCCTGGGCGGATGGGCTCGCGAGCGCGAGCAGGACGAAGAGCGGGAGCGGGCGGTGGTTCATGGGAGTCGATTCCTCGATCGGCTCCCGTGGTGAGGATGGCGGGCGAGGCGCTGTCACACCCGCCGCGGAATTCTCTGCCTCAGCTCGGCGGCACGGGCCTCCGCCGCGCCCGTCGCTCCGCCTTCCGCGCTTCCTGCTCGACCGCCTGCTGCTGCTTCCCCGCGTTCTGCACGATCCCGAACGCCGAGCTCAAGCCGAGGAGGACCCAGAGCAGGTCGAAGGGCGAGAGGGTGGCGCGGAAGTGCTCGGAGAAGGAAAGCACGCCGACTTTCGAACCGATCCGCTCGCGGAACGCCGCGAACGTGAGCGGGGTCCGGTGATCCGATACGAGTGACGGACCGATTTCCGACTCGAAGCCATCGATCTCGTCGCGCGGCGGCACCTCGCCCTCGTATACGTAGCCGCGCTGGATCATGAAGGAGCGCACTTGCTCGAAGCTCGGGTCCTCGCCGAGCTCGCACCAGAGCCGCGCGTCTTCGAGGCACTTCTCGAAGCTCGCGCGCAGGGCCTCCTCGGGCAAGAACTCCTTCTCGATCTTCAGGCGATCGAAATGAACGGCGAGCGCCTTGCCGCCCGCGATGCCCGCGAGCGCGATCGCAGCGCAAAGGATGGCGTGGACCTGCGTGCGCCCACCGAGTGCCGCACAGGCCGCGCCCGCGCCGGCGCCGATCCCCCACGCGATCCATCCGATCTCGAAG
>JAEUHW010000236.1 GCA_016793245.1 Planctomycetota bacterium
CCCCGACGTATGCCGGGGGGGGGGGGTTTGTTTGCCGGGTGCGCGGACCCGCGCCCCGCCGCGCCCGCGCCGTCCGGTAGCTCGCCCCCCCACGACAGGATCGCGCGCGCGCATTCCGCGGGTTGCTCCACCTGCGGTGAGTGCTTGCTCGCGGTGATCACGCGGAGCTCGGCTCGCGCGAGCTTCGCGCGCAGGTTCTCGCCAAGCTCCAGGGGCAGTGTGTCGTCCTGCGCTCCCCAGAGCAGGAGGCAGGGCTGCGGCACTTGTCTCAGCTGTCGCTCGAGCGCCGCGGCGCGCGATGAATCGAGCGTTCCATCCGCGCGCCACGGCGCCGCACGCCGCAGCATCCATTGCGCGGCGCGGCGCAGCTCGCCGCGGCTCAGGATCTCGATCAAGCGGTCGGCCTCCTCGCGCGGCAAGTCGCCGGGAGTGGCGCTGCCTTCCCACACCGCCTCCCCGATCGCGCGATGGAGGAAGCCAGTGACCTGCGCCAGCGAGATCTGCAGCGCGTCGAGGCGCGCGATCTGCTCGAGCTCGGGCACCTTGTAGCCGCTCGAGACATCGTAGGGCGCGATCAGCGCGAGCCCGTCGATGCGGGAGTGCGCACGCGGGAAGCGCTCTCGCCAGCGCGCCTCGGCGCAGTGCAGCGCGACCGCGCCTCCGTAGGAATGGCCGACGAGCAAGAGCTTCGTCCCGCGCGGAAGCTCCGGTTCGAGCGCCTCGAGAGCGTCGAGCACTCGCTCCGCGGCGAAGGCCGGAGTGAAGCCGCCGCACACGCCGCGCCGCGCCGGCCAGCCCTCGCTCTCGCCGCAGCCCGGCAGGTCGATCGCGACGACATCGCAGCGCCCGTTCACCGACAGCCGCGGCGCGAGGAAGCGGAAGGTGCGGTGGTCCGAGAGCGCGCCATGCAGCAGCACGATGAGACGCGGCGCGGCAAAGTGCCTCGGGCGATAAACGGCGAGGCGCAGCAGCGCATCGCGGCGCTCGACGCCGCGCGTCTCGAGGCGCACGGTCTCGAAGGCGCTCGCCTCCGCGCTCCGTGCGGACTCCGCCCCGAAGCGCGGGTGCTCGCTCTCGGGACGCAGCTCGTGGTAGCGCCCGCTCGAGCAGGCGCTGTAGACGAGGAGGGAGAGCGGCGCGACGCAGCGGGCGATGGAAGGCAGGTAGGAGCTCATCGCGGAGAGATGGAGCGAGCCGCCCGCGCGAAAGTTACGCGCGAAGCGGCTCGATTCGGAAGAGAGCGACGGCGCCGGAGCGTCGTCGCGGCGAGCAGTTCTCAGCCGTTGATCAGGCCCTCGAGGGCCTGCTTCAGCGGCGGGTTGTCATCGACGCCGAGGTCGAGCGCCTTCTGCGCGAACTTCTTCGCCTTCTCCATGTCCTTCGCGAAGCGCTGGTTCCAGAACGCCGCCGGGACGTAGAGCTCCTTCGCGATCTCCTTGCTCTGGATGCCGAGGGCGTCCAGGGCTTCGATCGAAGCGAGCGCCGCGGTCACCTTCTCCACCGCGTTCACGGTCTTCACCTGCGCGAGGACGAGCTTCTCGTAGAGGCCCTTCTCGTTCTTCGGGTCGAGCGCGGTGACGCTGGCCTCGAGCTCCGCATCCAACTTGCCGGCGGTGAGGAGCGCCTCGATCGCGGCGAGCTTCAAGCCCTTCGCGTTGTCCTTGTCGAGCTCGAAGGCCGCGCGCGCGACCTTCTCGAAGACCTCGACGCCGATCGTCTCGCCGGTCGCCTTCGCGAGCAGGTCGATCGCCTCGCGGACGAGGGCGATCTGCGCTTCGCCCTTCGCGGCGGCGAACTTGGTCTCGAGCTCCTTCGCCTTCGCCAGCGACGCCTTCCCGGCGGTGGCGAGCTCATTCAGGTGCTCGACGTACTTCGCCGGGCCGCCCTGCTGGTAGCCCGTGCGACCGAAGACCTCGCCATCCGGCGTCATGAGCAGGATCGTCGGGAAGCCCTGGACGCCGTACTTCTGGCTCAGCTCCTCGTTGCGCTTCGGATTCGGCACCTTGGCCTTGATCTCTTCGGCCTGCGGGAAGTCCAGCGCGACCAGCAGATAGCCCTCGCCGATCGGCTTCAGGAACTCCTCGTGATCGAAGACCTCTTCGTGCAGCTTGATGCACCAGCCGCACCAATCCGAGCCGGTGAAGTCGACGAGCAGGTTCTTCTTGGCTTCGCGGGCGGCCTTTGCGGCGGCGTCGAAGTCGGCGAACCAGGTCGCGTGGGACTCGTCCTGCGCTGCGAGAGGAACGGCAGCGAACAACAGGGCGGCCAGCGGAGAGAAAAAGCGCATGGAGTAAGGACTCCGGAGAGGAAGAAGTGGCGGCCGGTCCGACGGCGTCGGAACTCCGGCGATGTTGCATACTCTACGGAGCACTCCGCGGACTCAAGCATTTGGAAAGCGCAGGTTCCCGTTCTCGTCGCGCGCGCGAGGCGTCGCGGCCTCTTCGTCGGTTGCTCCTCCGTATCGGGGCCATCGCGACGATCCTGGTCCTGGTCGGGTTCGCGATCGCGCACGAGCACGTCCTCCGCAGCTCCCGGCCGCTCCTCTACGAGCCCTCCCGCGTGCCGCCCCGCGAGGCGATCCTGGTGCTGGGGGCGCGCGTCGATCCCGGCGGCGTGGTCTCGCACATGCTGGCCGATCGCCTGGAGGCCGCCCTCCTGCTCTTCCGCGCCGGCAAGGCGCCGCGGATCCTCCTCAGCGGCGATGGCGTCGGCCCCGGCGAGGACGAGGTCGCGGCGATGAGTTCCTACCTCGAAGCGCGCGGCGTGCCGCGGGACGCGTTGCTCGAGGATCGCGGCGGTCTGCGCACCCTCGACACCATGGTGCGCGCGCGACGCATCTTCGGACTGCGCGGAGCGATCGTCGTCTCGAATCCCTTCCACGTCGCGCGCGCGGTCTTCCTCGCGCAGCACGCCGGGCTCGATGCCGTGGGCGTAGGCGCCGAGGCCCGCGTCAGCTACTCGACCGGGACGCTCTTCCGGAACCGCGGTCGCGAGATCGCGGCGCGCGTGCGCGCCGTGCTCGATGTGTACGTGCTCGACGATCCCGCGCTCGCAACGCTCTGAGAGCTCAAAGCTTCTTCGCTTTCTCGACGACGATCGCCTCCGAGCGATGCGCGCGCGCCATCTCGTGGTCGAGGCTGAGCGTGCCCTCGAGCGTCGCGATCTCGCCCGGCGCGAGCTCGGCTTCGCCCTCGGCGAGGATGAAGGTGAGATCGTCGCGCGCGGCATCGACCGAGCCGTCCTGCAGGTGCACCCACATGCCGCCGATCATCGGCGTCGCGCGCGTCACGCGGCCGCGCACGCGCACGCTCTTTCCGGCGAACTCCGCGGAGCGCGCCAGCACGTCGGCGATCTTCAAGCCGCCTTCGGCGGGCTCCACGGGTTCGGCCCTCGGCGCGTTCGTGACCAGCGGCGCGCTCGGCTGCGCCGTCGCGGCGCCGTCGGCGACCAACGCTTGAGCGAGCCAGAGCTCGTCGAAAGTTCGCTGCCGCGTCGGGAAGCCGCGCTGTAGCGTGGCGCCGTTCGCCATCGCGAGCTGACCTGGGGCCAGCTTCACGAGGGGGCCCGCTACCCACGCCTCGCCGCCTTCGGCGAGCGCGAGCTTCGCATAGGTGTAGCTGCCCGTCTCCGAGTCGTAGGTCTCGAGCACGCGGCCGCAGAGCGTGCGCGCCTCGGCGGTGCTCGGTGTGTTGGCTTGCGGCGGAGCGCTCGGGTGGGCGTGCGGAAGGTTGGTCTCGCTCGACCCGCTCGACCCGCTCGGAGCGCCGCCGCCGCCGACGCCAGCTCCGCTCGCGCTGCGTTCGTAGTAGGGCTCGGTGCGCTTCTCGCAGCTTGCGGCGAGGAGGAGCAGAGAGAGGAACGAGGCAGTGCCGATCGCGCGAGCAGCGCGAAATGCCGGAACGACGCGTAGCAACGAGAGGCGCATCATGAGGTCTCGATCGGTCGCGCGCGTTTCAGCGCGCGCGCGGAGGATGGCGCAGGTGGTGGGAAGTGGAAGCCTGCCAGGCAGAGGCGAGGGCGAGCAAGCGCGCTTCGTCGTAGAGCTGGCCGGTGAAGGCGATGGAGTCGGGGGCTCCGCCGCGGCGCTCGCCGAAGGGCGCGATCGCGGTCGGGTGGCCGCTCAGGTTGAATTCGAGCAGCCACCAGAACGGCGGATGCACGATGGCGGCGAGCCCCTCCATGCGCCGGTGGAGTTCGGCGAGGAGGCGCGTGCGCGCGCGCTGCGCCTGCACGTACTCCACGGCGGGGACGAGGCGCGCCGTGCGGAAGAGGTTCGGCCACGCGTCGGGGGACTGGCGCTTCAGCAGGTCGTCGCGGCCCGAGCGCGTGAGCTCGTCGAATGCAGCCGCGGCCTCGACCTCGAGGACGACGCGCAGCGGACCGGCGGCGAGCGAGCTCCATGTGAGCGGCACGAGCTCGACGCCGAGGGCTCGCAGCTCGTCGAGGATCGCGCCGCGCGCCTCGGGGTAGGCGTCGGCGGGATAGCCGACCTTCCACCCGCGCACGTCGACCGACGCGGGGGCGCGGAACGGCGGCGCGGGCAGCACGTCGCCGTCCCGTCCGTCGGGGCCCGCGATCGCCTCGAGCACCAGCGCGGCGTCGCCGAAGCTGCGCGCCATGGGCCCGACCTTGTCCATCGTCCACGAGAGCGCCATCGCGCCGTGGCGGCTCACGCGACCGAAGGTGGGGCGGAGCGCCGTGCAGCCGCAGCGCACCGACGGCGAGACGATCGAGCCCAGCGTCTCCGTGCCGAGGGCGAATACCACGCCGCCCGCCGCGAGCGCGCTGGCCGAGCCCGCGCTCGAGCCGCTCGAGCCCTGGCTCGGGTTCCACGGATTGCGCGTCGTCTCGCCGAACCACACGTCGCCCATCGCGAGCGCGCCGAGCGAGAGCTTCGCGATCAACACGGCGCCGGCTGCCTCGAGCCGCGCGATCACCGTCGCGTCCTCGTCGAAGCTCTGCGTTGTGAACGGCTCCGCACCCCAGGTGGTCGGCGCGCCCTTCGCGGCGAAGAGATCCTTCGCGCCGTACGGGATGCCGTGCAGCGGCCCGCGCCATTTGCCTGCGGCGAGCTCGGCGTCGCGCGCGCGCGCCGTCGCGAGCGCGCGCTCCTCGCAGAAGGAGATCACGCAGTGCAGCTCCGCATCGAGGCGCTTCAAGCGCGCGAGGAAGCTCTGCGCTAGCTCTTCGCAGCTCACTTCGCGCGCGCGCACGAGCGCAGCGAGCGTCGCGATATCCGCGAACGCGAGCTCCTCGAGATCGGCGGGGCGCTTCGCCGCAGGCAGCTCCAGCGCGCGCGGCGGCAGCTCGAGGACGCGCGGCGATGCATCCGGCGGCAGCGGGTGGAAGCGCGTCGCGGGCGCGAGCGCATTCTCGAGCTCGCGCTCGCGCAGAGCTCGGAAGCTCGCCGCGTTGCGCGCGACGCCGCCGAGCATCTGGCGCGCTTCGCGCTCGTCGAGCTCGAGGCCGATCAAGCGCGCGGCGCCGCGGATCGCCTCCACGCGCGCTGCTTCGTCCGCGGCGCGCGGGGGCTCGGGGGCGGGCTCTTGAGGGGGGAGGAGCAGCAGGGCAGCGCAGCAGAGCGAGAGCATGGATGGGCTCGTGGAGAGCGCGGCGGGGGCTACGCCGAAGCGCAGATCTCCGAAGAAGAGCGCGCGATCGTACAATCTGCGCCCCCCTGGACGAAGTGGAGGAGCAGCGATGAAGACCGTGCTCGTGGCATTGCAGATGAACGCGGCGGACGAGACGGTGCTCGCGTGGTCGCGAGTGCTCTGCCAGCGCTTCGGCGCGGAGCGGCTCGTGCTGCTCGGGCTCGACGAGCGCCTCGCCATGGAGGCCGAGATCGCCGCCTATCTACCGGAGCTGCTCGAGGAGGCGCCCCCCGTGGCCGACCTCCTCGACTACCTAGAGGAACGCCGCAAGCTCTGCGCGAGCTGGGCTCCTCAGGTCGAGACCGAGCTGCGCCGCGGCGAAGCCTGGAAGGAAGTGCTGGCCGCGTCGCGCGAGATCGCCGCGGATCTGCTCGTGCTGCCGCGCTCGCTCGGGAACGACGACGATCTCGATGGCGCGACGATGGCCGCGAGGCGCGTGGTGCGGAAGGCGCCCTGCGAGGTGCTCTGCGTCGGCTCGGCCGCGCCGGGGAAGCTCTTGCGCGCGCTCGTGCCCATCGATTTCTCCGAGCGCTCGCTCGGCGCGCTGCGTGTGGCGCTTCGCTTCGTGCGCGGCACGAGCGGGCGCGTCACCGCGATGCACGTCTTCCGTGTGCCGCGCGGTGCGGCGACGAAGCCGATCGACATGGAAGAGATCGCCGCGCGCCTCGAGCGCGGGTTGCTCGAGCGCATCGGAGAGATCGTCGCTGCCGAGCCCGCGTCCGATCGCGAGCGCTTGGAGGCCAGCGTGGTGCAGAGCCCGCAGCCGGTTCCCGCCGTCATCGCGGAGACCGCGCGTGCGAACGCGGTCGAGCTCCTCTGCATCGGCTCGCGAGGTCGCACCCCGCTCGCGGCGCTCGCGTTGGGCAGCGTCGCGGAAGGTGTGCTCGAACGCTCGCCGATCGCGCTCTACGTGCACAAGGAGAAGGGCGAGACGCTCGGCTTGCTCGACGCGCTCGGGATCTGAGCTCCGCGTATCGATCTTTCGCTCCGAGCCTGTCGGAGATGGTTTCCGACAGGCTCTTCGGTGGCTCTCAGCGCAGCTCGATGCGCAGCGCGCGCGAGCTCGCGAGCGGGATCGCGGCGCTGCCGAGCGGATCGAGCGCGAAGCCCTGCGCGAAGGCCAGCTGCCCTCGGAGCTCTTGCGCGCAGCGGATCGGGAGCGGGAGCGTTGCGCGGCCCTGCGCATCGGCGCGCGCGATGCAGACGAGCTCGAGATCGACGTGGAGGGTCACCCCGCTCGTCGCGCCGAGCGCGCCGAGATCGAGCGGCGGCGCGAGCGCGCGCGCGCCGAGCGCGAAGTGCGCGAAGGCCTGCGGCGCGAGTCCGCTGAGCTCGAGCGTGAAGCGCGCCTCGCCGGGAGCGGCGCAGAAGGGCGCGCGCAGCGCGGGCGCGCCGGAAGGCGTCGCGATCCCGCTGCCGTAGTACGCGAGCGGCGGCGTCCCGAGGCGCGAGACCCGCAGATCGTCGACGCGGATCGGCTGCGCGTGGGCGTTGTCGAGCAAGCGATCGTAGCCGAGATAGACCCCGCCGATCGCGGACTGCTGGAGCGTCGCGCGGACGACTTGGCCCGAGCCCGGAACGCCGAGAACGCCGCCGAACTCGGCTTCGAGCTGGCCTTGGCTCGCGCGCAGGCGGAGGCGCTGCCAGCCGTCGTTCACGCCGGCCCGGATCAGGATCGAAGCGCGCAGGGCCGGCGCGCTGCGCGCGATCGGCGCCCAGCCGCCGTCGCCGTGATCCACGAGATAAAGCGTCACTCCGGAGTCGAGCGCTTGCAGGATCCAGGCGACGCCGGTGTTCCCGCTGCGCACGAAGCCGATCGCGCCGCTCGGATCGGCGATGCGCGCGTAGGCGTCAGTGCTGCCCTGGATGCCGAAGCTCCAGGTCTCCATCTGCGCGAGCGGCAGCGCGTCGGAGCGCAGCCAGAAGAGCCCTTCGACCTCGAGCTCCTCCACGGGCTCCGAACGCCAGAGCGCGGCGCTGCCTCCGCCCGCGGGATTCCAAACGCTGCCACAGTTCCCGCCGCTGCCTCCGGCGCTCGCGCTGTCGCGAGGCAAGGCAATCGGGTTCCAAGGGCGACCCTGCGGATCGAGCGGACCGACTTGGAGGGGATCGATGCGCACCAGCGGTGAGCGCGTCCCTTGCCACCCTTCGTGGGCCGAGCCGACCGCACCAGAGAACTCGTCGAGACCGTCCGCCCGCCACTCCTGCGCGTTGGCTTCTCCCGGCGTCGCGCGTTGCAGCACCCACGCGCGCGCGGGCAGATCGTCCCAGCCGTCGCGCCAACGCGAGATCGAGGTCTCGAAGCCATCGAAGCTCGTCGACTCGCCCCAGAAGCCCTCGCCTGCGCCACCCGCGGTCGTCCAGAGCCCGAAGGTCGCGTGATAGACGAGGCGGTCGAGCTCGACGCCCTGGGCATCTCTCAGCACCAGCGCTCCCGCCTGCACATCGACGAAGAGATCGCCGCTGCCGAGCGAGAGATCGACGTTCGGCACGCTCGGGCTGCCGAGCACGAAGTGCGCGCACGGCTCGATGAAGGAGCCGGCGGGAATCGCGTAGCTCGTGCGCACGCCGCGGCGATTCAGCACCTCGAGCACGCAGCCGCCGAGATCGACGCGCTGCTCCGAGCGGTTGTAGAGCTCGACGAACTCGCGGTCATCGCTGCCTTCGTCGTCGACGACGGCCTCGTTCAGCAGCACGGCGCCGCTCATCGGCCCTTGAGGCAGGCCGAGCAGCGCGGGGGCGAGGATCAGGGCCAGGTCGAGCATGAGGAGGGCCAGGAAGCTGCTGAAGACTATCCCTTCGGCGCGTCACCGGTCGGCGCGTTCCCGAGCGGGACGAGCGAGGCGCGTGTCAGGACCTTCCGTTCCGCGAGGTCGACGATGACCAGCTCGCCCGTCGCGGTGCCGGCGTAAGCGCTGCGCCCGTCCGTGGAGACGGCGAGGGACGCGATCCAGGTTCCGAGCTCCGGCAATGGTTGGCCCTGCGGCTTGCCGTCCTTCGCCGCCAAGCGCACGAGCGCGCCCTTGCCCGCGGAGGCCAGCACGGAGCCATCTTCCAGCGACGCGAGCGCGGTTCCGGGCGGATCGCCGACGCGCGTTCTCCAGGTGCGCGTGCCGCGCTCGACGTCCCAGCCGCAGGCGAAGCCGTCTTCGCCGAGCGACACCAGGACGTTCGCCTCGCCGCAGAAGGCGAGGCCCGCGAGCGCTCCCTCGTGGCCGCGCAGGCTCGAGACATCGCGCCCGGTGTCGGCCTGCCAGACGAAGGCCGCGCCGCCGCGATCGCCCGTAGCCAAGTAATTGCCGTCGGCGGAGAACGCGCAACCGAGCACCCAGTCGCCGTGCGCGCGGATCTCGTAGAGCGCCTCGCCGTCGGCCGTGCGCAGCGCTTGCACGCGCCGCGTCGGTCCGCCGAGCGCGAGCAGGCTCTGCCCCGGCGAGAGCGCCGCGGCGAAGAGCTGATCGCGGCCTTGCTTCGCCGTGGTGACCACCGCGCCGGACTGCACGTCGAACAGCACCGCTCGGCCTCCGCTGTTCGCGTCGCCGCCCGCGGCGAGCAGGCGCGCGCCGTCGCGCGAGAACTGCAGGCGCGTCACGCGGCCCGGGAAGGGCAGCGCGCCCAGGATCTCGCGCGTGCGCGCATCGACGAGCAGCACTTGCTCCACGCCGGCGGCGGCGAGCAGGGGCGCGGTCGGCGCGTGCGCGAGCGCGGCCAGCGGGGCGGGCAGCTCGGCGAAGCGCAGCGCGTGGAACGGCAGATCGAGCGCGAGAGGCGTCGCCGCGCCGCTCGCCGCCGACGCGGCTTCGGCGGGGGACTCCTCTTTGCGTTTTCCTTCGCTGGCCGCTGCTTCCTCCGCGGCCTTCTGCGCGGCGGCGGCCGCCGCCGCATCGCGCGGCGCGCCGCCGTCGATCCAGCGCTTCAGCGTCTCCAGCTCGCGCGCGCCGAGCTGCGAGCGGCCCTTCGGCATGAAGGGCTCTTCCAAGTGCGCGCTCAGCCGATAGAGCCGCGAGCCGTCGGCGTTGCCGGCGACCACGGTGGCGCCCGAGGAACCGCCGCGCAGCGTCGCTTCGTAGGTCGAGAGATCCTGACCGCCCTTCGCGTCGGCGTCGTCGTGGCACACCGTGCACGCGGCTTCGAAGATCGGCAGCACGTGCTCGGCGAAGTTGGGCACCGGCTGCGGCGCCGGCATGGGCGTCGGCGCCGGCATCGGCGGCGTCGCGGGAGGCGCGCCCTCGGCGCTCGGCGCGCCGGAAGCCGGAGCGTCCGCGCGGGCGACCTGGATCGTCGCTTCGCTCGCCGGGGCGGCCTTCGCGCGCACGCTCACGGCGGGCAGCTCTCCCGGGTGCACGTGCTGCGCCAGCGCGCGCAGCTCGGCGAGCTCGCCTTCGGCGGCGCCGGCGCGCGCCTCCGTGCGCGCGAGCTCGGCCGTGAGCTCCTCGATCTGCGCGCGGAGCTGCGCGGCGCGCGCGCGGTGATCGGCGATGCGCCGCTCGACGCGCGCGAGCTTCGCTTCCCAGATCGAAGGCCCGAGGGAACGGAGGTCCTGCAGCAGCGCCTCCAAGCGCTCGAGGTCGTGCTCGGGGACGCGCGGGGGAACCTCTTCCTGCGCGAAGCCGAGGGGGGCCAGCCCGAGCAGCGCGAGCCGCACGGTGAAGTTCCGCAAGCGCGAGGCGCAGGGAGCGAAGAAGTGCGAGAGCATGGCGGGCTTCCGATGCGGCTCAATGTTGGAACAGGAACTCGCGCGAGTTGAGCAAGGCCCAGAGTAGGTCCTCCCACGCGGCCTTCGGATCCGGCGCTCCGGCGAGCTCCGCGCCCACGCGCGCGACCTCGCTCGGCGTCGGGCGACGCGCGTAGGCTGCGAGCCAGAGCTCCTCCAGCAGCTCCGCCTGCGGCTTGCCGGCGGCGAGGGAACGGTGTAGGCGACCCTGCGGATGGGCGATCTTCTCGGCGATCGTCGTGCCGTTCACGAGATGCAGCGCCTGCCCGAGCGTGGGCTCGCTGCGGCGCTCGCAGGTGCAGGCGCTGCTGCGCGCGGGGCGGCCGAAGAGCGCTAGGAACGGATGGCGCGCTTCGGCGAGCGGGAGGTCGAGCGCGCGCCCGCCGCTGCCGACGCCGGCGTGCTCGCTCGGGACGCCGGTCACGCGATCGATCGCATCGAGCAGCGCCTCGGCCCCGAGGCGCCTCACGGCCGCGCCGGCGAAGGCCTCGGGTGGAGCGGCATCGATCGGCACGTCGCGCTGATAGGTCTCCGAGCTCGCGATGAAGCGCGCGGTCGCGCGCAGATCGAAGCGGTTCTCGCGCAAATGCTGCGCGAGCACCTCCAGCAGCGCGGGATGCGACGGCGGATTCGAGATGCGCACGTCGTCGACGGGCTCGACCAAGCCGCGGCCGAAGAAGCGCTCCCACAGCCGATTCGCGACGTGGCGCGCGAACCACGGGTTCTCCGCGGAGGCGAGCCAGGCGGCGAGCACGGCGCGGCGATCCTGACCTTGCACGTCGGCGGGCGCCGCGCCGCCGAGCACGCGCGGCGGCACGTCGCGTCCGTCGCGCGCGTGGCGCACGCCGCCCGAGCGCGCATCGAAGACGACGCGCTCGCGCGGGTCGAAACCGGGCTTCCGGCCCACCTGCGCGAAGAACGAGGCGAAGCCGTAGTAGTCGTCCATCGTCCAGCGATCGAACGGATGGTTGTGGCACTGCGCGCACTGCAGGCGGATGCCGAGCAGCGCTTGCGCGGTGTTCTCCGCCACGGCCTTCACGTCCTGCTCCGCGACCCAGTAGCTCGCCGCGGGCACTTCGAAGTGCGAGCCGCTCGCGGTGAGCAGCTCGCGCGCGATCTCGTCGAACGGGCGCCCGGCGTGGATCGCATCCGTGAGCCAGCGCACGGCGAGATGCACGCCCTTCTCCTCCAGCGCGCGCGACTCCAACCGGAACACATCGGCCCACGCCATGGCCCAGACGCGTGAAAACTCCTCGCGCGCGAGCAAGCGGTCGATCAGCTTCGCGCGCTTCTCCGGATCCGCGTCGGCGACGAACGCGCGCACCTCCTCGGGCGTGGGCAGCAAGTTCACGAGGTCGAGGTGGATGCGGCGGACGAAGGTCTCGTCGCTGCAGCGCGGCGCGCTCTGCCAGCGCAAGCGCTGCAGCGTGCTCTGGATCTCGCGGTCGATCGCGTTCGAGCTCGCGCTCGGCTCGGCGGCCGGCGGCGCGCCCGAGGGCAGGACCAGCACGCGCGCGGTCGTCGCGAGCGTGCCGAAGCGCGCCATCAGGTAGGTCGAGCCGCGCTGGCCCGAGATCACCGTGGCATCGCCTTCGAGTCGCGCGATCGCGTCGTTGCTGCTCGAGAGCAGGGCGAGGGAGGTGACATCGCGATCGCTGCCGTCGGCGTAGACGGCGCGCACCAGCAGCGCGTGCTCGCGCTCGGCGCCGTCGAGCACGAGCTCGCGCGGCAGGATCTCGAGCGCGGTGAGCGGAGGCGGCGGCGGCGCATCGTCGCGCGCGCCCTCGCGGATCCAGCGCAGGAGCGTCGCGTAGTGCGGGCTCAGCGCGGAGAAGAGGACGCCGCCCTGATGCGGTGCGCCGCCGCTCGGCTTCGCCAAGAGCAAGCTCTGCTCGGGGCGCGCGAAGTCGATGCGACGCGCGAGCAGCTCGCGCGTCAGGCGCTCATGGTCTTTCCGCGGATCGAAGGCGAAGAGCGAGAGGCGGAAGCCGTTCTTGCCCGCGGCGGAGCCGTGGCAACCGCCGGCGTTGCAGCCGGTCTTCGTCAGCGTCGCGAGGACATCGCGTTCGAACGAGAGCGCGGGATCGAGCTCGGCGTTGCTCACCGCGAGCGGCATCTCGACGCTGCGGCCCTGCCAGCTCGCGACGAGGCGCGCTGCGCCATCGCGCAGCGGCTCGACCCAGCGATCGGCGCGCACGCGCGCGATGCCACGCGGCTCGACATGGAGCTCTGCTTCGCGCGTCACGTCGCGTGTCGTGCCGTCCTCGAAGCGCGCGGAGATCACGACGCGCGTCGCGTCGCGCGCGTGCTCCAAGGCGATCGAAGTCGGGTGCAGCTCGAGCGCGAAGGCGCCCACGGGCGCCGCGGCCTGGCCGTGCGCCGCCGGCGCGCCGAAGAGCGCGAGCGCACAGGCGATCGCAGCCAGGAGACCCGGAAGGTGGGAGCGCATGCGCGGTTCTCTCAGGTCTTCGGTTTGGCGACGGTGCCGCGCGCGGGCGCAGCGGCAGGGGCCGGCGCGGCTTCGCCCGCTCTCGGCGGAAGCGGCGCGTCGAGGCGGATCTCGCCACCGCCGAAGCGATGCTCGAGGAAGCCGCCTTCGCATGGCACGGCGAGGCGCGCCTTGAAGCTGCGATGGCGCCCGACGGGGGCCTCTTTCGCGAACGCGAGCGGCACGGCGATCTTCTGCTTGCCGCTCGGAGCACAGGCGATCGGCGCGGAGACGGTGATCCCGGCCGGCAGATCGAGGAGCTCGATCAGCGTGCCGGCGGGGAGATCCTGCGCGGGCTGGAGCTCGAGCTCGAGCTCGGCCGCTTGCTCGGGCTCGGCGCGCACTCGGCCCAAGGAGAGGCTGGCCCAGGGCTTCACGACGCGCAGGCTGCGGAGCTCGCTCGCCGAGCGCCGCGTACCCTGCGGTGTCGCCGCTTCCGCGATTAGCACGATCGGCCAGGTGCGCTCGGGCGCATCGCCGCGCGCCTCGAGCAGCAGCGGCTTCCTCGTCTCGCCCTTCTCGAAGCGCAGCGCTTGCGCGGCCACTCCCGCGGGCGTGCGCAGGAGCTCGACGCGCACCGGCGCATCGAAGCCTTCCGCTCGGGTGAGCGCGACCTCCCATTGCAGCGGGCCGCCGAGCACGAGCGGCGTCGGCGCCTCGCCGAGCGCGAGCGCGAAGGGCGGCACTTCGACGACGCCGAGGGCGAGTTCGCGCGCGGTCTCGACCACGTAGGGGCGATCGTTCTCCACGCGCAGCAACGGCACGGGCTGCTCGAACGCGATCGGACCGCTCCACGGAACGGCGCCTTCGCTCGCGGCGCGCGACGTGCCCTCGAAGCGCAGCGCGCCGAACGCGAGCGGAGCTTCGGCCTGCGCTTCGAAGACCAGCGGCAGCCACTCGAGCGCGGGCTCGAGCGCGGGCAATTGCAGCACGACGCCCGCGGGGAGTCCGAGCGCGCGCAGGCTCTCCAGCGCGCCAGGCGGACGCTGGCGCCATTCGAGCACCAGCGCGCCGCGCCCGCCGCGCGGGACCTCCGCGGTCGGCAGCGGACGCCCGCGCGAGATCGGCAGCTCGAGGCGCGGCGTGAACGGTGCCACGCCGAGCTCCAATCGATACGCGAAGGTCTCGCCGCCGCGGCCCAGGAGATCGCGGACGCGCGCGCGATAGACGCCCGCCGTCGGACAACGGAATTGCAATCGCGGGTCGGGCGAGCGCCCGTCGTCGGCGCCCGCGCGCCACGCCCCGCTCTCGTCGAGCACCTCGAGCACGGCGTCGAGCGGCGAGCCGAGCTCGCGCGCGCGCACTTCGAGGACGAGCGTCTGGTTCGCGGCGCATTGCAGCGGCCAGTCGTCCGCTTCGCCGCGTGCGGCGAGCACGCCGTTCAGCGCGAGCAGCGCGCCCGCGTCGAGCGGCTGCGCTCGCGCGTCCTCGAAACGATTCTCGTGCGGCGAGATCCAGAGCTTCTGCGGCGTCGGCGCTTCGCCGCGCTCGTCGCGCGCGAAGACGAGGTGCTCGCCCTCGACGCCCGCGGGCAGCGCGACGACCTGCTTCCACTCGGGGCCGCCGCCGAGCCAGCGCAGCTCGACCGAGGTCCCGGCGGGCGCACCGAGCGGCAACGCGATCGCCGGCCGCGGGAAGCGCCCGACGTGCAGGAGATAGCGCGCGTTGCCGCCACCGCCGTAGGTGAGCTCGCGGACGCGCAGGTAGTAGGTGCCGCTCGCGGCGAAGTCGCGCACGAGCACGGGATCGAGGCGCGCGCGCGCGTCGTCGTCCACCTCGGCGAGCACGCGGCCTTCGGCGTCGAGCCACTCGAGCTGCGCATCGAACGCGCGATCACCGAGCCGGGCGCCCTGCAGCTCGCACGCGACGCGCTCCGCGGTCGCGAGCTCGATGCGGTAGAGATCGGCGTCGCGCTCGCGCAGCACGCCGTGCACGCAGCGGTCGAGCTCGAGCGGCTGCGCGCGATCGAGCGCATCGTTCGGCTCCGCTTCCTCGACGGAGGCGAGCGCGCCGATGTGGAAGCTCGCGTAGCCCGTCGTGCCGCTCGCGCAACGGAGCTGGAGCAGCGCGGCTCCGAGAGGCGCTTCCGGCGCGATGCGCACGCGTGCGCGCACGCGCTCGGGTTTCACTTCCTCGAGACCGAGGCAGACGATCTCGGGGCGATCGCTGCGGAGCTCCAGGGCGTCGCCGAGACGCTGGCCGTGGAGCGAGATCACGAGCTCGCTCCCGCGCGTCGCTCCGCGCGGGAGCACCACCTCGAGCAGCGGATCCGCGGCGTGCGCGAGAGAGCCGCCGAGGACGCAGAAGAACAGCGGGAGAACGCTTCGCCGTCGCATGGCGGGCATCGCGGCCTACGCCAGGATCTCTTGGAGAACGCGGCCGTCGCGCACGAGATCGATCGGGCGATCGCCGGGGCTCATCAGCTTCTTCGCCGGATCGATGCCGAGCTGGTGGAACACGGTCGCGGCCAGATCGGCGGGCTTCACCGCGCCTTCTTCGGGCTCGGAGCCGCGCTCGTCGGAGCGGCCGTAGGCGTAGCCGCGCTTCAAGCCGCCGCCTGCGGCGACGACGGTATACGCCTTCGGCCAGTGATCGCGGCCGCCGTCCTGGTTCACGCGCGGCGTGCGGCCGAACTCGCTCACGAGGAGCACCAGCGTCTGATCGAGCAACCCGCGCTCGGCGAGATCGCGCACGAAGGCCGCGAACGCGTGATCGAGCTGCTCGTAGCGCGCGCGCGCGCCGCGGAAGAGATCGCGGTGGTGATCCCAGCCGCCGTCGTTCACCGTGATCCAGCGCACGCCGGCTTCGACCATGCGCCGCGCCAAGAGGAGCCGCGGACCGAGCGCGCTGCTGCCGTACGCTTGGCGCGCCTCGGGTTTCTCGCGCTCGAGCTCGAAGGCCTCGCGCGCCTTCGGCGAATCGATCATCCCGTAGGCCTGTGCGTGGAAGGCCTCCGCCGCGCGCAAGGTATCGGGCGCGTTCGTGCCACCGAAGCCCGCGTCGAGATCGGCGAGCAGGCCGCGGCGGCGCGCGATGCGCGCCGCATCGAGGCCGCCCGGAGCCTCCAGATCGCGCACCTTGAAGCCGCGCGCGCCGGGATCGCTGCCCAAGCTGAAGGGCGCGAACGCGGTGCTGAGATAGCCGGGGCCGGAGTGCGCGATGCGGTCGTTCGGGACGCAGATGTACGCCGGGAGCTCGCCGCTCGCGCCGAGCTCGTGCGCCACCACCGAGCCCATGCTCGGATAGGCGATCGCGGGGCTCGGCGCATAGCCGGTCAGGATCGAGTGATTGCCGCGCGTGTGATCCGCTTCGCCGTGCCCGAAGCCGCGGAGCAGCACCAGCTCCTTCGCGATCTCCGCGCTGCGCCGGAACGTTCCCGCGAAGCGCACGCCGTCGAGCGAGGTTCCGATCGCGCCGAACTCGCCGCGGATCTCGATCGCCTGCTCGGGCTTGGGATCGAAGCTGTCCAGGTGCGAGAAGCCGCCCTCGAGGAAGATCTGCACGACGCTGCGCGCGGGCGCGCGGCGCGGCGCGGCGATGCTCGCGCCGAGCAGCGCGTGGGCGAGGCCTGCCGTGGAAGCGAGGGCGCAGCCCTGCTTCAGGAACGCGCGGCGATCGATCGCGGGGCGGGTCGAGTTCGAGCTCACGGGCGGATCCGGGGCGGAGGGGCTCGTGCTGAGGCTAGCCTCCCCGGCCTCGCATCGGAACCAGAGACTCGGCGTAGGACGCCGCATCTCTGCAGGCTTCTCGCGCGTTACGCGGCGCCTCAGCGCGCGGCCAAGGCGCTCGAGCGCGGTGGCACATCGTCCTCGCGCCAGTGAGCGATGCGCCAGCAGGTCAAGGCCGCGAGGCTTCGCCAGGGGCGCCAGCTCTCGGCGAGCCGAGCCGCTTCCGCGCCGTCGAGCTCAGTGGCGCCGATCAGCCGGCGCACGCCCGCGGCGAGGGCGAGATCGCCCGGCGCCCATACGTCGGCGCGGCGCAGCGAGAACAGCAGGAACATCTCCGCGGTCCAGCGACCGATGCCCTTCACCGTGCAGAGCCGCTGCACGATCTCCTCGTCGGGGAGGCGGTGGAAGGCGCAGCGCGCGAGCGCTCCGGAGGTGAACTCGGTTGCGAGCGAGCGCAGCGCGCGGATCTTCGGTCCCGAGACGCCGGCGCCGCGCAGCGCGCTCTCCTCCAGCGCCAAGAACTCCGCAGGCTGCGGAGCGCGCGCGTTGCGGCAGAGGGCGAGCGTGCGTTCGCACACCGTGCGCGCGGCCGCGTTCGAGAGCTGCTGCGAGAGGATCGCGCGCACGAGCGAACGGAAATGCGACGACGCCGGCGGCGGATGCACCGGGCGCACGCGGGCGATCCACGCGCCGAGCGCGGGATCGGCGGCCGTGAGCTCGCGTCGCGCGCGAGGCAGCGTGCGCGCGTCGAGCCGCGTGAAGCGGCTCAAGGCTCGAAGCGGACGAGCGTGCGCGGCCGCGTATCGACGCGCAGCTCGAAGAGATCCGCGCGTGCGTAGTGCCCCTGGCCATCGAAGGTGAGGAGGGCGCGCTCGATCGCCCCGCGCTCGTAGCGCGCGAGGAGCCAAGGGGCTCCGGGACGCAGCGGGCCGCCGATCACGTCCCCCTCGGGGGAGATCCAGGTGCTGCCGCCGTCCTGCACCCAGGTGTCGTCGTCGCCGGGGATCGATTCCAAGAGAGCGCGCGCCGCGGCGGGCAGCGTCGAGCCTTCGAGCAGCGCGCCCTTCTGCATCGCGCAGCCCGCGGCGGCGACGTAGCAACGCGCTTCGAAGGCGTAGGTGCGCGAAGCCATGAGGTGCAGGTCCTTCACGCTCGGCCATTGCGCGATGTGCAGCGTCTCGCGCTGCGCTTGCATGGTCGCGCGCAAGAGCGGCATCCAATGCTCCCAGCAGATCAAGCCGCCCAAGCGGCCGAGCTCGCATTCGAAGACCTCGAGCGTGCTGCCGTCGCCGCGGCCCCAGACCAAGCGCTCGCCGTGCGTGGGTACGAGCTTCCGGCGGATCGCCCAGGTCTCGTCCGGCGCGCAGAAAAGCAGCGTGTTGTAGAGCGTGCCGCCGAAGCGCTCGTGGAGCCCCATCGCGAGATGGACCCCGGTCTCGCGCGAGATCGCGAGTAGGCGCTCGAAGCTCGCGTCGCCGAGCGATACCGCGTTCTCGAGCAGCGCTTGGTGCAGCTCGCGCGCGCCCTCCTCTCCCCAGCACGCCGCGCGCGGCGCGAGATCGACCCAGAGCGGGTAGCCGAGCAGCCAGGTCTCGGGGAACACGACCAGCGACGCTCCGCTCTCCGCGGCCGCGTGCACGAGCTCGGCCGCGCGCTCGAGGCCGGCGCCGAGGCGCAAGAACGGTGCGGGCGCCTGGATCAGCGCGAGATCGAACGCAGAGGCGGCGGGTGCAGACATGCTGCGCGCACGTTACGATGCGCCCGCACCCTGTCTCAAGGCTCCGCCCGGACGACCCATGCGCTCCACGCCGTCGCCTCTCTCGCTCCGCGTCCTCGCGTTCCTCTCCCTCGCGCTCGGTCTCGCTCCGGCGGGCGGAGCACAAGACGCGAAGGTGGACTTCGCGAAGGAGATCCGCCCGATCTTCGAAGCGCGCTGCGCCGAATGTCACGGCCCGGCGAAGCAGAAGGGCAAGCTGCGCCTCGATCGCAGCGACTCGGTGCTGCCGAAGAACGGCAAGGAAGGGCGCGTCGAGCCCGGCCACCCCGAGAAGAGCATGCTCGTCGAGCTGATCGAGCTGCCCGCGGACGATCCGGATGCGATGCCGCCGGAAGGCGAGCGCTTGAGCGCCGAGCAGATCGCGCTGATCCGGCGTTGGATCCAAGAGGGCGCGGAATGGCCGGCCAGCGCGGAAGGGCCCGCGGGAAATGCCGCGGAGCCGGCCGCCGAGCTCGTGCTGCCGGCGCTGGAGGGCGAGCGCGCCACGCGTGCTGCGGCCGCGCTCGAGGCCGTGCGCGCCACTGGCGGCCTCGCGCTGCCGATCGCTTCGAACACCGCTGCGGTGGACGTGAACTGGTCGCTGCGCGGCAGCGCGATCGGCGACGAGCAGATGAAGGCCCTCGCCGGTCTCGAGCCCGTGCTCGTGTGGCTCAATCTCTCGCGCACCGCAGTGAGCGACGCAGGGCTCGCCTCACTCGCGAGCTACGGCGAGCTCCGCCGGCTCAACCTCTCGCGCACGGGGATCGGCGACGCCGGCGTCGCGGCGCTCGCTTCGCTCGCGAAGCTCGAGGTGCTGAACCTCTACGGCACGAAGATCACCGACGCCGCCGCGGAGACGCTGGCCAAGCTGCCCGGCTTGAAGCGCGTCTACGTGTGGCAGACCGGGATCAGCGCCGAGGCCTGCGAGAAGCTGCGCAGCGCGCGCGCGGGCCTGGTCGTCGATCGCGGCGACTACGTGCTCGCCGAACCGAAGCCGGTCGAGCGCTCCTCCGACAACACGCTCTGCCCGGTGTCGCAGAAGCCCGTCGATCCCGGCGTCGTGCAGGAGCACGATGGTCTGAAGGTCGGCTTCTGCTGCGAGAACTGTCGCGGCGAGTTCTTCGGCAATCCGGCGAAGTACGTCGAGGGCCTGAAGGCGCACGTCGCCGCCGAGCGCGCGAAGACCGGACCGGTGAACGCGAAGTGCCCCGTGAGCGACAAGGACGTCGATCCGAATTGCTTCGTCGTGCACGACGGCAAGAAGGTCGGCTTCTGCTGCGGCAACTGCAAAGCCGCGTTCGAGAAGGATCCGGCGAAGTTCCAGGACAAGCTGAAGTAATCGCTCCCGCGTTCCCTGCCCTTCGAGCCGTCCCCCAGCGCCAACGACATGCACCATCTTCGCAACGCCGCGTTCTCTCTCGGTCTCGCCGCCTTCACCGCTTGCTCGAGCAGCGTGCCGCAAGGTGAGGAACCGCCGCCGCCGGCGCTCGAGAACGTGAAGGGCTACGCGGTGTTGCGCCCGGGCGTCGCCGCCGCCGGCCAGCCCGACAAGGAAGTGCTCGAGGCGCTGAAGAGCCACGGCTATAAGACGATCGTGAACCTGCGCCAGGCGAGCGAAGATCCTTCGCCGATCGAGGAGGGCGGGAAGCTGCGCGAGCTCGGCCTCGAGTACGTGCACCTCCCGATGTCGGGCACGGAGTTCACCGTCGAGCAGGCGGCGGAGCTCGGCGCGGTGATCGACGATCCGGCGAACCATCCCGTACTGGTGCACTGCGCCTCCGGCCGCCGCGTGCACGTGCTCTACGCGCTCTATCGCATCACGCAGAAGGGCGTCCCCGTCGACGAAGCCATCGCGGCGGGGAAACCCTTCGGATTGCAGGGGCCGCTCGAAGAGCGCGTGCGCGCGCTCGCTGCGGCCCAGGCGAGCGAAGCCGGTGGAGCGCCGACGGAGCGCTAGAGTCCCCGGGCCTCGAACGTCGTTGTTCTAGGGTCGATATTCGAACCCCAGGACTGCTCGATCTCGCGTCGACGCGGCCATCGTGTCGGCGCGCGCGTGAACGCAAGAAGCGAGAGCGAGAGGCGTTCGAGCGCAAGAGCGCGCAGGCGCTGCGCCCGGCCCTACGGCGAAGCCAGCGCCGCGCCCGACGCGCGCGAACCGCGTCGATGGCGTTCGAGCGTCGACGCGCGAGCGACCTGAGCGAGAAACGCGGAGCGTCGCGCGTCGTTCACGTCGCTTGCTGCGCCTCCGGGCGCGGCTCCGCTTCGTCGATAGACGT
>JAEUHW010000275.1 GCA_016793245.1 Planctomycetota bacterium
CCCGTCGCGCAGCACGAGCGAGTCCTCGGCGGGATCGTCCAGCAGGAGCTCGGTCGCGCCTTCCGCGGAGGCCGCGCAGAGGAGCGCTCGCGCGAGCGCGGACTTCGAGCTCGAGACGCGCGCCTCGCCCGAGACCGGGCCCACCGGCCGGATGCGGAGAACCTCGTGCACGCAGCGCCAACCTCCGCTCTCCGAGGCACGTCCTGCGGAGAGCGCGCTCAGAGTAGACTCCCGGAGAACCGCGAGCCACGAGCAGCCCCTGCCTTGAATCCCGAACCTCCGCCGCGCGCCTCCGAGGATGCCGCCGAAGAAGAGCTCGTGCGCCGCGCCGTCGCGGGCGAACGCGAGGCGCAGGACCGCCTGTTCGCCGCGCACTTGGAGCCCGTGCATGCCTGGGTCCGGCAGCGCTTGGGGCCGCAGCTCCGCGCCCGCGTCGACACGCAGGACCTCGCGCAGAGCTCGCTCGCCGAGGCGTTCCGCGATCTCGGCGGCTTCGAGTGGCGCGGGCGCGAGTCGTTCCGCCGCTGGCTGCGCCGCATCGTCGAGAACAAGATCCGCCAGAAGGCGATCTTCTTCCGTCGCCGCAAGCGCGACGCGGGTCGCGAGCTGCGCGCGAGCGAGGACTCGACGGCGCGCTCGCCCGCGGAGCTCGGCGTCGAGCCGCGGACGCCTTCTCACATCCTCGATCGCCGCGACGAGCTCGCCGCCGTCGAGCGCGCGATGGAACGCCTGCCGCAGGAGTATCGCGAGGTCGTGCGCATGGCTCGACTCGAGCACATGCCGTATCGCGAGATCGGCGAGCGCATGGGCGGGCGCTCGGAGGACGCGGTGCGGAAGCTCTTGATGCGCGCGATGCTGAAGCTGACGCAGCTCGTCGACGACGAACGAGGCGGCGCCGCGGCTCCCGCGGGAGATGGCGGGTCTTGAGCGCGGCGGGAGAGCCTTCGCGCGGCGAACCGGTGAGCGCAGCGCGCGACCTGCGCGCTTCGCACGGAGCGTCCGAGCGCATCGACGTCGCCCTCGAGGAGTTCCTCTGCGCTCGCGAGGCCGGCTCGGGAGTGGGCAGCGCTCAGGACTTCCTCGACCAGCGAGGGATCGAGCGAGGCTCCGCCGAAGCGCGCACCTTCGAGGAGCGCCTGGCCTCCTACGAGCGCTTGGAGCGCAGCCTTGCGCGCATCGAGAGCTCGCCATCGATCCCCTCGCTCGCCGCGGGGACGCACCTCGGCCGCTATCGCATCGCCGGGCTCATCGGCCGCGGCGGCATGGGCGAGGTCTATCAAGCGCGCGACGAGCGTTTGCGTCGCGACGTCGCGCTGAAGCTGATCTCGCCGGAGCGCGCTCGCGATCCGCGCATGCGGCGCCGCTTCGAACGCGAAGCGCGCAGCGCGGGTGCCCTCGCCCATCCTCATCTCGTCACGGTCTTCGACCTCGAAGAAGAGGACGGACGGCTCTTCCTCGTGATGGAGCTCGTCGCGGGCCATACGCTGCGCGACCTCCCGGCGGAGGAGCAGCCCGCGCCGGTGCGGCGCGTCGAGATCCTCGCGGCCGTCGCGCGCGCGATGGCCGTCGCGCATCGCGCCGGGATCGTGCATCGCGACTTGAAGCCCGAGAACCTGATGCTCACCCCCGAGGGCGAGCCCAAGGTGCTCGACTTCGGTCTGGCGAAGCCGCTCGATCCGGAGAGCGTGGGTGCGACCTCGCACACCGGACAGATGCTCGGCACGACGGCCTACATGTCGCCGGAGCAAGTGCGCGGACGCGAGCTCACTGCGGCCTCCGATCAGTTCTCGCTGGCCGTCGTGCTCTTCGAGTGGCTGAGCGGGCGACGCCCCTTCGAAGGCGCGAGCACCTTCGAGACCGCCGAGGCGATCGTGAAGCACGCGCCGCGGCGCCTCGAGCTCGCCGAGCCCTACGCCGCGGAGATCGAGAGCGTCCTACTCCGCGCGCTCGAGAAGGTCCCGGAGCGCCGTTACCCCGATCTCGACGCGTTCGCCGACGACCTCGAGCGAGCGCTCGGCGGGCGACCCGCGCGCGGCGGTCGAGCTCCGCGCGCCGATGCCGCGAGCTGGCGCCGGGCCGTTCTGGGCACCGCGCTCGTGGCCTTGGCCCTCGTGCTGCTGAAGCTCGGTTTGGATGCTCTGCGCCCGGACGCCGCGAAAGCGACGCGCGACATCCCGGCGCTCGCGGTGCTGCCTTGCTTGCGCGGGCCCGCGCCCGATGACGGCGACGCCGGTTGTAGCGACTTCGTCGAGAGCGCGGTCGTGAAGGAACTGGAGCGCACGGCGGCGAAGCACGGGTTGCGCATCGTCGAACCCGAATTGCTGCGCGCGATCCAGACGCGCGGTGATCGCCTGGAGCACGCCTACCAGCTCGGGGCCGTGCTCGCGATCGAGCCGAGCTTGCGCTGCCGAGGCGAACACCTGGTCGTCGAGCTCTCCCTGATCGAGCTCGCCGGAGAGCGCGAGACCTTCTCGCGCGCCAGCTCCGACGAGCACGAGCTCGGCGACGGCGCCTATGCGACGAGCGGCCAGGCCGCGCGTCAGGCGCTGAAGCGATTGGCGCTCGAAGCGCCGCTGGCTCGCGCCGATTCGTGAGCGTGCGAGGCGAGGCGGCGATTGCTACACTCGCGTCCTCCATCGCCAGGTAGCCGCTTCGATGAGCACCCCCAGCGTCCCGGGCGCGATCCCCGGGCTCGAATTCCTCCGCCGCGGCAAAGTGCGCGATCTCTATCGCCTCGGCGATTTCCTGCTCCTCCTCGTCGCGACGGATCGCGTCTCCGCCTTCGACGTCGTGCTCCCGAATCAGCTCCCCGGCAAGGGCAAGCTGCTGACCGCGATCTCCGCGTTCTGGTTCCAGAAGTTCGAGCACCGCGCGCGGCATCACCTCGTCACCTGCGACGTCGATCGGATCGATCGCCTGAACGCCGCGCAACGCGAAGCGCTGCGCGGCCGCACGATGGCCGTTCGGCCTCTCGAGGTCGTGCCCTACGAATTCGTCGTGCGCGGCTACCTCTCGGGGTCGGGTTGGAAGTCCTACCAAGAGACGGGCTCGATCTGCGGCGTGCCGCTGCCGCGCGGGCTGCGCGAGTCCGAGCGCCTGCCCGAGCCGATCTTCACCCCGACGACGAAGGCGGAGAAGGACGAGCCCGTGACGTTGGCGGAGATGGAAGCGCAGCTCGGGAGCGACACCGCGCGGAAGCTCGCCGAGCTATCCCTCGCGCTCTATCGCGAAGGCGCCGCGTATGCGCTCGAGAAGGGCGTCATCGTCGCCGACACGAAGTTCGAGTTCGCGCTGGAGAACGGCGAGCCGGTGCTGATCGACGAAGTGCTGACCCCCGACTCGTCGCGCTACTGGCCGCTCGACGAGTACGCGATCGGCGGGAGCCCGCCCTCCTACGACAAGCAGATCGTCCGCAACTGGCTGCTCGCCAGCGGGTGGAACAAGAAGGCCCCGGGGCCCGTGCTCCCCGAGGAGATCGTGAAGCAGACGCTCGCGCGCTACGCGCAGCTCTTCGAAGTGCTGACCGGGCGCAAGGCCTCCGAGATCCTCGGTGGTGAGCGCGATACGGCGCGCTGAGAGGAGGAGCGGAAGTCGATGTGTAGACCTCGGCCCTTCTTGGCGCAGCGGCTGACGCCCCTGCGACGCGACGGTGAGCATGGTCTCCTCGCTCTCTGAGCACGCGCGACGATGAGCGCCGCTTCGATCTCTCGAGCGCCGCTGGTGCCGGCGGACCCACAAGGCTCCGCTCCGGTGCGCGCTCTGACCTGGGATGGCGAGCTCGAAGGCGTGCTGCGCTATCTCGACCAGACGCTGTTGCCGCACGAGGCGTTGGAGCGGATCGCGACGAGCGCGAACGACGTGCACTTTGCGATCCACCGCCTCGCGATTCGCGGTGCTCCGGCGATCGGGATCGCGGGAGCCTACGGGCTCGTGCTCGGTGCACGCCCGCACGCGCACTTGGCGCCGAGCGAGTTCCTCGCGCGACTCGCGGAGGTCGCCGAGTACTTGATCCTCTGCCGCCCGACCGCGGTGAACCTCGCGCACGCGATCCGCGCGAGCCTCCGCCGCGTGCAGGACCTGGCGCGGACGGGCGCGAACTCGGGGCAACTGCACGCGGAGCTCCTGACCGCGGCGAGAGAGCTCCACGCCGACGACGAGCGCTGCTGCGCCGCGATGGGCCGCACCGGAGCGGAGCTGCTGCGCGACGGCGACGCCGTGCTCACGCACTGCAACGCGGGCGCTCTCGCGACGGGCGGCAGCGGCACGGCGCTCGCGGTCATCTACGCCGCGCGCGCCGCGGGCAAGCAGGTCCGCGTCTTCGCCGACGAAACGCGCCCCCTGCTCCAAGGCGCCCGTCTCACCGCCTGGGAACTCTCGCGCTCGGGAGTCCCTGTGACGCTGCTCGTCGACGGCGCCTCGGCGAGCCTCTTGCGCACCGGCCTCGTCGCCGCCGTCTTCGTCGGCGCGGATCGCATCGCCGCGAACGGCGACGTCGCGAACAAGATCGGCACGCTCGCGGTGGCCCTCGCGGCGCGCGAGTTCGGCGTCCCGTTCTACGTCGTCGCCCCCACCTCCACGATCGACCTCGCCACCCCGAACGGCGCCGCGATCCCGATCGAGATGCGCGACGGCGTCGAGATCTCCTCCGCGCGCGGCGTCCCCTTGGCGGCCAGCGGCATCTCGCACTGGAACCCCGCCTTCGACGTGACCCCCGCGCCTCTCGTGACGGCGCTGATCACCGAGCGCGGTCTCGTTCGCGCTCCGAACGAAGTCGCACTGCGCGCGCATCTCGCCTGACGGTTCGGTTGCGGGTCGGACCTACGCAACACCGGCACGGTCTGATCTCGGGTCCGACGTAAGCCACTCTCACGCATTTCGATATCGCGTCGGATCGTCGCGGCTCTCACGCGCTTCGGGATCGCGTCGGAGCGTCGTGGCTCGCACGCGCTTCGGGATCGCGTCGGAGCGTCGTGGCTCGCACGCGCTTCGCGAGCGCGTCGGATCGTCCCGGCTCGCACGCGCTTCGCGAGCGCGTCGGATCGTCGCGGCTCGCACGCGCTTCGCGAGCGCGTCGGATCGTCGCGGCTCCAACACCGTCAGGTGTTGGGCCCAGCAAACAACAAAACCTCGGGGCTTCGCCCCGAGGTTTTGAGGACGGTAGGAATCGAACCTACGACCCGCTGCTTAAAAGGCAGCTGCTCTGCCGACTGAGCTACGTCCCCGGAGGAGCTAGTGGTCTGATGCACACAGGAAGGGCATGTAGATCGCGAGATCCACGAGATACTGCCACGTATGTTTGAATCAGACCACTAGAGCTCGCGAAGCTCAGACCGACATGATTTCGTCGGTCTTTGCCTTCACGACCTGATCGATGCGGGCCTCGGCCTTCTTGATCAGCTCCTGGATGTCGTTCTTCAGGTTCTCACACGAGTCATCGGTGAGGTCGCCGTCCTTGCGGCCGGTGTCGGCCTGTTTGATCGCATCGCGCCGCGTGTTGCGCAAGGCCACCCGCGCTTCTTCGCCCAGCTCGCGCACGCGCGCGGCGAGCTTCTTGCGCTGCTCTTCCGAGAGCGGCGGGAGGTTCAGCCGGATGATCTTGCCGTCGTTCGACGGGTTGATCCCGAGCTCGGACTTCAGGATCGACTTCTCGATCTCCTTCAACGCGGACGCATCGAAGGGCTTGATCACGATCATGCGCGGCTCGGGCACCGAGATGGTGGCCATCTGGTTCAGCGGCGTCATCGAGCCGTAATACTCGACGCGCAGGTTGTCGACGAGCGCGGGCGTCGCGCGGCCGGTGCGGATGCCGCGGAACTCGTCCTCGAGGCGATGCGCGGTCTTCGACATGCGCTCTTCGGTCTCGAGGAGCACTTCTTCGTAGAGCTCGGGATTCGGCACGGGCGCTCCTTACGGGCGAGAGCAGGGAATGCGGTTCTGGTCGCGCTCAGGACGCGACGACGAGAGTGCCGAGCTTCTCGCCGCGCACGGCGCGCACGATGTTGCCCGGCTCGAGCATGCTGAAGACGAGGATCGGCAGATGATTCTCGCGGCAGAGCGCGATGGCCGCAGCATCCATGACCTTCAGGTCGCGCTCCAGCACTTCGTCGTAGGTGACGCGCTCGTAGCGCTTGGCGGTGGGATCCTTCTTCGGATCTCCGCTGTAGACCCCATCGACCTTGGTCGCCTTCAGGAGGATCTCGGCCTGGATCTCCTTCGCGCGCAGGGCGGCCGTGGTGTCGGTCGTGAAGAACGGGTTCCCGGTGCCACCGGCGAGGATCACGACGCGCCCCTTCTCGAGGTGGCGCACCGCGCGGCGCACGATGAAGGGCTCGCAGACCGAATGCACGTGCAACGCGGAGAGCACGCGCGCGTGGAGGCCGATGCGCTCGATCGCGTCTTGGAACGCCAAGGCGTTGATCACCGTGCCGAGCATGCCCATGTAGTCGGCCGTGGCGCGGTTCATGCCCTTCTCGCCGAAGGCGGCTCCGCGGAGGATGTTCCCTCCGCCAATCACCACGGCGACCTGGCAGCCCAAGTTGGTCAGCTGGCGGACTTGCAGCGCGATCTGCTCGATCGCGTCGAGATCCAACCCGGCTCCACTCGTTCCGCCGAAGACCTCGCCGCTCAGCTTCAACAACACACGCTCGTAGGCCATGCCAATCCTCCGCGCGCGGCGGGTTTCGCCAGCGCGCGCGGCAGAGGATAGCGAATCACCGCAGCGCTGGCCACGGCGCAACGAGCGGTCTCGCGACGTGGAGCGCAGGAACCGCGCTCGCGCGGCAGGAATGCGCACCGGACCGCATCGAGCGCGCGGCGCTGCCGCTCACGTAGCCACGCCTCGGCCGAAAGCACTCGGGCGATGCCGAGGCAGAGGCCTCGTCATCGCCCGATGCGGCGTCCACAGCACTGCGGACCGTGGTGCGCGGAGTCCGCGACGGGCATCCGCCCACCGCCCGACGCGAATCACGTCCCGGAGTGGATCAGAGCCCGACCTCGAAACGCGCGAAGCGCCGGATCGTGACGTTCTCCTGCAGCAGGCCCGCCTTCTCCTGGATGGCCTCGCGGACGGTCTTCGAGTCGTCCTTGATGAACGGCTGCTCGAGCAGGACGCAGCTCTTGAAGAAGTTGTCGATCTTGCCCTGCAGCACCTTCTCGCGCTTCTCGGCGGGGATGTTCTTCATCTCCTCCTCGAAGATCGCCTTCTCGCGCTCGACGCGCTCGGCGGGGACGTCCGAGCGATCGAGGAAGCGGCAATTCGTGTTCGCGGCGATGTGCAGGCAGATGTCCTGGAACACCGTGTTGAAGTCTTCGCTGGCGGCGACGAAGTCCGACTCGCAACCGGCCTCGAGCAGCACGCCGATCTTCTTCGTGTGATGCACGTAGCTGAAGACGCGGCCTTCGGCGGCCACGCGATCGGACATGTCCGCGGCCTTCACCTTCGCCTTCTTGCGCAGCCAGTCCTTCGCCTTCTCGACGTCGCCGCCGCACTCAGCGAGCGCCTTCTTGCAGTCCATCATGGGCGCGCGTGTGGCGTCGCGGAGCATCTTGACTTGCTGAGCGTTGATCTCGGCCATGTTCGGAGGATCTCTGTCGTAGTAGAGAGGATGCGGAGGGTTGGCGGCGCCTTCTCGAGCGCCGCGAATCGGCCGCCGCTTGGACGAGCAGCGCCGCCATGGCGGATCAGACCGCTCTGGCGACCCTTGAGATTGTGTGCAGCGCCGCGAGGTCTGTGCTGCCCCTCAGGCAACACGACGAGCTCCGGCGCTGCGAGCGCACTGAATGGCAGCGCGTGAGATCGAGCGAGCAAGCCGCTGGCGCCATCGGCGCTCCGTGCTCACCCGCGCTCGCTCAGCTCTCGCCGCCCTCGGTGCTCGCGTCGGGCTCGCCGGCGCCTTCCGCACCGCCCGCACCGACTTCTCCCGCACCGACTTCGGCAGCGGGCTGGTTGCGTTGCCCGAAGCGGCCGCCATCGGGACCGCCGCGGCGTCCACCGGGACCACCGCGACCGGGACCGCGACGATCCCCACCGCCACCGCCCCCACCGCCGCCACTGCGACGACGATCACCGCCACCTTGGCGACGCGCCATCGGGCGCGGCTCTTCGGTGACCGGATCTTCCTGGGAGCGGATGAGCTGTTGCTCGGCGGCGCTGGCGTAGCCCTCGGCGACGGCATCGGCCACGCGCTTCAAGAGCATGCCCACCGACTTCAACGCGTCGTCGTTCGCCGGGATCAGGATGTCGACCAGGTTCGGATCGCAGTCCGTATCGGCGAGGGCCACCGTCGGGATGCCCATGCGCGCGGCTTCCTTCACCGCATTCTCCTCGCGCTTCGGATCGATCACGAAGAGCGCCGCCGGCAGGCGGTGCATCGTGCGGATGCCGTCGAGGTTGCGGGTGATCTTGCGGCGCTCGCGGCGGAGCTTCGAGAGCATCTTCTTCGAGAGGCTCTCCGCACGCCCGTCCTGCTCGATCGCTTCGAGCTCGAGGAGGCGGCTCATGCGCTTCCGGATGATCTCGAAGTTCGTGAGCGTCCCGCCGATCCAGCGCTCGCTGACGAAGGGCATGTTGGAGCGCTTGGCTTCGCTCTCGAGGACGTCCTTCACCTGACGCTTGGTGCCGACGAAGAGGATCTGATCCCCGGTCGCGGCGATGTTGCGGAGGAAGTGCACCGCGCGCAGCAGTCCGCGCACGGTCTGACGCAGATCGATGATGTGGATCTGGTTCCGCTTGCCGTAGATGTACGGCTTCATCTTCGGGTTCCAGCGGCTGACGCGGCACCCGAAGTGAACACCGTTTTCTACGAGCTGATCGAGAGTGATGGCTTCCAAGTCGACTTCCTCGGCTCGTTCCTGCGAGCCCTGAGCGCGGAATGGCGTGTGGTGACGACCGCGGAACTCCTACGGCGGAGCGCTCCTCGGTCTCGATGACGTTGCCTACGGGGAGAAAAGGGAGCGGAGATTCTAGGGAGGGCTCGTTCGCTGTCAACGCGCCCCGGCGCGCGAGCGCGTCCAGATCGCTCCCGCCCACTCCATGGCGAGAGCCAGGCCGAGGAGCACGCCGAGGGCGGCGAGCCAATCCGCGGGCGCGGTGTCGGAGGCCTCCGGCGCAGCGCTAGGCGCCCGTGTCGACGAAGGATCCCCGGCCGCGGCTTCGCGCAGCACATCGAGCAGGCGGCGCTCTCCCTCGAGATGCACGGGCGGCGCGCTCGCGCGCAAGGTCGACTGCACCCGGGCGGCGCGATCGACGCGCGCGCTGCCGACCCAGGTTCCCGGATCTTCTCCGGCGAGCGCCTGAGCGAACCATTCCCCCGCGAGCGCGGCATGAGCGCGCGGCTCGGCGAGCCGTTCCCCCGTGCGCCAGCGCGCGCGCCACGCGGCGACCTCGGGCAGAGGTCGCCGCAGGAGATCCACGACTCGCGCCGCGAAGAGTGGGAAGCGCGGGTCCGCCACGCCCCCCGGCCAACCCTGCGCGTCGAGCGGCGCGGCCGCGAGGGCGATGCGGCCCAGCACGTGCACTCCGGTGATCAGCAGAGGCTCTTGCCTCGGCTGGACGATCCAGGCCGGAGCCGCGCCGGAGCCGAGCGCGCAGCGACGGAGCGCGCGGAGCGGCGGCCACGGCGCCGCATCGAGCTCTCCGGGCAGACCTTCGGCGGCGTGGATCCCGGTCGGCCGCGGGACGAGGGGAGCCTCCGAGACCGCCGGAGCCTCGGGGGGAACCGTGGGCTCTGCGGTTTCGCGCGGCTCCGGCGGAGGCTTCTTCCCCGCCTTGCGCGGAGTCCAGGCTGAGGCGGCCTGCACATCCCGCGCGACGACGGGGATCAGGCGCAGGGCCGATCCTAGGTCGGTGCGCCACACCGCGCGCTTCGTCCCTCCGAGCGCGGCGAACGAGTCCATCGCTTGCTGCCCGCGCTGCAGAACGGAGGCCGGATGTCTGCGGTCCGCGATCCGAATGGCCGCGAGCGCGTAACCGCGCTCCAGCGCGAGCACGCTCTCCGCGAAGCGCTTCCAATCGCCGCCTTGCTCGGGCCGATCGTCGAAGATGCCGTCGGAGACCACGACGATGAGCGCGCCCGAAGGAGCTTCGCGCGCGAGCTCGTCCGCGGCGAGGCGCAGCGCTGGCGTCACGTAGGTCTGTCGACCGCCGGACTCGACGTAAGAACGCAAGCGTGGACGCACCGCCTCCAGCGCCGCGTCCAGTCGCTCGCCATGGGCGGCGAGCGGCAAGAGCAAGCGCGCCTCGACGTTGAAGCCCGCGATGCCGACGAGCTCGAAGCCCTCGGCGGCCCGCAGTGCCGCGGCGATCTGGGCCCAGGCCTCGGGGACGGCCTCTTCGAACGAGCCCGAGAGATCGAGCACGACGAAGAGCGCGAAGCGCCCCGCCGGCGCTTCTTCGCGCTGCGGCGGCGCGTCGATCGGCTCCTCGGCTCGCGGCTCTTCCTCGCGCGGCCGCTCCGGAGTTTCGGCCGGCGGCGCTTCGGGCCGCAGGCGCGCGGGCAAGCGCTCCGCCCATCCCGCGTCCTGCGCGGCTTGCCAAGCCTCCGGGTGGGCGAGGAAGAGCCCTCCGCCCTCCTCGACGAAGCTCACGAGCTCGGGAGCGGCGAGGAACGCGGCGGCGCCCGTGCCCACGAGCACCACCTCGTCCTCGGCTTCGACCGCGCCTTCTTCGCGCACGTCGTAGCCCTGCGCGCGGAGCGCCGCGGCCAGCGCCTCTAGTCCGCCTCCGACCAGGCGCGCGCGAGGCGCCGCCCGCACTTGGAGCGCGCTGCGCGCGAGCTCGCGCTGCGAGGACAGCTCGATCACGCGCACGGCATAGGCGCCGGGTTCGGGCGCGGGCGACTCGAAGATCGCGCGATCGCTCGTCCCGCTGCTGGTCACTCGACCGAGCTCGCGCCACGCCGGGCTCGCCACGGTACGAACTTGCAAACCATAGTCTCCGTTCGGCACGCCGCCGGCGGTCGCGGCGCGCAGGTCGACGCGCAGGGAGCGCCGCGGTGGAACGAACGCGGCGTGCTCCAGCCAGGAGGGGGGCTCCGCCGCGACTGGCGACGCGAGCCCGCCCTCGGTCGACAGCGCCAGCGAAGCGCCGCTCGGCAGACGCCATCCGTGCGGCACGCGATCGTCCTCTAGGGCCGCGGGCCGCGCGGGGTCCGCGCGAATCGACACGGGCGCGCCCGCGCCGCGGGCGAGGAGGGACAAGAGCTCGCGCCACGACTCCGGCGCCACGAGCGGCCCTCCCGCAGAGACCCGCGGATTCCATTCCAGCGGCTCCGGAGGAAACTTCGCAGGCTCGGCGCGCGACACGTCGGTGCTCGTTCCGAAGCGCAGCGGCGGTGCCGCGAAGCACAGCAGCGCGCCGAAGGCGAGGATCGGCAACCAGGCGCCCAGCGCGCCGGGCGAGCGCGCCGCGCGCCGCCGCAGCGCGACGAGGGCCGCGGCCGCGAGCCACGCCAGCATCCACGGCGCGTGCGGCTCGAGAGCGCGCAGCAGCGGCAACTCCTCGACGGCGCCGATCAACGCCCCGGCGATCACCGATGCCCTGCGTTCATGAGCTCAGCGCAGCAGCAGCGGTTCGATCCAGACCGGCAGATCGCCGGCCGGCAGGCCATCCGCGAAGTCGGTCCGCAACACCAGCGTTCGCGCGCCGCGGAGATCGATCGGCGGCACGACGAGCGCCGCCTGACCCGCGCGAACGATCGGACTCGCCCACGCCTCCTTCCCATCGACCTCGATGCGGAAGCGCACCGTGCCGTACCAGCTCTCGTCGCGGTGGCGCTCGGGCTCGCAGGCGTCATCGATGCCGACGCGCGTGCGGAACGATCGATACGAGCCGCCGAGGTCGTAGTGGAGATCGCAGATCGGCCGCAGCGCCAGACCTCGCGCGTGCACCTTGCCGCCAATGCGCAGAGGCGCGCCGAAGAGCCCGCGGTCGACGACGAAGAACGGAGCCGGCCCGTCCTCGAAGAATGGCGTGAGCTCGCTCTTCGCCGGCGCGAGCTCGCCGAGTCGCACGAAGCGCGGCCCGTGCAGCTCGACGCTCCAGATCTCGCTCGGCGCGAGCTCCAGGCGCGCGCCCTCGCCGAAGCCCAGCGCGACGACGCCGGGCGCCGCATCGAGGAGCGTTCCTCGCGCGGAGCAGCCGTCGCGCAGGCGCACCGTGGCGCTCTGCTCGCCGAGGGTCCAGGTGCTCTCGGCGCTCCCGAAGAGCAACGCCGCAGTCTCCTTCCACGCGATCTTGCGTTCGCGACCGGCGCCATCCTCGATCGTCACCCCGACCTCGTCGTAGCCCGTGACGATGCCATCCACGACGTCGAGCGCGTCCCCGACGAGGCGATAGACGCGATCGCTCTCGCCGCCGGCCGCCGCGATCGCGCCCTTGCCCCGGGTTCTGGCGAGCACCTCGACGCGGCGGTAGCTCCCATACGGGAGCGCCAGCTCCGCATGCGCGCCCAGCGCGAGGAGGAGCTCTTCGCCGCGTCCGCCGCGCAGATGCCCCTTCCAGCGCGCCCCGTTGGCGAACTCGATCTCGGCGAGCTCGCTCGCCGGCTCGATGCTCGCGCGATCGAAGACCAGGGCGATCAACTCGTCGAGCGGAACCTGCCGACGGTCTTCGCCGATCGCGAAGCGCAGTCCTCGTTCTCCGAGATCCTCGAAGCGCCCCATGGCGCGCGAGCCATCGAGCAACTCGAGCTCGACTTCTTGCTGCGCTCGCGCTGGTGCGCTCCCCGAGATCCCGATCGACAGGGCGAGCGCGAGGCGCCACCCGAGGCTCCGGCCCCATCTGGCCCTGCGCGCGACCTCCGTTTCCCTGCCGCTGGTGCTCCGCATCCGTCCTACTTCCCCGCGCCACGGCGCGGCCGTCAAAGTGGCAGCAGGCCCGCGCCGCCCTCGGCGAGACCTGCCGCTTTGGCAGCATCATTCCCGACGCGGCGCTCGAGGGAAAGCCAGGAGCCTGAAGGCCGGGGGCGCGCGCCGGGGCCCGCCCTGCCCCATGACCGACCTCCGGTCCCTCTGGTACGGCATTTGATAGCGCGGTGCGAAAGCACATCGCACGGGCGCGCTCGTCGAGCTGCGCCTCGCGAGGTCGCCGGATCCGCCGTCTGCGGGCCGGTTCCTGCATACCGGGAGGCACGTCCACCACCATGGCCAAGCAACTGGTCTTCCACGAAGAGGCGCGCGAAGCGCTGTTCCAAGGCGTCTCGAAGCTCTCGAAGGCGGTGATCTCGACGCTCGGGCCCCGCGGCCGCAACGCCGTGCTCGACAAGGGCTGGGGCGGCCCCACGATCACCAAGGACGGTGTCACCGTCGCCGAGGAGATCGCGCTCGAGAACAAGTACGAGAACCAGGGCGCGCAGCTCGTGAAGGAAGCCGCGTCGAAGACCGGCGACATCGCGGGCGACGGCACCACCACCGCCACCCTGCTCGCCTACCAGATCGTCCGCGAGGGCCTGCGCTACCTGACGGCGGGCGCGAGCTCGGCCTCCATCTCGCGCGGCATCAAGAAGGCCGTCCAGCACGTGACGGACGAGCTCCAGGCCAACGCGAAGAAGATCAAGGGCAACCCCCAGCAGATCCTGCAGGTCGCGACTATCGCGTCGAACAACGACGCCGAGGTCGGCAACCTCATCGCCGACGCGATGAAGCGCGTGGGTGAGGACGGCGTCATCACCGTCGAGAACGGCAAGGCGCTGCACACCGAGGTGAACGTCGTCGAGGGGATGCAGTTCGACCGCGGCTACCTCTCGCCCCACTTCGTCACCGACGCGGACTCCATGGAGTGCGTGATGGAGCACCCGGCGATCCTGATCCACGAGGACAAGATCAGCACGATCACGAAGCTCCTGCCGCTGCTCGAAGCCTCGAAGAAGGCCAATCGCCCGCTGCTCATCATCGCCGAGGACATCGAAGGCGAAGCGCTCGCGACCCTGGTCGTGAACAAGATGCGCGGCATCCTGAACGTCTCGGCGGTGAAGGCGCCTGGCTACGGCGATCGCCGCAAGGCCATGCTGCAAGACCTGGCGATCCTCACGGGCGGCACGGCGGTCTTCAAGGACAGCCCGATCGACCTGCAGAACGTGAAGCTCGCGCAGCTCGGCAGCGCGAAGAAGATCCGCATCGACAACGACAAGACGACCGTGATCGAAGGCCTCGGCAACGCGACGGACATCGAAGCGCGCTGCAACCAGATCCGGAAGGAGATCTCCGTCACGACCTCCGACTACGATCGCGAGAAGCTCCAGGAGCGCCTCGCGAAGCTCGCCGGCGGCATCGCGCAGATCAACGTCGGCGCCGCGACCGAGACGGAAGTGAAGGAGCGCAAGGCCCGCATCGAGGATGCGCTCGCCGCCACTCGCGCGGCGACCGAGGAAGGCGTGCTCCCCGGCGGCGGGGTCGCGCTGCTGCGCGCGGCGCAGAATCTCGACCAGGTCGTCTGCGCCAACGAAGACGAGAAGATCGGCGTCGAGATCCTGAAGCGCGCGCTCCAGGCGCCGATCCGCACGATCGCCGATAACTGCGGCGTCGACGGCGGCATCGTCGCTCGCACGGTGCTGAAGAACGCGAAGTACTCGTACGGCTACAACGCGCTGACGGCCGCGTACGGGGACATGTTCGAGTTCGGCATCCTCGATCCCACGAAGGTCACCCGCTCGGCTCTCCAGAACGCGAGCAGCGTGGCCGCCCTGCTGCTGACCACGAGCGCGGTCATCACCGAGAAGCCCAAGAAGGAGAAGAAGGACGAAGCGCCCGACATGGACGAGATGGATTACTGATCCGACTCGATCCGCTGCTCCGCGCTGACCTGGTGCGCGCTCCGGCGCGCGCCCTCCCTCTCCTCACCCACCCGCACAACGAGAACACGTTACGAACATGGCCAAGCAACTGCTCTTCGATGAAGCCGCCCGTCAGAAGATGAAGGTCGGCATCCAGAAGCTCGCCAAGACGGTCAAGGTCACGATGGGCCCCTCGGGCAAGAACGTGATCCTCCAGAAGAGCTTCGGCAGCCCCTCGATCACCAAGGACGGCGTCACCGTCGCGAAGGAAGTCGAGCTCGAGGATCCCTTCGAGAACATGGGCGCCAAGCTCGTGAACGAGGTCAGCTCGAAGACGAGCGACCTCGCCGGCGACGGCACCACCACCGCCACCGTGCTCGCCGAAGCGATCTTCGTCGGCGGCTTGCGCTATCTCGCCACCGGCGTGAATCCGATGCAGATCAAGTCTGGCATCGACAAGGCCGTCGGCGCGATCGTCAACCGCCTGAAGGACCTCTCCCGCAAGGTCGAGAGCCGCCGCGCCATCGCGCACGTCGGCGCGATCTCCGCGAACAACGACGAGACGATCGGCAAGCTCCTCGCGGACGCGTTCGATCGCGTCGGCAACGAGGGCGTGATCACGGTCGAGGAAGGTCGCTCGATCGAGACCGAGCTCGAGATCGTGGAAGGCATGCAGTTCGACAAGGGCTTCATCTCGCCCTACTTCGTGACCGACGTGCAGAACATGGAGTGCGTCTTCGAAGACGCCTACGTGCTCATCCACGAGAAGAAGATCAGCTCGCTGCGCGAGCTGCTCCCGGTGCTCGAGCGCACGGCCCAGTCGGGTCGCCCGCTGCTCATCATCGCCGAGGAGATCGAGGGCGAGGCGCTCGCGACCCTGGTCGTGAACCGCGTCCGCGGCATCCTCAACATCTGCGCGGTGAAGGCGCCGGGCTTCGGCGAGCGCCGCAAGGCCATGCTGCAGGACATCGCGATCCTGACCGGCGGCACCGCGATCACCGAGGACACGGGCATGAAGCTCGACAGCGTCGAGCTCTCCCACCTCGGCACCGCGAAGCGCATCAAGATCGACAAGGACTCGACCACCATCGTCGATGGCGGTGGAGCTCACGATGCGATCAAGCAGCGCATCGCGCAGATCGATGCGCAGATCGAGCGCACGACCTCCGACTACGACAAGGAGAAGCTCACCGAGCGCCGCGCGAAGCTCGCCGGCGGGGTCGCGGTGATCAAGGTCGGCGCGACGACCGAGGCCGAGATGAAGGAGAAGAAGGCCCGCGTCGAGGACGCGCTGCACGCGACGCGCGCGGCGGTCGAGGAAGGCATCGTCCCGGGCGGCGGTGTAGCGCTCGTGCGCGCGCTCGCGGCGCTGGACGCCCTGAAGGTCGATCACGCCGAGGAGTTCGGCGTCCGCATCATCCGCGAAGCCGCCACCGCGCCCCTGCGCCAGATCGCCGAGAACGCCGGACACGACGGCTCGATGATCCTGGAAGAGGTGCGCGAGCGCTCGAACGCGATGGGCTTCAACGCTCTCACGGGCGAGTACGTCGACATGTTCGAAGCCGGTGTCGTCGACCCGACGAAGGTCGTTCGCACCGCCCTACAGAACGCCGCGTCGATCGCCGGCCTGATGCTCACCACCAATACGATGGTGACCAACCTGAAGGACGAGCAGAAGGCCGTCGCGGACGCGATCGCCTGAGCTCGATCCACTCGCCGCCGTGCCTCGGCGCGGCGGCGGGGAAGCTCCGAAGGACCTCCGGTCCGGCGGCATCGCGGAGACGCCGCCCCGGAGGTCCGACGCTGAACGGCGCGCCGTTCGAGCTCGCGGCGTCGAACACGTCGCGCGAGAGCGAAGCGCGCGGGAGAATGCAGCACCGCATGGCCAAGCGCGATTACTACGAAGTGCTCGGAGTGGCTCGCGACGCGGAAGAAGCCGCGATCAAGAAGGCCTACCGCAAGCTCGCGCTGGAGCTGCACCCCGATCGCAATCCCGGCGACACCGCGGCGGAGGCGCGCTTCAAGGAGGCCGCGGAGGCCTACGCGATCCTCTCGGATCCCGAGAAGCGCGCGCGCTACGACCGCTTCGGGCACCAAGCCACGGAGGCGGGTCCGGGCGGCGCTGGCTTCGGCTCCGTCGATGACATCTTCTCGGCCTTCGGCGATCTCTTCGGCGACCTCTTCGGTGGCCGTCGCGGCGGCGGCGGCGCCAACGGCCCGCGCCGCGGGGAGAACCTCGAAGCGCAAGCCAAGATCACGCTCGAGCAAGTGCTGAGCGGCGCGAAGATCGAGGTCGCGGTCGAGCGCTACGAGAGCTGCGAGAACTGCCGCGGCTCGGGCGCCGCGAAGGGCTCGCAGCGCACGACCTGCGCCACCTGCCGCGGCCAAGGGCACGTCGTCGTGAGCCAAGGCTTCTTCGCGATGCGCCAGGCCTGCCCGACCTGCCGCGGCGAAGGCAGTCGCGTCGAGAAGCCCTGCCTCGACTGCAGTGGCCGCGGACGCAGCCCTGTCGAGCGCACGCTCGAGGTCACGGTTCCGGCGGGCGTTCCGGAAGAAGCAGTGCTGCGCCTGCGCGAAGAAGGCCATCACGGCGTGAATGGCGGCCCCGCGGGCGATCTCGTCCTGCATCTCGTCGAAGAGCCGCACGAGCACTTCCGCCGGCAGGAATCGGACTTGGTCCTCGAAGTGCCGATCTCGTATCCGAAAGCCGTTCTCGGCGGCCCGCTGGAAGTGCCCACGCTGGACGGCAAGACGACCGAAGTGAAGATCCCGCGCGGCACGAGCGGCGGGAAGGTGTTCCGCATGCGGAGTCTCGGGCTGCCGCGTTACGGCGAGAGTGGACGCGGCGATCTGCTCGTCTGCGTCTCGATCGAAATCCCCACGAAGACCAGTCCGCAAGAGGATGAGCTGCTGCGCCAGCTCGCCGCTCTGCGTCATCAGGAAGTGGAGCGCAAGGCGAAGGGCCTCTTCGCCAAGGTGAAGGAGATCTTCGAGTGAGCGAGCGAGATGCTGCATCGGGTGCGGCACCCGAGTCGATGGCGGAGCCTTTCCCGCCCGACGAAGCCGCGCAGGACCTCTCCCTTCTGGAGGCGCGCCTCCAGGAGCTCGAGGCCGAACGCGACCTGCTGCGGAAGGAGCGCGAGGACGCGCGCCGCGAACGGGACGAGATGCAGGAGCGCGCGACGCGCCTCACCGCGGAGTTCCAGAATTTTCGCCGTCGCAGCGAGACCCAAGTCGAGGACCAGGTGCGCCTCCGCCTCGAAGGCTTGATCTCGAAGCTGGTCCACGTGCTCGACGCGATGGACGCGGCGTTCGGCGCGACCGCTGCTTCACTCGGCCACGACAAGGCGGCGCTCGCCGTGCTCGAGGGCTTCGAGCAGATTCGCTCGCTCCTCGGCAACGTGCTAGCCTCAGTCGGCCTGCAGAAGATCGAGGTCGTCGGCAAGCCGTACGACCCGCGCCAACACGAGGCACTGCTCACGATCGAGTCGGCGGAGCATCCCTCCGAGACCGTGATCGCGGAGTTGCGACCCGGCTACCTGCTGCGCGACCGCGTTCTGCGCGCGGCGCAGGTCTCGGTGTCCAAGGCTCCGGTGCAGCCGAGCTGAACTCCTCGGGCATCGCTGCACCAGGATCCTCGGCAGCGCTCCATCGCCTCGCGGCTTCGACCGAAACAACGCCGGGTAAGCTCCGAGCCCCCTACCCTCCGGCCCCACCATCCGTTCCTTCCGAGCGGCCCTCTTCCAGAGCTGCCATGCCGACCTACCAATACGCCTGCGCCTCGTGCGGCCATCGCTTCGAGGAGTTCCAGAGGATCACCGCCGATGCCCTCACCGAGTGCCCCAAGTGCCGAACGGCGGCGCTGAAGCGCTTGATCGGAGCCGGTGGCGGCGTGATCTTCAAGGGCAGCGGCTTCTACGTGAACGACTACGCCCGCGCGGGCAAGAGCGGCGGAGAGAAGAGCGATTCCAGCTCCACCTCTCCCTCCGCCGAGAAGTCCTGTGGGTCCTGCGGGACCACTGGCCCCAACGTCTGCGATCCCGCGAGCTGATCGATACCGGAGGCTCGCAGGCCAATCGTCCCCTGGCAGCGCGGCGCGCTTTCTTGGAACCCAAACGACCCACCCCATGAGCGAGCCGACGCACTTCGCGAGCCTGCGCAACAAGATCGACAACGAAGTCCTGAACTTCGTGCGATTGCAGCAGGACCTCGCCGAACGGCGGCTCACGTGGGAGAGCCGCCCGAGCTACCTCGAGTTCTCGTTCAACACGGCCTGCAATCTCCGCTGCGTGATGTGCCACCAGTCGGAGAACCCGCCGGTGGTGAAGGCGCCCGAGGGTCGCGGCGAAGCGCTGCTCGCGTGGTTCGGCGAGCACGGCACGGTGTGGACGCCCTCCGCCACGAGCGAGCCGCTGGCCAATGATCCGGCGAAGCTCCTCGCCTTCTGCGAGCAGCACCACCTGTTCCTCGAGCTCATCACCAACGTGATGCTGCTGAAGCCCGAGGTGCTCGACATGCTGCTGCCGCGCATCCAGCGCTTGACGCTTTCGATCGATTCGCACGAGCGCGAGGTGATCGAGCGGGTGCGCCGGCCGGTGAAGTACGACGTCCTCGTCCAGCACGCGCGCTATGCGCTCGCGCGCTGCAACGAGGCCAGCGTCGCGACGAACGTGCACATCGTCCTGATGATGGACAACGTGCGCGTGCTCGGCGACTTCATCGACTGGGCCGCCGACCTCGGCGCGCGCGAGCTGACGCTGCTCGACATGCTCGACAACACGCCGCAAGCATCAGAGATGTCGGTGTGGCGCAACTTGCCCGCGGAGACCGTGCACGAGCACATCCGGCGGATGATCGAGCGCGCGCGCGTGCGCGGCTTGAACCTCACGCTCGAGATCCCCGCCCCTCTCGGCGGACGCTACGACCACCAGCCCAACCTCCCGCGCGCGCACTCCGCCGCGGTGATCGAGAAGCTGCACGACGTGAACGCGCGGGCGCACGCCGGCTTCTGCCCGATGGTCTCGAACTACCTGAAGGTCGAGCCCGACGGCACGGCGTACCCCTGCTGCCGCGCGCCGCGCGAGCTGATCCTCGGCAACGTCTGGAAGGACGGCATCGACGCCGTCTGGAACGGCGCGCCGATGCAGGATCTGCGGAAGCGCATGTTCTCCGGCGACCTGCCGAAGCCGTGCGTCGGCTGCTATGTCGTCGAGGCGCCGAAGTGGGACGCCGAGGCGCGCGGCTTCACGAAGCGCGCGCCCAAGCCCACCGGCTAGCAGCCTGTGGAAGAGGTCATTCGGGCTGAAGAACGCGCCTCGGTCGCCTCGCCTGCGTTGCCGGAACCTAGCGGAAACACCCGCTTCAGCGCCGGTTCCTGCGCCTTGGCGAGACGCCCGATGCATCGTTTCCAGCCTCGAAGCACTTCTTCACCAGGCTGCTAGAGCGGCGGGACCACCGCGGCGTGCAGCGCCGGACGGAACTCGAGGATCGCGCGGTTCTCGCGCGTCGGGTGCACGCGGTTGCTGAGCAGGACGACGTAGAGGTCCCGCACCGGATCGATCCAGAGCGAGGTCCCCGTGAAGCCGGTATGGCCATAGGCCTCCTCGGAGAAGCTCTTTCCGACCGGCAAGTCCCCGCCGTGCGCGGTATCCCACCCGAGCGCGCGACGCGACTTGCCGGGCAGCTCGGCGCGCCGCACGAACTCTTGGAGCAGCTCGCCATCGAAGAGGCGCTGGTCGTCGTGCACGCCTCCGGAGAGCAGGCAACGCGCAAAGGTGCCTAGCTCGCTCGCCGTGGAGAAGAGCCCCGCATGTCCCGCGACGCCGCCGAGACCGTAGGCGTTCTCGTCGTGCACCTCGCCGCGCAGCACGCGCTCGCGCAGCGGGCAGCGCTCGGTCGGCACCGCTCGTGCACGACGATCGAAGGGCACGCGGAAGCGCGTCTCGGCGAGGCCGAGCGGGGCGGCGATCTCGCGCGCGAAGAGCTCGTCGAGCGGCGCGCCGCCGCGGCGCTCGAGCGCGACGCCGAGCGCGATGAGCCCGAGGTCGCTGTAGAGGTAGCGCTCGCGCGGCGCGCCTTCCCGCGGCGCCGCGGCGATCGCCGCTAGGTACTCGCCGCGCGAGGCGCCCGTGCGATGCAAGGGCAGCCAACCCGGGAGACCGGTGCAGTGGAGCAGCGCCTCGCGCACCGTGAAGCTCGGTACATCGGCGCGCTGCAGCTCGGGCAGCACCTCGACGAGCGGCGTATCCAGCGGCAGACGTCCATCGGCCGCCGCACGCAAGGCGAGGCTCGTCGTCGCCACCACCTTCGTCAGCGAGGCGAGGTCGAAGAGCGCCTCCGCGCTCATCGGCTCGTTGCGCGCCTCGTCCATCCAGCCGCTGGCCACGCGGAAGACGGCGCCGCGCGAGGTGCCGACCTCGACCACGGCGCCGGGGAAGACGCCGCGCTCGACCGCGGCAGCGAGCTCGCGCTCCACGCGCTCGCGCGCTCCGTGGTGCGCGGGCCGCACCTGGACGCGCTGGCCCGCTTTCAACTCGACCAAGCCGTAGGAGCCCGAGCGCCACTCGGCGATCGTCGCGCCGGTCACTGCATCGACAACGCGCTCGTCGCGGCGCAGCTTGAGTTGCAGCGCGCCGTCGCGCGTTGCACGCAGCTCCGCTTCCTCCAGCCCACCGGCATTCCAACGCACGTCGACCTCGAAGCCGCCGCGCGCGCGCAGCCCGCGCACTTCCCCGCTCGTCCATTCGGGTGGCAGCGCAGGCAAGAGCTCGATCACGCCGCGCTCGGACTGCAGCAGCATCTCCGCGATCCCCGCCGTGGCACCGAAGTTCCCGTCGATCTGGAACGGCGGATGCAGATCGAAGAGGTTCGGCGCCATCGAGTGCGAGAGCAGGTAGCGCAGGTGCTCCGCGGCGCCGGCGCCGTCGTGCAAGCGCGCGAGCATCGAGATCAGCCACGCGCGGGACCAACCCGTTCCGCCGCCACCGTGCGCGAGGCGCCGCTCGATCGTCTTCCGAGCCGCAAGCGCGTGATCCGGCGTGGCGTCCGGCTCGATCGCCTCGCCCGGATGCAGAGCATACAGATGCGATTGATGGCGGTGCCCCGGCTCCGTCTCCTCGCGCTCGGCGTCCCACTCGAGCACGCGCCCGTCGCTGCCGACGACGACGCCCGGCTTCAACCGCTCGCGTGCCGCGCGGATCGCACGCACCTCGTCGTCCTCGATCCCGAGCACGGCCGCGACGTCCAGCGTGCTCGCGAAGAGCTCGTCCACGAGCTGCTGGTCCATCGCCGGCCCCAGGCACACCGAAGCGGCCGCTCCATCCGCGCCGCGGAACGAGTTCTCGGGTGAGGTCGAAGGGCCGCTGACGAGCCGTCCCTCGGCATCGGGCACGAGCCAGTCGAGGTAGAAGCGCGAGGCGTCGCGCAGGATCGGCCACGCGCGCTGCGCGAGGAACGCGCGATCGCCGCCGTAGCGCCAGCGCTCGTAGAACGCATCGGCGAGCCACGCGTTGCTCGCATGCCAGAAGCCCCAGTAGGGCTGCGAGGAGCGCGTGTAGGCCGTGCCCCAGAGGTCGGTCGCGTGCGGCGCCACCCAGCCGCGGCAACCGAAGCTCTCGCGTGCGCGCTTCTCCCCCGCGGCGGCGATCTTCTCGATCAACACGAGATACGGCTCGCCGAGCTCGGCGAGACCCGTCACCTCCGCCGGCCAGTAGTTCATCTGCAGGTTGATGTTCAGGTGATAGTCGGCGCTCCAGGGCGCGTCGATGTGCTCGTTCCAGAGGCCCTGCAGGTTCGCGGGCTGCGTGCCGGGGCGCGAGCAGCCGACGAGCAGATAGCGCCCGTACTGGAACAGCAGCGCGGCGAGGAAGGGATCGCGCGCGCCCTGCGCGTGCCGCGCGAGCCGCTGCGGTGTCGGCAGCGCGCGCGCCTCGGCGGGGTTCTCGAGGGAGAGCTCGCAGCGCTCCATCCAGCCGAGATGCTCGCGCAGATGATCGGCGCGCAGCGCGCTCCAGCCCTTCGCGCGCGCGCGCTGCACGCGCTCCGACGCACGCGCCGCGGGCTCCGCGCCTTCGAACTCGCATTCGCCCGCGAGAAAGAGCCGGATCTCGCGGGCACCGCTCACGCGCAGCGCGTTGCCCTCTGCCTCGATCCGCCCGCCGTCGCACTCGAGCTCGAGCAGCACCGCGAAGCGCTGCCACGCCCGTCCCGCGTCCGCGCGCTCGCGCTGCTGCGTCACCTGCCCCTGCATCGCCAGGGCAGCTCTTCCCACGACCTTCGACTCGTGCGTCGTCCGGCCGCGATCCGCGGGCCGCGAGAGCTCGAGCTCGCAGTCGAAGCCCGCCGCGCTCTCGGTGCGCGCGACCCACACCAGCACCTGATCGACGCCACTCGCGAAGACCTCGACGCTCTCCGCGCAGCCTTCGCGCTGCCACGTAGCCCTCGCGAGGCCCGTGCGCAGCGCGAGCTCGCGGCGATACCCTTCGAGCGGCGCCGCGGCACGTCGATCCGCGATCGCGAGATCCCCGAGCGTCTGATGACTCCACGCGAGATCGCCGCTCTGGAAACGCTTCGTCGCCTCCGCGCTCGCCTCCGCGTGACGTCCGCCCTTCAGCAGCGCGCGCAGGGCCGCGAGATCGGCCGGCGTGCCGCGATCGTGCGCGTGCGTGGGCTCTCCCGCCCACAGCGCATCCAACGAGAGCTGGATGCGCTCGCGCTCGACACCGCCGAAGACCATCGCGCCGAGCCGCCCGGTCCCGAGCGGCAGCGCTTCCAACCAGGCACCCGCCGGTCGATCGAACCAGATCGACAGATCGTCCTCGGGTGGCGCCACTTGCGCGCGCGCCGCCGCGTTCGCGCCGAGCGCGAACAGCAAACCCAGAAACGCAGCGCGCGCACCGCGAAGGGTGCGCGCGCTGCGGAGCGAGCTACGTTCCATGGGGAACCTCGTCGGCTCGTCGTCTTCGATCCGTTCGGCCCACACCCCGACACGGTCAGGTGTTGGGCCCAGCGTTCACGCTCCAACACCGTCAGGTGTTGGGCCAAACAATCGCGCCCAACACCGTCAGGTGTTGGGCCCAGCCATCGCGCCCAACACCGTCAGGTGTTGCGCCAAACAATCGCGCCCACCACCGTCAGGTGTTGGGCCAAGCAATCACGCTCCAACACCGTCAGGTGTTGGGCCCAGCCATCGCGCTCCAACACCGTCAGGTGTTGGGCCCAGCCATCACAGTCCGGCGGCTTTGCGCAGCGCTTCCGCCCGCGAGGTGTTCTCCCAGGAGAAACCCTCGCGCCCGAAGTGACCGAACGACGCCGTCTTCTTGTAGATCGGCTTCAGCAGATCGAGCGCCTTGATGATGCCGGCAGGCGTGAGATCGAAGTGATCGCGGACGATCTTCGTGATCTTGGCCTCGTCGATCCGCCCGGTTCCGAAGGTATCGCAGCGCACCGAGACCGGCTGGGCGACGCCGATGGCGTACGCGACCTGGATCTCGCAGCGCTTCGCGATGCCCGAAGCGACGACGTTCTTCGCGACCCAGCGCGCGGCGTAGGCGGCCGATCGGTCGACCTTGGAGGGGTCCTTGCCGGAGAAGGCGCCGCCGCCGTGACGGCCCATGCCGCCGTAGGTGTCGACGATGATCTTGCGGCCGGTCAAACCCGAGTCGCCGTGCGGTCCGCCGATCACGAAGCGACCGGTCGGGTTCACGTGATAGATCGTCTTCGCGTCGAGCAGGTTCGCCGGCAGCACCGGCAGCATCACCTTCTCGATCACTTCCTTTCGGATCTGCTCGTAGGAGACATCCGGGTGGTGCTGCGTCGAGATCAGCACGGTGTCGACGCGGACCGGCTTGTCGCCGTCGTACTCGAAGGTGATCTGCGACTTGCTGTCGGGGCGCAGCCAGGCCATCTCACGCGACTGGCGCAGCACGGTCAGCCGCTCGAGCAGGCGGTGCGCGTAGTGGATGGGCGCGGGCATCAGCGCCGGCGTCTCGTCGCACGCGTAGCCGAACATCAAGCCCTGGTCGCCGGCGCCCTGCTCCTTGTGCAGGCCCTCGCCTTCGGTGACGCCCTGCGAGATGTCGGGGGATTGGCGCCCCACCGCGACCATGACGCCGCACGAGTGGCTGGCGAAGCAGAGCTCGTCCGAGTCGTAGCCAATCTCCTTGATGGTCGCGCGCGCGATGTCGGCGTAGCTCGGCCGCGCGTTCGAGGTGATCTCGCCGGCGATCACGACGAGGCCGGTCGTGACCAGCGTCTCGCACGCCACGCGCGAGCGAGGATCCTCCGCGAGATGCGCGTCGAGGATCGCGTCGGAGATCTGGTCGCAGACCTTGTCGGGGTGGCCCGCGGACACGGACTCGGAGGTGAACAGCTTGCGCTCGCTGGCCATGGACTCTTCTCGGATCGGGTTCGCACGAGCGGCACACCTCCGCCAGAGGAGGGCGCCGCGAAAGAAGGCCGGGGATTGTAGGGACTCCGAGGGCCGCTGGCCACGAACTGCTCGAACGAAGCTCGCGGCGCGCCGCGAGCAGCACCGGCTCACCCAGGTCCCCTATCGCCCGGAAGTCACCGCGCTCTCTCGCAGGATGGGCTCCAGCGCGGCGATGGTGCGGGCGGTGGCTCCGCGGTTCTCCTCGATGGCTGCGATGGCCGCCTGGCCCATCCGCTTCGCTTCCTCGGGATCTTCCAGGAGCTCGCGCAGCGCTCGGCAGAGCTCGGCGTCATCGGCGATCCGGCGCGCCGCGCGGCGCTCGAGCAACAACGCCGTCTCCGCGTCGAAGTTGAAGGTGTGCGGGCCGAAGAGCACGGGCTTCCCCAGCGCTGCGGGTTCCAGCACGTTGTGCCCGCCTTTCGGGAAGAGGCTCCCGCCGACGAAGACCACGGCGGCGAGCGAGTAGACGCGCTCCAATTCGCCGATCGTGTCGACGACGTAGGTCGCGGTCGGGCTCGGCTGCGCGGCGCCCGAACGGAGCTCCGTGAGCCGCACCGGCTCTCCGCCCTGCTCGCGAAGCTCGGCGAGCACCTCCGCCAGCCGCGGCGGATGGCGCGGCGCGACGATCAAACGCAGCGGGCGACCGCTCTCGCGGATCGAACGCGCGGCGGCGAGGGCCGCGCGCTCTTCGCCCGGATGCGTGCTCCCGGCAACGAAGACGCAATCGTCGGGCGCGATGCCGAAGAGGCGGCGCAGCTCGGCGTCGGGCGCGAGATCGCCGCGCGCGCGGAGGTTGTCGAACTTCACGTTGCCCGTGACCGAGACGCGCTCGGCCGGCACGCCGATGTCGAGGAAGCGCTCGCGGTAGGTCTCGTTCTGCGCGCAGGTGTGGCGAATGCGCGTGAACTCCGGGAGGAAGCGCCGGAGCCGTCGGTAGCCGCGCCACGAGCGCTCCGAGATGCGCCCGTTCACCACCATCACGGGGACTCCGGCGCGGTCGGCCCGCAGCAGCAGGTTCGGCCAGATCTCGAGCTCGACCAGCACGATCCAATTGGGTCGGATGCGGCGGAAGACGCGCGAGACGATCCAGAAGGCGTCGAGCGGATAGTAGAAGAGCAAGTTGTCGCGATAGAGCTCGCGCGCGAGCTCGAAGCCGGTCTGCGTCGTCGCCGAGAAGACGATCTCGCAACCCGGAAAGCGCTCGCGCAGGCCGCGCGCGAGCGCGCCAGCGGCCTTCACTTCCCCCACCGAGACCCCGTGGATCCAGATGCAGGGCTGCTTCGAGCTCCGCAGCGGCACGAAGCCGAGGCGCTGCGGCAAGCCGCGCCGGAAGCGCCGACTCGTCGCGAAGCGCAGGAGGAACCACGGCAAGCCGAGCACGATCAGGAGCAGGAAGCTCCCGTCGTAGACCAGGTGCAGCAGGGCCGTCCGGCCCCTCCGCCAAGCTCCGCGCGGGGCGCGCGAGAGGGGCCGCGGAGCCGGCCCCGCGGCGGACGCGTCGAAGTCGCTCACGCGCGCTCGACGCTCATCCCGTGAGCCCGTGGCACTTCTTGTACTTCTTGCCCGAGCCGCACGGGCAGAGGTCGTTGCGCCCGAGCAGCGAGCCGTCGATCTTCGGCTCCGGCGGCGCGGGAGGTTGCGGCGGGGCCTCGCCCTTGTCCGCGGCTTCCTTCTCGCGGGCAGCTTGCTCGCGCGCCTGCATCATCTCGGCGCGGCGCTTCTGCTGCGAGTAGGCGTCGAAGGCGTAGCCCACCGGCACGTAGCCCGAGCCGGGGCGCCGCGGCTGCGGCGGACGTTGCGGCGGTGCCTGCGGGGGACGCGGAGCGCCGGAGGATCCGGGCGGCGTTCCCGGAGGGACGCCCGGAGCCGCAGGCCGCGGAGGCGGAGTGCCCTGCGAGCCCTGGCCTTCCGGCCCCGGGGGCGGGGCCTGAGGCGGCGCGAGGCGCACCTTCAGGATGATCCCGGTCAGGTCGCGCGCGATGTTGCCCATCGTGCGCTCGTAGTTCTCGTAGCCCTCGCGCTTGTACTCGTTCTTCGGGTCCTGCTGCGCGTAGCCGCGGAGGCCGATGCCCGCCCGCAGGGCATCCATCGCGTAGAGATGCTCCTTCCAGTGCCCGTCGATCGCCTGGAGCAGCAGGTAGCGCTCGATCTTGCGCATGTTCTCGGGCTGGTTCTCCTGCTCGCAGCGATCGTAGGCCGCGCGGAGGGCGTCCATGATCCGCTCGCCGGCGACCTCGTGATCGCCCTGCGCGGTGCTGCGGAGCAGCTCGAGATCGATCTCCACACCGAAGTGTTGCCGCACGAACTTCGCGAGCGCGTCGTAGTTCGGGTCCTGCGTCTTGCCATCGCCGAGGTGCTCGGAGATCGCCTTGCCGAGGACTTCGCGCATCATCTCATCGACGCGCTCCCGCAGCTCGAAGCCCTCGAGGACGTCCTGGCGCATGCCATAGACCTCCTTGCGCTGGACATCCATCACCTCGTCGTACTCGAGGAGGTTCTTGCGGATCTCGAAGTTGCGCTGCTCGACCTTGCGCTGCGCCTTCGCGATCGCGCGGGACACCATCCCGCTCTCGATCGGGGCGTCGTCGCTCATCCCGAGGCGCTCCATGAACCCGCGCACCCAGTCGCGGTAGAAGATGCGCATCAGGTCGTCTTCGAGCGAGAGCAGGAAGACCGACTCGCCGGGGTCCCCTTGGCGTCCCGAACGGCCGCGGAGCTGGTTGTCGATACGGCGCGCTTCGTGTCGTTCGCTGCCGAGCACGAAGAGCCCGCCCAGCGACTTCACCTCGGCCTTCTCGCTCTCGGCCAGCGCGAAGACCTCGGTGCGGAGCTCTTGGGCTCGCGGATCATCGGGCGTCAAGCCCTGCGCGCGCACGCGCTCGCGCCACATCAGCTCGGGATTGCCGCCGAGCACGATGTCGGTGCCGCGACCGGCCATGTTGGTCGAGACGGTGACGGCGCCCTTCCGACCGGCTTGCGCGACGATCAACGCCTCGCGCTCGTGCTGCTTCGCGTTCAGCACCTCGTGCTTGATGCCCTTGCTGCGGAGCAGCGTCGAGAGGCGCTCGCTCTTCTCGATCGAAGTGGTGCCGACGAGGACCGGCTGCCCCTTCTGCTGCAGCTCGGTGATCTTCGCCGCCATCGCGTTCCACTTGCCCTGCTCGCGCACGTAGACCACGTCGTGCTTGTCGAGGCGCGCGATGGGCCGGTTGGTCGGGATCTGCACGACCTCCAAATCGTAGATCTTCGCGAACTCCGCGGCCTCGGTGAGCGCCGTGCCGGTCATGCCCGCCAGCTTGTCGAAGAGGCGGAAGTAGTTCTGGAAGGTGATCGTGGCGAGCGTCTGGTTCTCCGCGCGCGCTTGGATGCCTTCCTTGCACTCGACGGCCTGGTGGAGACCGTCGCTCCAACGCCGGCCGTGCATCTTGCGCCCGGTGAACTCGTCGACGATCACGATCTCCGGGTGACCGTCCTGCCCCGGCTCGACGACGTAGTCCTTGTCCTTCTTGTAGATGTGGTGCGCGCGCAGCGCCTGCTCGATGTGGTGCGGCCAGTCCTGATTGCCGCCGGAGTAGAAGTCCTCGACGCCGGCCAGGTTCTGCGCCTCGACGATGCCGTCCTCGGTGAGCGTCGCGCGGTGATCCTTCTCGTCGGCCTCGAAGTGCACGTCCTTCTTCAGGCGGCGCGCGATGCGGTCGGCGATCGCGTACTTCTCCGAGCTCTGCTCCGCGGGTCCCGAGATGATGAGCGGGGTGCGGGCCTCGTCGACGAGGATCGAGTCCACTTCGTCGACGATGGCGAAGAAGAGGTTCTTCTGCACCTGATCCTCGACGCGCAACTTCATGTTGTCGCGGAGGTAGTCGAAGCCGAACTCGTTGTTCGTGCCGTAGGTGATGTCGGCGGCGTAGTGCGGGTGCCGCGCGTCGGCCGAGAAGTCGCTCTGGATCGCGCCGGCGGTCAGGCCGAGATACGAGTAGACCGGCGCCATCCAGTCCTTGTCGCGGCGCGCCAGGTAGTCGTTCACCGTCACGACGTAGACGCCGCGGCCCGCGAGCGCGTTCAGCGCCGCCGGCAGGGTCGCGACGAGCGTCTTGCCTTCGCCGGTCGCCATCTCGGCGATGTCGCCCTGGTGCAACACCATGCCGCCGATCAACTGCACGTCGAAGTGCCGGAGCCCGATCGTCCGCTTCGAGGCCTCACGCACCAGCGCGAAGCACTCGGGGAGCAGCTCGTCGAGGCGCCGATTCACGCGCGCGATCAGGGTCTTCTTGTCGACCCCCTCGGCCTTCGCCTCGGTCTGCAGCTTCTGGAGGTCGGCCTTCCACTCCGCGACCTTGGCCTTCACCTGCTCTTCGCTGAGCTGCTGAGCCCAGGACTCGAGCTCGTTGATCCGCTGCACCTGCGGACGCATGGCGGAGACGACGCGCTCCGTGCGCGAGCCGAAGAGCTTGCGCAGGAGCTTGCCGATGAGCAGGCCGAGCAGGCCCAAGCGGTCTTCGATCTTGTCCCAGTCCACCATGCCGTCGCGCCGACCCCACGTTCCGGGCCCCGCCGCGCGGCCTGGAACAGGAGCGCGGAGCGAGCGCCGGCTCGCGTCTCCGCGGAACGGGGCTCGTCAGGGCGAAAAGCGCGAGATTCTCGGCCCCTTGCCGAAGCCCGTCAAGCCGAGCGGACCGCGGCGGAGCGGAAGCGCTCGATGGCGCGGAGCAGTCCGGCGCGCGCATATGGCTTCGGCAGCTCCCCGCTCGCGCGCGCGGTGCGCTCGCTCGGCAGCTTCGCCAGCGTCGTGAGCACGATCGGGAGGGCGGCGCGCGCGTCGTCGCGCTGGCGCACGCGATCGATCAGCGAGAGACCGTCCAAGCGCGGCATCTCGTAGTCGACCAGCACGAGGTCGAAGGGCTCGGCGTCGAGCGCCTGCCACGCCGCCTCGCCATCGTTCGCCTCGACGACGTCGTAGCCGGCCTCGCGGAGCAGGATCGCGGTGCAGACGAGCAAGTCCTCGTCGTCGTCGGCGAGCAAGAGCCGTCCGATCGGAGCGGGTCGACGACCGCCTCCCCGCCGCCCTTGCGAGCCGAGGCGACAGAGGAGCTCGCGGCGCAGGCGCGCCGCGGTCGGCAAACCCGCTTGCTCCCACTCCGCCTCGATCGCCGCGCGGACCAGGCGATTGCGCTCGAGGACCTCTCTCCACTCGGCGAAGTCGGGCAGGTGCTCGGGCACGACGAATTGGTCGTGGGTGTCGACCGAGAAGTAGAAGCGCCCCGGCAGCAGGTGCTCCTGCAGCACCAGCTTCATGAACGGATAGTGCGAGCAGCCGAGGCGCAAGGTCCAGCGCCGCGCGGCTCCATCGTAGGGACAGGTCTCGTCGCGCAGATGGCGCAGATGCTCCTCGATCGCGAGCCCGGGCACGAGCTTCGGCAGGGTGTCGGGGACGCAGCTCGCGTAGACGCGGCGCAGGTAGATCGCGACGGCCTCTTCGAGGTCGCGCGCCGACACCTCGCCGCAAGGGCTCATCCCCGCACTCCCGTCGCCGGATCCTGCGACGTGGCACTGTCTCTGAGGGCACTGTCTCTGAGGGCGCTCGCTCGGGGCGCGCTCTCTCGGGCGGAGTTCTTCGGCGCCGGGCGGTCCAGCGTGCCGATCACCTCGACGAGGGCTCCGATCCGCTCTTCGTCGAGGAGGCGCGAGAGGTCGCGCACGATCTCGAGGATGCCGTTCGGCCGCACGTAGCTCCAGGTGCCGACCTGTACCGCCGTGGCGCCCGCGACGAGGAACTCCATCACGTCCTCGGCGTTGGTGATCCCGCCGCAGCCGATGATGGGGATCTTCACCGCCAGCGCGCACTCGCGCACCATCCGCAGCGCGACGGGCTTGATCGCCGGACCCGAGAAACCGCCGACGATCGTCGCGAGATGCGCCTTGCGGCGGCGCCAATCGAGTCCGAGCCCGAGCAAGGTGTTGATCGCGGTCACCGCGTCGGCGCCGCCCTTCTCGACCGCTTCGGCGATCGGGGCGATGCGCGCGACGTTCGGCGAGAGCTTGGCGAAGAGCGGGACCGCGAGCTGCTCGCGCACGGCGGCGATGGCATCGTGCGCCGCCGCGGGATCGGTCGCGAACGGGAGACGCCCGCCCTGCACGTTCGGGCAGGAGAGGTTCACCTCGACGGCGGCCAAGCCGCGGAGGCCGCGGAGCCGCGCGGCGATCTGCGCGTACTCCTCCAGGCTCTCACCGCCGATGTTCACGACCACCGGCACGTCGAGATCGACGAGCTGCGGCCAGCCATCGCGCAGGAAGGCGTCGATGCCTTTGTTCTCGAGGCCGATCGAGTTCAGCATCCCCGCCGGCGTCTCGTGGATGCGCGGCAGCGGGTTCCCGTGGCGCGGATGCGGCGTCACGGTCTTCAGCACGAGCGCCCCCATCGCGCGAGGCGGCACGAAGCGCACCATCTCGGGGCCGTGGCCGAAGGTGCCCGAGGCGCTCATCACGGGGTTGCGGAGCGCGAGCGGTCCGATCCGGACGGCGAGGCGCGGATCGCTCTCGAAGGCGATCGGATCCGCCGCGAGGGAAGGGCTCGGAAGGGGCTTCACGCGCGCGAAGATAGCCGCGAGCCTCGCTCGGGCTCAAGTGCCCTTCTGCGCCGCTTCCGGTAGCGATCGTGGCGCCGGAGCGAAGGAGAGCAGGACGAGCGCGATCGCGCCGCACACGATGCAGGCGTCGGCGAAGTTGAAGGCGTTGAAGTGCCCGCCGTGCACGAGGCCCGGGAACTCGCGGATCCCGATCCCGGAGAGATCGAAGGAGAGGAAGTCGCGCACCTTGCCCGGGGCGCGGTCCTCGGCGAACGCCAGATTGTCGTAGAGGTTGCCGATGGCGCCTCCGAGCACGAGGGCCAGCGCCGTGAGCAAGAACCAGCGGACGCGCGCCACGCGCAGCAGACCGAAGGCCAGCGCGGCGACCGCCGCGAGGCGCAGGCTGACCAGCAGCCAGGGGTAGTCGCCGCCGAGGCCGCCGACGGCCCCGGGGTTCTCCATGCGCACGAGATCGAAGACGCCGGGGATCACGACGTGCTTCGGCCACGGGTCGCCGCGCCGCTGCACCATCTCCACGACCTCGAAGGCCCACCGCTTGCTGGCGAGATCGATCGCGATACAGAGCGCGGCGAGCGCGAAATAGCGGAGCTTGCCTGCGGGCTCGATCCAACGCGAAGATGCGCCGGCGTTCGCGTGCACGCCGCGCGACGATTCCTGGGTCATGCTTCCTCGGGAGCGCCTCTGCTCCCTGATCCAGGCGAGCGCTGCGCAGACGCGCAGGGATACGGCGTCGGGAGCACGGGTGTCAAGGCAGGTCGAAGAGTCGCACGCTTCTCCGCGGCCGGACCGCGACCTCGCCGACTTCTCGATCTGGCTGCGCGTCGAGCTCGGCCTCACCCGCGCGACGGAGTCCGCCTATCGGAAGGACCTCCTCGACTTCGCGAGCTTTCTCGCGCCGCGCGGGATCCGCCCCGCCGAGCTCGAGGAGCAAGGACCGCTCATCGCCTGGCTCGAGGATCTGCGCGCGCGCTCCCTCGCGACGGCGACGCGGGCGCGGCGGCTGGTCGCGGTGCGCTCGTTCTATCGGTGGCGCGCTCTGGAGCGCCCCGAGCGCAGCGACCCGGCGGCGAAGCTCCCCGCGTTGGCGCTGATCCGCAGCTTGCCGCACTGCCTCGTGCCCAGCGAGGTCGATGCGCTCCTCGCGGAGCAGACGGAACTCGAGGGGCGCGCGGCGTTGCTCGAACGCCGCGACCTGGCGCTCTTGGAGCTCCTCTACGCGAGCGGCGGGCGCATCTCGGAGGTGCTCGGCCTCGATCTCGGCGACTTCGTCGGCGGAGGTGGCGGCGAGGACGCCCACCTGACCCTGGTGCGCTTCTTCGGCAAAGGGCGCAAGGAACGCATCGTGCCCGTCGGTGAGAACGCGATCGATCGGCTCCGCTCCTATCTCGCGCTCGCGCGCCCGCGCTTCGCGCGCCCCGATGGTCCCCCGGCCGTCTTCCTCTCCACGCGCGGCAATCGCCTCGACCGCTTCCAAGCCTGGCGCATCCTGAAAGCGCGCGCGCTCCGCCTCGGCATCGCGCAGCGCGTCCACCCCCACGGCCTGCGCCACTCCTTCGCCCTCCACCTCCTGGAGAACGGCGCCGACCTACGCGCCATCCAAGAGCTCCTCGGCCACGCGACCCTCGGCACGACGCAGATCTACCTCCACGTCGATCACGAGCGCCTCCGCGAGGTCCACCGCACCCACCACCCCCGCGCCTGAAACCGTACGTGCGGTCTCAACGGCGTCAGCCGTTGCACCAGCTCATGCCGTATCGGTCGGTGGGCGGAGGTGCGCGAGGATCGCGCGGGCGAGGTCGGGGGAGATGCGCGGCAGCGCGCAGAGTTCTTCCTCGCTCGCGACGGCGATGCGGCGGACGGAGCCGAAGTGCGAGAGCAAGCGCTTCCGCAGCGTCGGTCCGACGCCGGGAACTTCGTCCAGCTCGGAGCGGAGCTCGTCGCGGAGCTGGCGGTGATAGGTGATCGCGAAGCGATGCGCTTCGTCGCGGAGGCGTTCGAGCAAGTGGCGCTCGGCGCTGCCGCGCGGCAACACGATCGGCAGCTCCGAGCCTTCCTTGAAGATGCGTTCCTCCTCGCCGAGCGGCCCGCGCCCGACGCGCGCTTTCGCCAGGCCCACGAGAGCGAGCCCCGTGGCGCCGACCTCGTCGCGCGCGGCGCACGCCGCGGCGAGCTGGCCCTTGCCGCCGTCGATGACGATCAAGTCGGCGAGGTCGGCGTCCGCGAGGTCGCGGCGCAGCGCGCGCGCGACGACTTCGCGCATCGAGGCGAAGTCGTCCTGACCGCCGTGGCTCTTCACGCGGAAGCGCCGGTAGCCCGCCTTGTCGGGCACGCCGGCGCGGAAACGCACGCGCGAGGCCACCATCGCGGCGCCTTGGAACGCCGAGATGTCGAAGCAGTCGAGGACCTGTGGAACCTCCTCGAGCTCGAGCCGCTCGGCGAGCTTCGCGAGCGCTTCGTCGGCGAGCTCCTCGGCGTCGACCTGCGCACGGAACACCTGCGCGGCGTTCGCGTTCGCCATCTCCAAGTGCTTCCGCGGCTCGCCGCGCTCCGGAACGCGCAGCTCCACCGTGGCGCCGCGCTTCGTCTCGAGCCACGCCGAGAGCATCGACGCATCGCTGGGCTCGCACGGCACGAGGATCTCGCGCGGCACGAACGCATCGCCCGAGTAGAGCCGCGTCGCGAACGCGGAGACGAGCTCCTCGTCGGGAATCTCGGAGTCGAGCAAGTGCGAGCGCACGGCCTCGAGCGCCCCGCCGCGGAAGCGCAGCACCGCGAGCGCGACGCGCCCGGCCTCGCGATGAAGCCCGATCGCGTCGCGCTCGACGCCCTTCGCCGAGGCCACGACCTGGCGCTCGGTCGTCGCGCGCAGGCTTGTCAGCTGATCGCGCACGCGCGCCGCCGTCTCGAATTGCAGCTCGGCCGCCGCGCGCTTCATGCGCGCCTCGAGCTCGCGCTCCACCTCCTCGGTCTTGCCGCGGAGGATCTCCTCGGCGCGATCGACGAGACGCGCATACGCCTCCGCATCGACCAGGCCGACGCACGGCGCCGAGCATCGCCCGATCTCGTGTTTTAAACAGGGGCGCGTGCGGTTCTTGAACACGGCGTCGCGGCAATCGCGGAGCGGCACGATCTCGTGCAGCATGCGCAGCGTCCGCCGCAGATGCCCCGCCGACGCGTACGGCCCGAAGTAGCGCGCCTGCGGATCGCGCCGCCCGTGGCGCCGCACCGGCACGAAGCGCGGAAAGCTCTCACGCCGATCGAGCTTCACGAGCAGGAACGACTTGTCGTCGCGCAGCCGCACGTTGTGCGGCGGCTTCAGCTGCTTCACGAGCGCATCCTCGAGCAGCAGCGCCTCCTGCTCCGTCTCGGTGACGACGAACTCGACGTCGTGCGCGCGCGCGCCGAGATAGCGCGAGACGATGCGCCCGTCGCCCTCCGCGCGCAGATAGGAGCGCACGCGGGCCTTCAGATCCTTCGCCTTGCCCACGTAGAGCGCGCGGCCCTCCGCGTCGCGGAAGATGTAGACCCCGGAGCGGCGCGGCGCCTTCTCCACCGCGTCGGCGAGGGAAGCGCGCGTCACGGGAGCTCGAGCTCCAGCTTCTCCAGGCGGAAGATCTCGTCGCGGAGCTTCGCGGCTTTCTCGAAGTCGAGCTTCTCCGCCGCGGCGCCCATCTCCGTGCGGAGCTTTCGCACGTGCTTCCGCAGCTTCTCGGGATCGAGGTCCTTGCCCGCGATCTTCTCGAGCTCGCTGCGCACCTCGTCGGCGATCTCGGCGTCGGCGTAGTCCATCGCGAGCACTTCCTGCAGGCCGTCGCGGATCCCCTTCACGATCGTGCGCGGCGTGATGTCGTGCTCGAGGTTGTAGGCCTCCTGCACCGCGCGGCGGCGCTCGGTCTCGTCGATGGCGCGCGCCATCGAATCGGTCACGCGATCGGCGTAGAGGATGACGCGGCCGTGCACGTTGCGCGCGGCGCGCCCGCAGGTCTGGATCAGCGAGGAGGTCGAGCGCAGGAAACCCTCCTTGTCCGCGTCGAGCACGGCGACGAGCGCGACCTCCGGCAAGTCCAAGCCCTCGCGCAGCAGGTTGATCCCGACGAGCACATCGAAGACGCCGAGGCGCAGGTCGCGCAGCAAGCTCATGCGCTCGATCGCGTCGATGTCCGCGTGCATGTACTTCGCCTTCAGGCCCGCGTCGCGCAAGTACTCGGTGAGCTCCTCGGCCATGCGCTTCGTGAGCGTGGTGACGAGCACGCGCTCCTTGTTTTCGACGACGACGCGCGCCTGCTCGAGGAGATCGTCCACCTGCGAGCGCGCGGGCCGCACCTCGATCTGCGGATCGACGAGCCCCGTCGGGCGCACGATCTGCTGCACGACGCGGCCGGCGCTCTTCTCGAGCTCGTACTTCGACGGCGTCGCGCTGACGTGGATCACCTGCCGCACGAGCTGCTCCCACTCCTCGAAGCGCAGCGGCCGATTGTCGAGCGCCGAGGGCAGGCGAAAGCCGTGCTCGACCAGGTTCGTCTTGCGCGCGCGGTCGCCCTTGTACATGCCGCCGATCTGCGGAACGGTGACGTGCGACTCGTCGAGGAAGACGAGCAGGTTCTCGGGGAAGTAGTTGATGAGGGTGTACGGCGCCTGCCCCGGAGCGCGGCCGTCCAGGTGGCGCGAGTAGTTCTCGATGCCCGGGCAGGTGCCGATCTCCTGGATCATCTCGAGATCGAAACGAGTCCGCTGCTCGAGGCGCTGACGCTCGAGCAGCTTGCCTTCCTGGCGCAGCCGCGCGAGCTGCACCTCGAGCTCCTCGCGGATCGTCTCCAGCGCGCGCTGGAGGCGGTCCTTCGGCGTGACGTAGTGCCCGCTCGGGTAGATCGTGATCTCCTGTCGATCGGCGAGCACCTCGCCGCGCAGCGGATCGATCTCGGCGATGGCCTCGATCTCGTCGCCCCAGAGCTCGAGGCGCACGACGCGCGCTTCCTCGTACGCCGGGAACACCTCGATCACGTCGCCGCGCGCGCGGAAGGAGCCGCGGCGGAAGTCCAAGTTGTTGCGGCTGTACTGGATCGCGGTGAGCGTACGCAGCAGCTCGTCGCGATCGAAGGTCTGCCCGACCCGCAGCGGCAGCGACATCTGCGCGTAGGCCTCCGGCGAGCCGAGGCCGTAGATGCAGCTCACCGAGGCGACCAGCACGACGTCGCGCCGGTCGAGCAAGCTGCGCGTCGCCGAGTTCCGCAGGCGCTCCAGGCGATCGTTGATCGAGGCGTCCTTCTCGATGTAGGTGTCGGTCGAGGGGACGTAGGCCTCGGGCTGGTAGTAGTCGTAGTACGAGACGAAGTACTCGACCGCGTTCTCGGGGAACAGCTCGCGGAACTCCGCGTAGAGCTGCGCCGCGAGCGTCTTGTTCGGCGCGAGCACGAGGGTCGGGCGCTGGGCCGCCTCGATCACCTTGGCCATGGTGAAGGTCTTGCCGCTGCCCGTGACTCCTAGCAGCGTCTGATGTGGCGCGCCCTCGCGCAGCCCCTGGAGGAGTCCCTCGATGGCCTGCGGCTGGTCTCCGCAAGCGGAGTAGTCGCTGCGGATCCGGAACCCCGCCCCTGCCTGCCGCTGCGTCGTCTCGCGTCCGATCACCTTGCCTCCAACCCTGCGCGCTCGGCTTTTTGACAGCTCCTGCGCACCCACCTAGACTCGCCGCGTTCCATCGTAGCGAGTCGGCGCACTCCGTTGCGATAGCCCCTGACGCTGAGCGCTCTCTCATCTCTCTCTCCCGCGCTCTCCCTCTTCTCTCTCTCTGGCGCTGCGCCACCGACGATCGGCGTCGCGCGTTCTCTAGGAGCACGTACTCACGTGGCCGGACGTTCGAGCACCCCGCGACGAGGCGAGACCTCTCCTTCCAACCGCCGCGGCGAGCATCCGCCCGGCCAGAAGAAGCCGGTCGAGAAGCAAACGAACCAAGCGCTGCCGATCCTGGTCGGGGGCGGAGCCGTGCTCCTCCTCATGATCGTGATCTTCGCGACGCGCAGCGGCTCGAAGCCCGCGGAGAAGGTGGAACCTGCTCGCGTCGAGCGCCCAGCACCCCCGCCGGTGGCGCAGGATCCGTTCGCGGAGTTGCGCGCGGGCTTCGAGTCCGCGTCCGTGCCCGTCGCGCAGAGTTTCCTCGAAAAGCTCTCGGCGAAGGACGCGAGCGGCGTGCGCGCGCTGCTCGAGTTCCCCCGCTTCCACGAGAACGAGGCGCGGCGGCTCGAGGCCGAGGGCAAGGCCTACGAAGCGTGGGCGACGCTCAGCGCCGAACGGCAGCAAGAGTACAAGGACGGTCTGGTGAAGCGCCTGCTGCCGAGCGAGAGCTCGCTGAAGAGCTGGCGCCTCGACACGATGGTCCTCGACGATCATCGCCCCGAGACCAAGTTCCTCGATGGGGATGAATCCATCGCCGCCACCGAGCGCTATCGGCGCCTCGAGGTCCTCTTCAAGATGCGCCCCGCCGACTGGACTCCGGCGAAGGGCAAGAAGATCTCCTTGCCGATCTACGTCGGCCTCTACCGCACCGGCTCCGAATGGAGCGTCGAGGACCTCGCGATCGAGGTGCGTCTCTCCGGCACGAACACACGCCTTTACGCGCCGAATCCCTCCAGCGCCGCGTACCAGAAGCTCTTGGCGAACGCGCCCGGCGGCGGTCAGAAGGTCGATCTCACGGGCAACATCGAGGACCAGCTCGAAGGCGGTCCGCGCCGCGTGCGCCTCGAAGACGGCACGGTGGGCCTCGCCGCGAAGCCCGCTCCGGTCGCCTATCTCGAGACGACCAGCCCCGAGACGCGCACCAAGATCGAGCAGCTCATGGCGACCATGCTCGATCCGGCCCAGACGACGGGTTGGGCCGCGGCGCGCGACGAGCTCCTCCTGCTGAAGCGAGACGCCATGCCCGCCGCGCTCACGCAGCTCGCGCGGATCTACAAGCAAGCCGTCGAAGAGGCGAAGAGCACGGATCCGCTCGACGACCAGGAGCTCGACAAGCTGCAGAAGGTGACGCAGCTCCTGATGAAGATGCGCGAAGAGGTCTACCAGCAGGAGTACGACCCGAAGGTCGGCTTCAGCCGCATGGAGTACGCCTCGAACGAAGCCGATCGCATGCGGAAGGACATCAACAAGGTGGCGATGTTCTGGTTCGGGTGGTGGCACGAGAACCAGAGCGTGATCCCGCAGGGCGAGCCGACGACGCTGCGCCGGCCGCGCAATCGCTAGTAGTCCTCGGGCGCGCGAGCTATCGCTCGCGCGTTCGGCTATCGGCGCCTTCCACAGCGAGAGCTTCGCTGCAGCAGCGAGTCCAGCGACCCCCACGGACCGCGGTATCGCTGGTCGTGGTCGCGCCTGGCTCTCCTCGCCGAGCCCTGCGCTCTCTAGGAGCAGACCAGCCCCTGCTCCCAGAGGAACGCCTCTCATCGCGCTCGACGAGATCGATCCTTCCTCCGCGCCTTGCGCGGGGTAATCTTGGCCGCAACCCCAACCGCTCCCGCACGCGGCGGTCCCCGTGCGCGGCGTCCCCGCAGCCGACCCCTCGACTCTCATGAAGATCCGCCCCGGTACCTGCTCGTCTTGCCAGGCGAGCTACCGCATGCCCGCCGATTTCCCGGCGACGAAGGCCCGCTGCCGCGCTTGCGGCGGCACCGTGGAAGTCTCAGCGCAAGTCGTGGAGCTCGATGCTCCGCCAACGCCGATGGCGGCGACACCGCCGGCTCCGACCGCGCCGCCCGCCGCGAGCGCTCCGTCGGCGCCTCCGGTCGCTCCCGCGCCGGTCGTCGCCCCGCCCGTCGTCGCCCCTGCTGCCGTAGCCCCCGCCGCACCGCCCGCCGCATCTCCCGCGCCGGCGGCAGCGCCCGCGCCCGTCGCGGTGCCCGCACCCCTTCCCGTGCCGCCGCCCGCTCCGGCAGCACCGGCCGCGAGCGCCCCGAGCGCACCCGTCGTGGCTCCCGTCTCCCGAGCGCGCTCGAGGAAGCCCGAGCCCGAGGCGCCCGCGAAGCGCGGCCTCTTCGGTTTCGGGGCGCAGAAGCCCGCCCCGACTCCGCGGCGCGAGAAGGAAGAAGCGCAGAGCTCCGCCCCGGCTCCGAAAGAATCGAAGCCCGCGGCGAAGAGCGCGGAGAGCCCCGCGGTTCCGCCGGCGAAGCTCACGCCGAAGGTCGAGCCCAAGGCGGCGCCCAGCGCCAGCGCCCCGAAGCCCGTCGCGAAGTCGGAGGCACCTCCCGCCAAGAAGGTCGAGGCGAAGCCCACTCCCGAGTCGAAGGCGAAGCCGGCTCCCGCGCCTGCCCCGACGGTGAAACCCGCGGCGAAGGTCGAGTCGAAGCCGCTCCCCGCCACTGCACCTGCCGCGAAGAAGAGCGAGCCGGAGAAGCCCGCCGCGAAGAAGGACGCGGCCGCACCGGCGTCCGCGCTGGAAGCCATCTTGGCGAAGAAGCGCGCCGAAGGAGCGGCTCCCAGCGCTCCGGCAGAGAAGCCCTCGAGTGAGAAGAAGTCCGCGGTTCCTGCCGCGGCGCCGGGGGAAGCGGCCTCGACGCTGGAGAAGATCCTGGCGAAGAAGCGCGCCGAAGCCGACGCACCCGCCGCGGCGAAGATCGAGTCGAAGCCTGCAGCCATATCGAAGCCCGAGAACACGAAGCCGCAGATGACGAAGCCGGACGCCAAGCCCGCCGCGGCCGAGAAGAGCGGCTCCACCCTGGAGAAGATCCTCGCGCGGAAGCGCGCCGAGGGCGGCGAGCCCGAAGAGCTCCGCGCCGAGGAGGCCGCGCCGACCCGCAAGGCCGTGGTGAAGGCCGCGGCTCCGAGCGCTGCGGCGAAGCCGACGAGCGCTTCGAAGGCGCCCGCGAAGCCGGCCACCAAAACCGCGGAGCCGAGCCGCTCGCGGAAGAGCCGCGGCTCCGAGGACGACGACGACGACGAACGCGGCGATCGCCGCCGCGGCGCAGCGAAGAAGTCCTCGAACGGACTCCTCTTCGCGACGGTCGGCGCGGTCGTCCTGGCCGGCGGAGCCATCGGCGCGATCTTCGCGCTGGGCGACAAGGAAGAGCCGAAGACGCCGCCGCCGCCGGTGGTGGCCGCCGTGGAAGAGAGCTCGAAACCGGCACCGGTCGCCGAGAGCGCGCCGGTCGAGGCACCGGCCAATGAAACCGGCGCCGCGAAGGAAGCCGCCGCGAAGATCGAAGAAGCGCCGAAGGAGCCGGAGAAGCCGACCGCGAAGCGCAAGTTCGACGTCGCGACGCGCGATGCGCTGAAGGACGTGGACGCGCCGAAGCCGAGCAGCGCCCTCGAGGAGATCCTCGCGGTGCTCGACGAGGGGATCCTGCCGGGATCGCGTCGCGCGGAAGCTGCTCAGGTCTTCGCTGCCGAGCCGCGCGCCGCTTTCGGCGCGCTCCACAATCGCCTGGTCAAGCTCACGCGCGAGAAGTTCACCGCGCAGGTTTCGGTCGAGGGGCGCTCCGAGATCGAGGCGGCCGCGGAGACCTTCTACCGCTTCAGCGAGCAGCTCCTCGGCGTGAGCGGCTACCGCTTCACCGAGCAGGAAGAGAAGCGGATGGGCTCGATTCGCACCGCCGTGGCGGGCTACGACCCCGAGACGGAAGCGGTGAAGATCCTCGACGAGTTGGTTCGCCTGCAGAACGCCTGCATGGCGCAGCTCGCGCGCTGGGGCGAGCTCTGGAGCGAGAAGAAGCTCTCCACCAAGGAAGGCTGGAACGACTTCATCGACGCCAACGGCCGCGGCGCACGCGACGAATCGTAGTCGCGCCGGACCATGGCTTCCGCTGGCAGGGATTCCCCGCCGGCGCGAAACCTCAATAGCCGCTGGCGAAGCCCATCCGACGCAAGTCGCCGAAGCCCTCGAGGCGTCCATCGGCGTGACGCAGGATCGCCTGCACCGAGCAGAACTCCGACTGCTCGTGCAGGCGATGTCCTTTCTGCTCCAACGCGCGGCGCACTTCGGGAGCGAATCCGTAGCCGTGGCGCTCGACCTCGAGTCGGTTGGGACGCCATTGGTGATGCACGCGCGGCGCATCGATCGCGGACGAGAGATCGAGCTCGAAGTCGATCACGTTGACCACGACTTGCAGCACGCTGGTGATGATGCGGCCGCCGCCCGGCGTACCGACGACGAGGCGCACAGCGCCATCCCGCACCACGATCGTCGGCGTCATCGACGAGAGCATGCGCTTCCGCGGCGCGATCGCGTTCGCCTCCGCGCCGAGCAGGCCGTAGGCATTGGGTTGCCCCGGTGCCGCCGCGAAGTCGTCCATCTCGTTGTTGAGCAGGAACCCGGCACCCGCGACGACGACCTTGGCGCCGTAGCCCGTGTTGATCGTGGTGGTCAAGCTCACGGCGCTGCCGTCGGGCGCGAGCACGGAGAGATGCGTCGTCTGCGGTGACTCCTGGCGCGGTGGAACTCCGGCGCCGGCGACCGTCGTCGCGCGCGTGGGATCGATCTGCAGCGCGATCTCGTTCACGCGCTCCGGGGAGAAGAGCCACGCGGTCGGCACGGCATGGAAGTCGGGATCGCCGAGATGCACGGCGCGATCGGCGTACGCGCGGCTCATGGCCTCGGCGAGCAGATGCAGATGGCGCGCCGAGCCCGCACCCGCATCGCGCAGGTCGAACTTCTCGAGCACGCCGAGCATCTGCAGCAGCAGCGGCCCGCCGGAGGACGGCGGCGGCATCGACCAGATCTCGTGGCCTCGATAGCGCCGCATCAGCGGCTCGCGCCAGACCGCTCGATAGTCCTCGAGATCGCTCGCGCTGATGAGACCTCCGCCGCGCTCCATCTCGGCGACGATCGCGGCGGCGACCGGACCGCGGTAGAAGCCGTCGCGCCCGTGCGCGGCGATCGCCTCCAAGGTTCGCGCGAGCTCGGGTTGGCGGAGGAGGTCGCCCGGAGCGAGCGGTCGCCCTTCGGGCAGGAAGAGCGCCGCCGAAGCCGGATAGAGCGCGAAGACGCGCGCGAGCTCGGCGCACTCCTCGGCGAGGAGCGAATCCACGGCGAAGCCCTCGCGCGCGAGGCGCAGCGCCGGCGCCACGACTTCCTTCCACGGGCGTCGACCGAGGCGCGCATGGGCTTCGCAGAGACCCGCGACGGAGCCCGGGACTCCGGCCGCGAGATGCCCGCGCGTCGCACGGACTCGATCGACCTCGCCGTCGGCGCCGAGGAACATGTCGCGCGTCGCGCGTTCCGGCGCGGTCTCGCGGAAGTCGAGCGCAGCCGTCGCGCCGTCGGCGGCGCGATGCAGCAGGAAGCCGCCGCCGCCCAAGTTCCCCGCCACGGGATAGACCACGGCGAGCGCGAGCGCGGTCGCGCAGGCGCCATCGATCGCGTTGCCGCCGGCGCGCAAGAGCTCCAAGCCCGCGCGGGTCGCGAGCGGATGCTCGGAGACGACCATCGCTTGCGCGCCGCGCGCCGCGCGGCGTTGCACTTGATCGTCGGGTGCCGCCGCAGTGAACGACGCAGCGCCGCACCAGAGCGCGGCGACGAGTGCGAGCGAACGGCCCGTGCGTCTTGCCGCGCTCTGCCCTCCGCTCACGCGCCTTCCTCCGCGCCGTCGAGCACCTCGACGTTCGCGCCCTTCTCGCGCAGCCACGTCACGGCGGCGTCGAGGTCCTGTGGATTCCCTTCGAGCTCGAGGACCATCACCGCCAGCTCCGCATCGACCTCGGCCTTGCGGATGTTGGGGACGACGGAGAAGTTGCGGCCCAGATTGTAGAGCAAGGGCTCCTTGATCAGGCGCTGCGGGAACGAGCAGTGCAGACGACGTCGAGTCATGGGGTCTCTGTGGGGAAAAGGCGACGTGCGCGCCACGCGTCGCGCGTGAAGCGCACCGCGGCGCCCGACGCGGCCACGCCCCAGAGGAACGCGGCGTAGGAAGCGCTGCTCGGGTAGCGATAGGCGTGGCGCGCGCCGATCTCCGCGCGGTCGTAGAGCGCGGGATCGCGAAAGCCGTCGAGGCCTCCCGCGGCATCGCAGGCGGCCGCGAACGGATGCACGCTCGCGATCCAGGCGGCGACCTCGGCTTCACGCGCCCAGTCGAGCTGCGCGCCGAGGAACGACGGCAGGAAGAAGGGCGAGCTCACGAGGGCCGACCAGAGCAGGAGGAACCCCGCGACGACCGCGGAGCGCCGCACGCCGAACGCGCCGGCGAGCTCGACGAGGCCCAAGGGCAGCGCCGCGAGCCCGACGCCGAGAAAGGTGAGGGATCCTAGGTGCGCCTCCGGGGGATTGCCACTCGAAAAGCCCCCCCAGCAAGTCGCCGCTACGGCGAGCGGAAGCGAGGCCGCGCCGAGCGCGATCGCTCTCGCGCGCCAGCTGTCCGCGGCGCTCGCCGCGAGGGCCACGAGCGGCAAGATCGCGACGAGCGCGAAGAGCGCCGCCGCGAGGGAAGCGCGCTCGAGGTGCAGACCGAAGAGCAGCAGCGCCGCGAGCACGCACGGCGAAAAGCGGAGCAGCATCTCGGCGACCTCGACGCGCGCCATTGACGCAGGGAGTCGCGATGGTAACCTGCGCGCCCTTCGCGCGCGAAGCGACCTCGGTTGCCTCGAACGCGAGGATCGGTGGCATAGCCAAGCGGTAAGGCGACGGATTGCAAATCCGTTATTCCCCGGTTCGATCCCGGGTGCCACCTTCTTTTCTGGTTCAACGGCTGACGCCGTTGAGACGCGTGTTTGCTGGTTCAACGGCTCACGCCGTTGAGACGCGTGTGCTGGTTCAACAGCTGACGCCGTTGAGACGCGTGTTTGCTGGTTCAACAGCTGACGCCGTTGAGACGCGTGTGCTGGTTCAGCGGCTCACGCCGCTGAGACGCGTGTGTCGGTTCAACGGCTGACGCCGTTGAGACGCGCAAGCCCGCACAAGCTCGTGAGGGCTTGTTTCGTTTCCGCGCGAAACCGATGCGGGAGCGATCGGCTCCGCCGCTCAGCGCTCGCTCGCGGAGGTCGCGGCGCGCCCCTCGAGCTCGTGCGCGAGCTCGAGCAGAAGCGCGGCATGCGAGCGCGCGAGCTCTTCGAGCTCGCCGTCCTGCAGGAAAGCGCGCGTGCGGTGGGCCGAGCGCTCTTCGAGCGGAGCATCGGGTGCGTGAGCGCCCTCGATCTCGAGCGTGAACGCGATCGTGCCGCGCGCGGCGAAGAACCAGTCCATCGTCGTGCCGCGCGCGTGACTGGGCACGGCGAGACGCGGGAGCCGGAAGCGCTCCTCGTAGCGCGCCGCGAGCTCGTCGTAGCGAGCGCGCACTTCGCGGGACATCGGCAGCGGCGGCTGCAGGAACCCGCTCACCGACGTGTGGAAGCTCACCGCGAGCGAGATCTCCGGATGCGCACGCCAGAAGCTCATCACCGCGGCGCTCTCCGGCTGAGCTTCCTCGACCTCGCGGGCCTTGGCCGCGCTCCAGCGCGCCGGGAAGTCGCGGTTCAGGTCCACGCCGCCGTCAGCGGCGCCGTTCGTGCGGCCGGGCCGTGGAGGCATCGCGAGCGCGCGCGCGCGGCCATCGGGATTGAGCACCGGCGCCAAGTAGAGCGCGGTGCCGCGCAAGAATCGCGGCGTCTCTCCACGCGCGCAGCGGCGGCGCAGCTCTTCCGCGACGCCGAGCACGACCTCCGCGCTCTCGAGCTCCCCGCCGTGGATCGCGCCGTCGATCCACAGCGCCGCGGAGGCGGACTCCGCGCGTGCCGCGAAGTCGCGCACTTCGAGGAAGGGCATCGCCCGCCCCTCCGCGCTGCGCCCGAGCGCGCTCGCGCGGAACCAGCGCGGATGGCTCGACTCCAGAGTGGCGAAGAAGCGCGCGATCTCCTCCGTCGAGTGATAGCGATCGAAGCGCAGGCGGGGCTCTTCGAGCGCCGCCGAAACGTAGCGCGCGTGCACGGGCTCTGCGCGAACGACACGCGGCGCCGCACTCGAGATCGAATGCGACGCCGCGAGACCGAGCCAGCCGAGCGCGGCGCCGAGGAGAGCGAGGACTTGCATCGCTTCCTCTACGCTTCGCGACGGGCTCGTGATAGCGGGGACCGGGATCGAACCGGCGACAACAGGGTTATGAATCCTGTGCTCTAACCAACTGAGCTACCCCGCCGAAGAGGGCCGACAGGATACCGACCGGCGCGCGCCGATCAATGCCGGGGGCCCCAGAAAGCCCGCGCTTCGTAGCGCCGGCCGCGGGACGCGGCTTGAGGAACCCCGCCGCTCTGGTTCGAATGCTGCTTCTTCCCGGAGCCCTCCATGCCCCGTCTCTCCCGCGCGACCGGCGCGTTCTGCCTCGCCGTGGCGCTCGCGAGCTGCCACCGCTCGCACTCCGTCTACGTCGCCGACCGCGTGTCCCCCGAGCGCATCCACGCCGGTGCGCGAAGCTACCTCGCGAAGGAGGGCTTCCGCGAGGAGAGCTGGAACGACGACGATCTCAGCGGCGAGTACAGCTCCGAGAAGAGCGCCCGTCGCCTGCGCCTCTTGGTGCGCCCCCTCGGCGACGGCTGGAACCTCGACCTGCGCTGCTACGACGCCGACGGCGAGCTCGACAAGCGCGAGACGGGGCGCCTCCGCGATCGCCTCTTGGAGTCGCTTCTCGCCGAAGGGCTGCCCGCGCGCGAAGGTCCGTTCTGACGGCGTAGCGCGAGCGAGAGTCGCTCGCGAAGGCCCGATCCTCAGCTGCGGTGCCGCGGGGCGCGGCGTCGCGAGGAATGCTCGAGGGATAGGAGCCGCGGCAACGGCACGGCCTCTCAGCGCTCGATCCTCCAGCGCGAGGATGCGCCGGGAGCGAGCAAGAGCAAGCCCTCCTCCGCGCTCCACGGCGCATCGCGGAGCGCGCGCCCTCCGCGGTACGCCGCGCGCGGCGGAGCCGCGAGTCCGAAGAGGCGCACTTGCTCCACGGAGGCACCTCCGCCGAAGAGCTTCAGGGTGAGCGGCGCTTCGAGCGGAACGCCGAGGCCCGCGGCGTCGAGCAGGACCTCGCGAGTGCCGCGCAGCACGCCGAGCTCCCATTGTCCCTCGCTGCGCGCGATCCGCGCGGTGGCGAAGGACGCGTCTCCGCGCGGCGCGAGCCGCACGCCGAGTCGACTCGCCTCGCCGTCGGAGACGAGCTCGCAGACGCGCGGAGGATCGGCGACCTCGTAGCGCGCGAGCCAAGCGCAGACGCTGGAGGCCGAGGTGATGCGCCAGTCGTGCGCGGGCGTTCGACCGCGCACGCTCCATTCGTGGACGGGCGCCCCGCGCTCGCGGAGCCAGGTCCCGAGGGCGAGGTTCTGCGCGCGCAGATAGCTCAGCGGATCGTCGGGTGCGTGCACGAGGAGCAGCGGCAGATCGACGAGATGCGCTGCATAGCTAGGCTCGGATGCGTGTCCGAGGCGCGCGCCATCGAGGCGCAGCACGCTCGAGCGGCGGTACGGGCGCTCGTCGACGAACGGCGCCGCGCCGAAGAGCCGCTCCATCCAGAGGCGCAGCGGCGCGCTCTCGCGCGCGTAGGTGTCGAGCAAGTCGTGCGGCCCCTGTAACGCAGCGACGGCGGCGAAGCGCGCGACGGCATCTTCGCGGTGGCGCGCCGCGAAGCAGAGCGCGCTCTGCGCCCCCATCGACCAACCCACCGCATAGAGCCTCTGGCGATCGACCGGCTGCTCGAGAAGCACGCGCGCCAAGACTGCGCGCACGTTGCGCTGCGCCGGCGGGAAGCCGAAGGACTTGTCGTCGAGACCGCGCGGCGCGAGGAGGAACCAACCGCGCCGCGCGCATTCCTCGGGATAGTCCGTGTCGCGGAAGATCTGTCGCGGCGGAGATCCGAAGCCGTGCCATGCGAGCAAGAGCGGTCGCGTGTCTCCCGGGCGGAGATCGCGCGGCACGCCCAGCAGATAGTCCTCGCCGAAGCCGGTGCCCGTCTCCGTCCCGTCGAGGAAGCCCTCGCGCACGTCGAGCGCGGCGGACTCCTCACCCGCAGCGGAGCGCTCGTGCCCTGCCGTGCGCCAGACTTCGTCGAACAGGCTCTGCCCCGCGCTCGAGCTCGCACCGCTCACGAGCGCGAACAGCGCGAGCCAGCCGCGTCGAGCCAGGCACGCGAGCGCGCGCGAAGGAACCAGCAGCGCCGGTGTTCGCACCAACGCGTGCGCGCTCCGAGCTCGCGGCCACCACCGCGCGCCAACGGCACGTTGCGCTGGCGCCGCGCCGAGCTCGCCTGGAGCGCGCTTCGCGAGCTCCGCCGCGGAACTCGGCGGCTCCTCGTCGCGTCGCGGGAGCCCGACGGCTTGCAAGCGCTCGAGCACGGCGGTGACTCAGCGCTTCCGCGCGTTCTCTTCGGCGGCGCGGCGCGCGGCCTCGAGCACCGCCGCCTTACGCGCGGCCTCCGCTGCGGCGCGCTTCGCGCGCTCTTGCTCCGCGCGCTTTCGCCGTTCGGCGGCGAGCTCGGCTTCGCGGCGCTTCGCGAGCTCGCGCGGCGACATCAGTTCGATGCTGGTGCGCTGCTCGCCGGGCGCGAGCTCCAGCGTGCGCCGTCCCACCCAACCAGAGCCCGCGCGCACGATCACTTCCCACTTCCCCGGGAGCAGGCCCTCGATGCGCCCAGCACCTTCCTTGCCCGTCGCGACGATCGCGCGCGCGCCGCGCTCGATCGCTTCGGCGTCGAGCGGCTTCACTTCGATGCGCAGCTCGCGCTCCACGCCGAGCTTCCGCGCTTCGTCGCGGTCGGTCGAGTGGAGCCTCGTTCCGACGGCGAGGTCCGCGCCCAGCTCCAACATCACCACGCCGAGGTCGAGCTTGCCGCCGCCCCAGACCTCCAGGGCCGGAAGATGGCGCCGCGCATGTCGCGGTGAAGAGATCTCGACGCCGCCCATCCCCGCTTCGATCCCCGACCACTGGAAGCGCCCTTGAGCTCCATAGCTCACGCTGCCTCCGCGCAGGCCGACGCCGTCGACGCGATAGCTCGCCGGCGCGCCGCCATCGACGGAGGAACGCACGAGACCGACGAGCGTTCCCGTCGGAGCGCGCTCGAGGATCTCGAGCGTGAAGCTCACCTCTTCGTCGCCGGGCAGCGTGATCAGCGCGCGATCGATCGGCAGCGGTGCGTGGCCGAAGCTCTGCACGCGCACGCCGTAGGCCCCCGGTAGCACATCGGGCACGAAGAACTCGCCGAACGCATCGCTGCGCCCGCGGAACTGGTTCGGCTTCCGCGGCGCGGTTCGGCCGGAGAGCTCTTCCACGAGATCGATGCGCGCGGGACCGACGGCGCGGCCGAGCGTGTCGACGACGCGCCCGCGCACGCCGTGCGCACCGCGCAACACGAGGCGCAGCTCCGCGATCGCCGCCTGCTTCGGCGGGGCGATGCGCTCGCGCGCCTCGCGGAAACCGCTGGCCTCGGCGAGCAGCTCGAGCGGCACGCGCGGGAAAGGCCCGAGCTCGAAGTTCCCGTCCGCATCGCTGCGCGCCTCGCGCGCTTCGCCGAGCGCATCGCGCGCGCCCTCGGGCCCGACCTCGATCGCGACGTCGGTCACGGGCTTCCCCATCGCGTCGAGGACGGTTCCGCGCACGCCGAACGGCGGGGCGAGCTGGATCTCGATCGGCTTCGGCGGGCGCTGCGCGACCGCCGCGTCGAGGCGCAGCTCGCGCACGCCGTACGCGAGATCGCCGTCGAACGAGCAGAGCTTCCACGCACCGGGGCGCAAGCCCTGGAGCCGGAAGGCCCCCTCCGCATCGCTGCGCACGACGTGCTCTTCCTCGTCCACCGCGGCGAAGCGCGGGAAACTGCGCTTCTCACCGAGAGCGACGACCGCGGCTCCAGCGGCGGGCCGGCCCTCCGGATCGCGCACGACGCCGAGGACCAGGATCCCGCGCGACAACCGCAGCTCCACGGTCGGGAGCGCTTCGCCGGACGTCGCCGCCGGCGCTGCGAGCTCTCGCTCCGCGCTCTCCGCGGCGCGCTCGGCGCTGCGCGCGACGACGCGCACGCCGCCCGCGGCGAGCCCCGTGAAGCGCGCTTCGCCGCGCGCATCGCTCGCGGCCTCGAGCGCCACGCGCGGTCGACCGCCTTCGGCTTCCTGTCGCACTTGGATCGCGGCGCCGGAGAGGGGCTCACCGGCGTCGTCGAGGACGCGCACGAGCAAGTGAAGCTCCGGCTGGAGCGCCACCGCGATCTCCTCGTCGTTGCCGCGGCGCAGCGCGACGCGCTCCAAACGCGCGGGCGCGAAGCCGTTGGCGCGCGCGCGCAGCTCGAAGTCCCCGGGACCGAGCCCTTCGATCGCGAACATGCCCGAGCGATCGCTCTGCACCGGCTCGCTCGAGCGCGGCACGCCGCTGGTCGCCGCGACGCGCAGCGCGACGAGCTCGGCGCCGGCGATGGGCTCGCCCTCCGCGGCATCGACGACGCGACCGCGCAGCGTGAGTGAGCGATCCAGCGCGAGCTCGCGCTCGCCCTCGAACGGCAGCGCGGCGAAGCGCGCGGGCAAGAAGCCCTCCGCGCGCACGATCAACGCGATCTCGGAGGCGGGAGGGAGCTCCAAGGCGAACGCGCCCGTGGCATCGGCGGCGAACGCGACCTCGCCGCCGTCGAGCTGGACCCACAGCTCAGCGTGCGGAAGGGCCTCGCCGCCCGCTTCCACCACGCGGCCGCGGAGCGCCGGGACCGCGCCGCGAAGCAGCTCCTCGCGCGAAGGCGCCACCGGCTCCGACCAAGCCGCGACGACGAGCGCGGCCCCTTGGCGTTCCCAGCGCTCCGTCTCCGGCGCCGCGGGAGCGAGCAGGGCGTCCTCTCCCGCGACCTCTGCCGCCAGCGCCGCTCGCAGCACCTTCGCCTCGCCGGCGCTCACCGCCACATCGTCGCGGAGGAGCTCCCAGACCAGCGCGGCGATGACGAGCCCCAGCGCGGCGAGCAGCGCGAACGAGGAGCGAGCGGAGCGGAGCATCATCGAAGAGAGGGGCGACCTGAGGAGAAGTGCGGGTTCCTACCATAGCGCCTCCAAGCCCTCGCGCCGTGGCAGACGCCGCGAGAATCTCGATGGTCCCGGTCCATCGCGAGCCGCTCCGGCGCGCCCACTACGAGAACTCCGCGATCTCGATCGGCGCCGAGAACGCTCCCACCGGCGGGCGCTCGAGCTCGAGCTTCCGCACGCGCCGCCCGAGATCGTCGGCGACCCAGAGCTGCCCCGGCGCGCCCCACGCGAGGCCCGCGGGATCGCACAGCTCCGATCGGGGCGCGAGCTCGCCGAGGAAGACTCCGTCGCGATCGAAGAGCTTCAGCGCGGCATCGAGGCCGACTTGGGCGACGACCAAGCCACCGCCCGGGACCGGCAGCACCGCCGACGGCAGCGAGCGCTCACCCGGGCTCGTCGCGGTCGAGAGCATCCAGAGGAAGGCGCCTTCGTACGAGAAGACCTGCACGCAGCCGTTCCGCGTGTCGGCGACGTAGATGCGCTCCTCGTCGACGCTGAGGCCGCGCGGCGCACCGAAGCTCTCCTCTTCCTCGCCGAACGAGGCGAGCCGCCCCGCGTAGCGCCCGCGCTCGTCGTAGAGCTGCACGCCGTGCACGAGCGGCCGATCCCCGCACGCGACGACGAGCAGGCCGTCGGTGCGCAGCGCGACGGCGTTCGGATGCTGGAGCGCGCGCTTGCGGTCGAGGCCGCGGCGCTGCGCGTGGCTCGGTCCGCCGAAGCGCTGCAGCTCCTGCCCGAAGAGCGAGACGCGCCGCAGCATCGAGGCCTGCGCGTCGGCGACCCACAGCGTGTGGTCGTCGCCGAAGCAGAGCGACGAGACATCGGCCCAGCCGGCCTCGCCCGCGGGCGGCAGCACGATCTTCCGCCGCAGCACGCCGCGCGCGCGGTCGTAGAGCTTGATCTCGGCTTGGATCTCGCAGTAGCCCACCGCAAGAAGTTGACCGCGACTGTCGAGCGCGCCGTACATGCGAACGCAGCGTAGTGCGCGCCGCGCATCGCGCGCAAGGGCGCGGAGGCGCGGGCCGCGCGCAGCCGCCTGTCGAAGAAGTCATTCGGGCTGGAGAACGCGCCTCGGTCGCCTCGCCTGCGTTGCCGGAACCTAGCGGGAGCACCCGCTTCAGCTCCGATGCCTGCTACTTCGCGAGACGCCCGATGCAGCGTTTCCAGCCTGGTCGCACTGCTTCGATGGGCGGCTAGAGCGGCGCGGAACTCCTGGCGCCGGTCCCCGCTCGCGGGACCGCTTCGACGGGCTCGGTGCGCGGCGCGCTCTCGCGCGCGGTCGCTTTCACGCCTCCCTCGATCGCGCGCTCCAGGCGCCGACGCGCGGCGAGGTCTCCCAAGCCCTGCCCTTCGAAGTGCGGCCGCGCCTCCGCCCAGCTCGCGCGTACGAAGAGCGCCCACGGCCCATCGAGCGCGGCCGCCCGCCACGCCGACGAGCTCGCGAGATGCGCGAGCAGGACGCGCGTGTGCGCGGCGCGCAGATCGATCAGCGCCGCCCGCAGAGCGTAGTGCTCGCAGGTGCGCTCGAAGAAGCCGACGTCGGCGAGGAGTTCGAAGTAGGTCTCGAGTCCCGATCGGCCGAGCACCTCGAGCCGCGCATCCACGAGTGCGGGTCGCTCGAGGACGAAGCTCGCGCACGCGCCGACGTTGAGATCGCAGAAGAGAGCTTCGCCTTCGCCAGCGCGCTTCCAACGCTCGAGTCCGACCAGCGGGAAATGATCCGGTGCGAGCCCGAGGCCGCTCGGCGAGACGACGCGGAAAGCGTGCGCGCGCGCGGGCCCCGCGGCATCGATCGCGAGGACGAGCGCCAGCACTCCGAGCAGCGTGCCGGCGGCGAGCGCGACGCGGCGATGCAACGCCACGGCGAGCAGCGGCACGAGCGCCGCGGCCGCGGCGAGCGCGACGAAGCTCAGGTTCCGCCGCGCCTGGTAGGCGAGGAAGAGCGCGCCGGCGCCGAGCAGGCCGAGCGCGAACGCTTGCGCAAAGCGGCGCGTGCCGAGCGCGAGCGAGCACCCCGCGGCGATCAGTGCGGCGAAGGCGCCGAAGGTCCAGGCCGTCGCGTCGTTCCGCAGCAACGCGGGCGTGAACTCCGCGATGCGCGAGAACACCGCCGCCGAGCCGTCGATGCGCGTCCAGAGCTCCCAAGGAAAGAGCCACCCGCTCACGCCATACGGATTGGCCAGCGGCGCGGCCAGCAACAGCGCGCCGAGCAGAAGGGCGCCGCGGCGCCGCTCTCGATCGAGGAGCAGCGGCGCGAGCAGTGCCGCCGCGAGGAGCCAACCGAGAACGAAGAGGCCCTGCACGTTGGCGAGCGCCACGAGCAACGCGACCGCGGCGCTTCCGGCGCGCCCGCTTCCCGCGCGCGCGAAGCGGACGAGGGTCGCGAGCAACAGCGCGAGCAACGCGAAGCTCAGCAGCTCGGGCCGCAGGAGCGGCCGCAGCGCGAACGCCGGCACCCAGGTGAGCGCCGCGAAAGGCGCGAGGAGCCGCGAACGATCTTCCTCCACGCCGTGCCAGCGCAGCAGCTCGCGCGCCGCGCCGCTCGTCGCGAGCGCGACGGCGGCGGCCAGCGCGCAACCGAAGAGCCCGAGCCCCTTGGCGCCGCCGGCGCTCCACGCTCCATACGCCAGGATCTGGAAACCCCAGTGGAGATCGATCCAAGGCGCCCCGGCGCGGACCAGCGTCAGCTCGTCGACGCGCGGAACATCCCCGCGCTCCCAGAGCATCCGCCCGCCCGAGAGGTGGAACCAGAGGTCGCCGTCGTGCAGCGGGACGCAGAGCAGCGCGCCGCACCAAGCGGCGACGGCGAGAGTCGTCGTGAGCGCGATCCAGCGCGTCTGCGATGCCGGCACGGAGGTCCTCCGGCAGCCTCTCGGCTCGCGCCGCGCGATACTGGAGAACCTTCCGGCGGAGCCGCGGAGCCCGCGCTCACTCCCCGTAGAGGTCGACGTACTCCTGCCACCAGTACCAGAGCACGGTGACGGTGTGCTTGTCGGCGTAGTGGATCTTCTTCCACCCGAGGCTCGCGGCGATCGAGCCGATACCGTTCTCGCCCCAGCCCACTTCCATGTAGTAGTAGCGGAAGCGCTTCAGATCGCCTCGGCCGATCTGATGGCCCTTCCGCTCGTCGACGCTCGTCGCGCCGAGGTTCACGTCCAACGGCTCGACGACATCGGTGAAGACGAGGCCGATCGGCATCGTGCAGCCGGAGCCGAGCAAGGTCAGCGCGAGGGCCAGCGCCGCCGCGGGAAGCCCGAGCGCGCGCCTCATTCGCCGTAGACGATCGTCGTGCGCGAGAAGTA
>JAEUHW010000308.1 GCA_016793245.1 Planctomycetota bacterium
ACGGGGGCTCCGCCGAGCGTCCCCACGTCGTGCGGCTGGCCGCCGCCCGTGGGATAGAAGAGCGTGCGCTCCAGGATCACGGCCTCCACCGCGCCCTGCGGCGCGGGCGCAAGAGCCTTTCCAGCGCTCGGCAGCGGCTCGCGGCGCAGGACGCGCGCCTCGAAGTGCCGCGCATAGCTGTCGGTGAAGTAGAGCTTCTCGGTGGCGGGCAGCATGATGTTCGCGCGCCGAGGTTTTCGGCGCGTGTCTCGACGAGGGGCACACGAGGACAAGCGATGCGCGACCAACTCGGCGGCGCCTGGGCGCCGATTCTCACTCCCTTCGATCGCGAGCTCCACCTCGACCTCCGCGCGCTCCGCGCGCACGTCGCGTGGCTGCGAGCACGCGGCATCGAGGGCCTGGTCGCGCTGGGCTCGAACGGCGAGTTCGCGAGCCTCTCCACGACGGAGAAGCGGCGCCTGCTCGAAACGCTGGCCGCGGTCCGCGGCGAGCTCGGCTTGATCGCGGGCATCGCGGGCACGAGCTTCGGCGAAGCGCTCGAGCTCGGGGCCGCGGCGCGCGAGCTCGGCTGCGACGCCCTGCTCGTCCTCCCGCCGCTCTACCCGCGGAAGCTGGAACCCGTGGGGCTGCGCCGCTTCTTCGAACGAACGCTCGACCATGCGGGTCTGCCTGCGCTGCTCTACCACTTGCCGCAGGGCTCGGGCGTTGCTCTCGACGCGCTGCTCGACGCCGCCGCCGACCACCCGCTCGCGATCGGCATCAAGGACTCCTCGGGCGATCCGGCCGCGCTGCCCCGTATCCGCGAGCGCTTCGCGCGAGCGCGGGTCTTCCTCGGCGGCGACGGGCGCATCCTCGAGGGGCTCCGCGCGGGAGCCGTGGGCTCGATCACCGCCGCCGCGAACTGCGTCCCCGAGCTCGTGCGCGCGATCTACGACGCCTTCCGCGCCGGCGAACCCGCGCGCGCCGAGCGGGAGCAGGAGAAGCTCTCCCGCGTACGGAGCGCGATGGAAGCGCACGTCCTGCCCGCCGCCGCGAAGGCAATGCTCCGCGCCCGCGGCCTCGACGTGGGCGGCGTGCGTCCGCCGTTGCTCGACCTCGACGAGCGCGCCGGGACCGAGCTCGCGCAGCGCGCGGCCGTCGAGCTCGAACGCTCCTAGATCCCAGCCCTTACGCTCCCCATGTCCTCACCCTCGCGCCTCCCGCTGGTCGTGTTCACACTGGCGCTCCTCTGCGGAGGCAGCGCGCTCTGGCTCGCGCTGCGCGAGACGGAACCCGCGTCGCGTGCACACCCCGGGGGCGGCGCGCTCGCCAGCCAAGGAGAAACGAGCCCGCGCGCGAAGCTCCGCGACCCGCTCGACGGCACCTTGTCGGGGAAGCTCGTCGACGCCGCAGGCGCGCCGCGCGCCGGCGCGCGCGTCCGCGCGTGGTTCCTGCCGGAGGTTCATTACGCTCCGCAGGCGCTGCTCCGCCGCTCGCTCTCGCCGACGCTCGAGCTCGAGGCGGAGACCGACGCCGACGGGCTCTTCGCGATCGCGCTGCCGGCGAGCGGCTCGCGCGCGCACGCGCTGGTGTTGATCGAGGAGCCGCAGTGCGCGCCGATCTACGCGCCCGCGTTCGACCTCGTCGGAACTCGCCAGCGCGAGCTCGGGACGCTCGCGCTCGCGCGCGGCGGCGCGCTGCGCGCCCACGTCGTGCGACGCGACGGCAGCGCTCCTCGCGAGGCCTTGCGCGCGACCTTGGTACAAGCGCTGGAAGCGACGAGCGGCGAGCTCAGAGCTCCGTTAGGGGCACTCCGCGACGTGCGCGAGCTCCGCGCCGAAGTCGATCCCTCGAGCGGGCTCTGCACGCTGGACGCGCTGCCGCGCGGGCGCTACTGCCTCGCGATCGAGAGCGCGGAAGGGAGCAGCTTCGCGGCGTCGTTGAGCGCGCCCTTCGAGATCCCCGCCGAAGGCACGACCGAGATCGAGGTGTTGCTGGAGGAGAGCGCTCCGCTCGAGGTGCGCGTGCGCGATGCGCGCGGCGAGCTGCTCGCCGGCGCGGAGGTCATCGTCGCTTCCGCGCTGGAAGAGCTGCCGCGCCCGCTCGCGCGGCGCGGGCGCACCAACGCGGAAGGGCGCTTCGAGACGACGCTGGCCCCGGCGCGCGGTGAGCTCTTGGTGAGCGTCGCGAAGGCGGGGTTCCAACGCGTCGAACGCCGCGTGCGCGGCTCCGCACCGCTGCAGAGCTTCCTGCTGCAACCGGAGGTGGTGCTCCGCGGCATCGTGCGCGATGCGCGCACCGGAGCCGCGATTCCCGAGGCTTGGATCGGGAGCTTCCCCGCGGAGGAAGCGGCGACGAAGCCGCTCGATCGCCCGCTCTGGGCGACGCGGGCGCTGTTCCCCGGACGCAGTGATGCCGCGGGGCGCTTCGCGTTGCCGGGGCACGGACAAGGGCGCTGGCAAGTGGTCGCGAAGCACGGCGAATACCTGCTGGAGCGCAGCGCGCCGATCGAGGTGCAGGACGGTGCGGAGCTGCCCGAGATCGAGCTCCGCCTCGACCCCGGCATCGCGATCGAAGTGCAGCTCCTCGATCCTTCGGGCGCCGCGCTCGCCGAAGCAGGGCTCAGCTTGCGCCGTGCACCCGAGCCGGGCGACGAGCCGTGGATCGAAGGGCGCTTCGCGCTGCCGCCGCGCGGCGTCGAGATCTACGCCGGCGCCAGCGATGCGCGCGGCAGAGCGAGCTTCCGCCTGCTGCGTCCGGGCGCCTATCGCTTGTACGTGCGTCATCGCCGTTGGCAGGCGTGGCCGCCGTTCGAACTCGAGCTCGCCGCGGATCGTCCGCAGCAGAGCTTTGAGCTGCGCCTCGAGGAGCCAGGGAGCTGGCACGGCCGCGTGACGATTGGAGAGGTGCCGACGCGCGAGCGGAAGATCTTCGCCGTGCATGCGAGCGGGCTCGTCTTCGACGCGCTGCCGGACGATGAGGGGCGCTACGCGATCGCCGGCGTTCCGCCAGGGGCCTACGTGCTCGAGCCGCGCGAGACCTCGATCTCGCTGGCTCAAGTGGCTTGGGAGCAATTCCGTTCTCCGAAGAAGGCCGTGGCGCCCGCGGTGGCGCGCGAGCTCGGCGCGGGCACGAGCGCAGAGCAGGACTTCGCGCTGGAGGGGCCGAAGCTCGCGCGCGTGCGCGGCGCGCTCAGCCTCGACGGTCAGCGCTACGGCGTGTGGCTGGTGCCGATGGACGTGCCGCTGCAGGGCTCGCTCGCGCAGCAGCGCGGCACGAGCTCCGATGCGTCGGGGCAGTTCGCCTTCGCCGACGTGCCCTTCGGCAGCTACCGCTTGGTGGTGAACCCCGCGGGCGCCTCCCCCATCGCGAGCGGCGATCCGCGCGCGTCCGCGGAGCAGACCTTCCGCTCGTTCGAAGTCGGGCGCGCGCTGCTGGTGCAGGAGGTCTCGATCGACACTGCCGAGGTCGATCTCGGCTTCCTCGCGGCGCGCACCGCCGTCGCGACAGGCACCGTGGTCGATGCCACGGGGAACCCGCTTGGACCCGGCTTCGTGATCTCGAAGCGCGCGGGCATCGGCGCCTTCCGCGCCGAGATCGACGACAGCGGTCGCTTCCGGCTCGGCGAGCTCCCGCACGGCGAGCTCGAGCTCGTCGTGCACGTCGGCGAGCGCAAGCCCGCGACGCGCGTGCTGCGCTTCGCCGGCGAGAGCTTGCGCATCGAGCTCTGAGCGCGGCATCCTCGCGCGGGTGAGCGTTCGAACCAACCGCCGCGCGCGCCTCCATCTCGCCCTGCTCGCCACGCTGCTCGGCGTGAACGCGGCCGTGTGGTTCGTGAACCTGCGCCCGAACGCCGAGGTCGCGCCGCACCCTGCGTTCCCCGCGTTCGAGCTCGATCGCGAAGCGGTGCCGACGGACGCGCTCGCCGATCCCTTCGTCGGGAACGCCGCCGTGCGCGGTGTCGTGCGCAGCGCGAGCGGAGCGGCGCTCGGAGGTGTGGCCGTACACGCCTGGGCCGGGAACACCGCCGCGCAGACGACCACCGGAGCGGATGGGAGCTACGCCCTGCGGGATCTCCCCGCTGGCCCGCTGCGCTTGGTGCTCGGTGTCGAGGGTTTCCGCGGCGCGCTGCGCGACGATCTCTTCCTCGACGCGGAGGACGAGCTCGCCCTCGATTTCGCGCTCGAGCCGCGCGTGGTCGCGAGCCCCGAGCTCGTACCCGCGCCGAGCGCTGGCGCGCCGCTCGCGCTGAGCGGTCGCTGCCTCGACGGGCACAGCGGCGGAACCTGGTACCGCGTGCACTTGGAACCCGCGCGTGCGACCGATCCGCTCTTCCGCGGCGCGGTCGAGACCGCCGAGAACGGCACCGGCTTCTTCCGCTTCGAGCAGGTGCCGCCGGGGCGCTATCGACTGCGCGTCACCGCGGCGGGCGGGCCGTCGCGCGATGCGCTCGAGTTCGCGCGCCTCGAGGAGCTCGTGGTCCCCTGCGGCGAGCTCAGCGTGAGCTTCCTCGCGCCGCGACATCGGCTGCGCCTCCACGACGCCGCCGAGCTCGGCAAAGCGCTGCCGCGCGCGCGCGTCGCGGCGTTCTGGCGCCCGTCCGATCGCCCGGCGAATGCGGAGGACGAGTGGTTGGTCGCGCATCAGCGCGCGGACGCCGAGGGGCTTATCGCGCTGCTCCCGATGCCGCCCGGTCGCCTGCGTTTGGTCGCGAACGCTCCGGGCTACGAGAGCGCCGAACGCGAGCTCTTGGTCGAGGACGGCGGCACGCGCGAGCTCGAGCTCGCGCTGGTGCGGCGGTGAAGGGAATGGCGCGCCGCTCGCTTCCCCTCCGGGCGCAGGGAAGAATAACGCCCGCGCCGCGCGCAGGGACGCGGCTCCGCCGACCGAGCCCCGTGTCGAACTACCCACCTCGATGAGCCGCAACGTCTGGATCGCCGTGATGATCGCGCTGGGGCTCGGTCTCGCGCTCCGGCTCACGGCTCCGGAGCAGGTCAGCGACTTGCGACCGCGCGCCGACGCGCTGGAGTACGACCTCGCGAGTGGGGCCCTCGCGCGCGGCGAGGGCTACGTGCTGCCGCTCGAAGGTCATGCCTATCCCCCGCGCTACACGATCGGCTATCCGCTGCTCATCGCGGGCGCGCGGCTCGTCTTCGACAAGCTGCACGAGCCCGGCTTCGGCGTCGTGGTGTCCGTGCTCGCCGGTCTGCTCGTCGTCGTCTGCGGAGCGCTGCTCGCGTACGAGCTCGGCGGCGACCGCGCGGCGATCGCCGCCGCGCTCCTGCTCGCGCTCTCCCCGCTGCAGATCTATCACGCGCGGCAGCCGATGAGCGATGCCGCGGCGCTCGCCCTGCTCTTCGCGACGCTGGCGCTCGGCCTGCGCTGGGCGCGCTCGCCGCAGCTCCTCCCGCGCCGCGTCTGGGTCTTCGCGTTCCTCGCAGCTTTCGGAGCGACCGTGCGCATCACGAACGCGCTCGCGCTGCCGTTCCTGCTCTTGCTCGTGCTGACGCGCCCCTTCGCCGATCGCGCGCAGCGCCTGCGGACCGCTCTGACCTTCGTCGCCGGCTGCGCGATCGGACTTGCACCGCAGCTCGCGGTGAACCTGCGCCAGCACGGGAGCTTGCTGCGCACCGGCTACTCGTACTGGATCCCCTCGGTCTACGGCGCCGGCGAAGCGCGCGGGGCGAGCGCGCTGCTCGCGCGCCTCGGCCTCGGCGGAGCGAACTACGGCGCGTACGCGACGCAGGTCGCGGGCTGGGACGCGCTGATGCGCGACGCGCGGCGCTCGGGGCTCGCCGAGGAGCCGAATCCCGCGTCCCCGCCCGCGCCGACGGGGCTCGCGATCCACGGCGAACAGCCTCTGCTCGAGCGCAGCCTCGAGCCTCCGGTGCTCTATCCCTTCCCGATCGCGCTACTCGCGCTGCTCGGCCTCGGCATGCGCGGACGCGGCGGCAACGTGGCGCGCTCGCAGCGCGCCCTCGGCCTGCTCCTGCCGATCGCCCTCGCGTTCTTCGCGTTCTACGGCGCCTACTCGTATCGCGAGCTGCGCTTCCTGCTCCCGCTGCAAGCTCTGCTCCTCGTCTTCGCGGCACGCGCGTTCGCGACCTCGCGACCGGCGCTGCGGCCGGCGACCTACGCGCTCGCCGCCCTCGCGCTCGTCTCCGCGGTCTCCGACATCGCGGCGGCCTCGCGCCCGCTGCAGTCGACGCTGCCCTACGGGCGCACCAACGAGGAGACACTCGCGCTGCGGTGGATCGATCGCAGCGTCGAGGCGAACGCGATCGTCGCCGTGCGCACGCACACCGCGCTGATCGAGCGCGAGCTGCTGTTCCATCAGACGGATCGACGCTGGGTGCCGATCGGTCGCGACGAGCATCGACTGCGCATCGACGCGCTGGATCTCGAAGCCAAGGCGCGAGCTCGGAAGGACCTCGGGGGTGAGCAACGCGCGTTCTTCGAGGAGTACCGGCCTCTGGCGCTCGACCTCGAACAACCGGTGATCGACCTGATGCAGCTCCGCGCGGAGGTGCTCGCGGGGCGGCCGCTGGAGGACGACGTGCGCGAAGCGGCGCTCGCGCTGCTGCTGCGTCTGCCGCAGGCAGCCCTCCGCGACGCGGAGCGCTCGGCGTTCGCCGGCGTGCTCGTGCGCACGGATCTCGTGCCGGAAGAGCTCGGCCTCGCGCTGTTCTTCCTCGCGCGCTCGGCGGTGCTCGAGAGCTTCGCTCACGGTCTGGTGCAGCTCGGCGCGCTCCTGGAGCAGATGCCGGAGCGCCCGGCCTATGTCAGCGACCTCTACCTGTTCGAATACGTGCTCGAGGAAGCCGAGCTGCGACACCTGCTGCTCACCGGCGAAGTGGCCGTCTACGCTCCCGACGGGACGCGCAGCACGCGCGCGCTCGCGCCGAGCTGGAGAGGTCTCGAGCTCGTGGGCGAATGGCCTCGACCGGGCTTTGCCCCGCGCGCGAGCGGCGGGAGCTTCGCGCTCTACCGCGTGAAGCGAAGCTGAGAGGTCGAGAGGCCGCAAGGCCGAGAGCCTGAAAGCCCGAGCGCGCGAATCTGCGCCGAGGGCTCGAAGCGAAGGCGCGGGCCGGAAGCTCCTGGCTATACTCGCCGCCCCGCAAGCGCTGCCCGCGCCCAGCCTCGAGAACCATGCATCGTCCCCGCTTCTCGCCGCCGCCGAGCGGAGCGCCGTTCGCCGTCGCTCGCGCGTTCGCGTTCCTCGCCGTCCTCGGGGCGAGCGGAGCGGCGCGCGCGCAGACCCCTCCCGCGATCCCCGTCGAGGTGGCGCGCGTGCTGCCGGCCGAGGCGCGCCAGAGCCTGAGCTTGGTGGGCGAAGTGCGCGCGGAGCAGCGCGCGCGCTTGGGGCTCGCCGTGGCGGGCAAGGTGCAAGAGGTGCTCGTCCGCGAAGGCGACACGGTCGCCGCGGGCGCCGTGCTCGCGCGCCTCGACGCGGCGCGCTTCGGCGCGGAGGTGAAGCTCGCGACCGCCACCGTCGAGCGCGCCCAGGCCGAGGTCCGCCGCTTGGAGAGCAAGTACACGAGCGCAGAGCTCGACGAGGCGCGCGCCCGCGTGCGGGTGCGCGAAGCGGAGCTCGCCGGTGCCGAACGCGAGTATCGCCAGGCCACGGAGCAGCTCGCGCGCGCGCTCGTGCCGCGGACGCAGGTCGAGGACTTGCAGACGCAGTTCGAGACCGCCGAAGCCCGCCTCGCCGAAGCGCAGCAAGCGCTGATCGTGCTCGAAGCCGGCGCGCGCTTGGAGGAGCTGCAGATCGCGCGCGCGATCGTCGCGGAGCGCAAGGCCGAGCTCGAGCGCGCGCAAGAGGATCTAGCCGACACGGAGCTCCGCGCGCCCTTCCCCGGCGTGATCGTGCGTCGCGGGCTCGAGGTCGGGGAATGGGCCGCGGTGGGACGCGAAGCCTTCGAGATCTACGATCCGAGCCAGCTCCGTATCCACGCGCGCGTGCCGGAGGAAGAGCTCGAGCGCGTGAAGGAAGGCCAGCACGCCGAAGTGCGCGTCGATGCCTATGTCGGCAGCGCGATCGGGCGGAGCGCCTGGAGCGCTCGCGTCGAGCGCCGCGTCGATTGGATCGATCCCGCGTCGCGCTCGTTCTCGATCCGCCTCGCTCTGGAGGACGATCCAGCGACGCCGCAGGGGCGCCCGACGCTCCTGCCGGGGATGTTCGCTCGCTTGGACCTCCGCGTGGAGTCCGTGGAGAACGCGCTCTCGATCCCCCGCGACGCGATCTTCTTCGAGGGTGCGCGAGAGGACGAGCCCGCGGCGCTGCGCCGCTCTTGGGTCTGGATCGTGCAAGCGGATCAGACCGTGCAGCGCGCACCGGTGCGCGTGCTCGGGCTGCTCTCGCGCGATCCGGGGGAGACGTTGGAGCGCGCGGCTTGCGTCGGGGAGCTGCCCGCGGGAGCCGATGTCGTCGTGATCGGACGCGAGCGCCTGCGCGCGGGTTCACGCGTCCAGGTCCTCGCGCGGTCTTGACCTCATGAGCTGGATCGAAGCTTCGGTGAAGCGCCCGACGGGCGTCGCGGTCGCCGTGCTCTTGGCGTCGATCTTCGGCGTGATCGCACTGCTCCGCACCCCCGTGCAGATGAAACCCACGGTGGATCGGCCCGAGATCTCCGTCGAGGTCGAGTACCCGGGGGCCGCTCCGCTCGAGGTCGAGCAGCAGATCACCGACCGCTACGAGCAGGCGCTGCAGACGGTCGAGGGGCTGCGCGAGATGCGCTCCACCTCATCGCAGGGCCAGAGCACGATCGCGCTCGAGTTCGATTGGGGCGTCGACAAGGACTTGGCGCTGATCGACGTGCTGAAGAAGATCGCGCGGCTCCCCGACGAGATCCCCGACAACGCGCGCGATCCCGAGGTCACCGCGGTCTCCTCCGACGAGGACCAGCCCGTCGTCTGGTCCTACCTCTACTACGAGGATCCGCAGGTGACGCCCGACTTCGTCGAGCTCACCTATATCGCCGAGGAGATCGTGAAGCCGCGCATCGAGCGGCTGGAGGGCGTGGGCCGCGTGCGTGTGCGCGGAGCGCTGCGGCGCGAGCTGCGCGTGGTGATCGATCCGGTACAGCTCGCGAAGCTCCAGCTCACGGTGCTGGACGTGGAGCAGGCGCTGCGGCGCGAGAACCGCAACGTCCCGGCGGGGCGCCGCGAGGACGGGCGGCAGTCCGAGGACGTGCGGACGATCGGACAGTTCGCCAGCATCGAGGACGTGCGTCAGACCTTCCTCGCTGAGCGCGCGGGACGGCGTGTCGTGGTCGGCGATGTGGCGCAGATCCAGCGCGCCTTCGAGCGCCCCGACTCCGCGGCGCGCATCGATGGCCGCGACGGGCTCTCGATCTCCTACTTCCGCAAGACCGGCGAGAACGTGCTCGAGGTCGTGAAGCGCATCGACGCGAAGCTCGCCGAGCTGAACGCGGAGCTCAAGCCGCGCGGCATCGCGCTGCGTAAGGCCTACGACGAAGCCGAGTACGTGTACTCCGCGCTCGAGACCGTGACGCAGAACCTGGTCGTCGGCGCGCTGCTCGCCGCGGCGGTGCTGATCTTCTTCCTGCGCAGCACCTCCGCGGTCTTCGCCGTCGGCGTCACGATCCCGATCTCGGTCGTCGCCTCGTTCATTCTCTTCTATCTGATGGGCCGCACGATCAACGTGATCTCGCTGGCCGGCGTCACCTTCGCCTCGGGCATGGTGGTCGACAACGCGATCATCGTCTTCGAGAACATCTATCGCCTGCGCCGCGAAGGTCTGGGCGTGCTGGATGCCGTGCTGCGCGGCACGCACGAGGTCTACGGCGCGGTGCTGGCGTCCACGCTGACGACCTTGGCGGTGTTCCTGCCGATCTTCTTCGTCGAAGAAGAGTCGGGGCAGCTCTTCAAGGACATCGCGATCGCGATCGCGCTGGCCGTCGGGCTCTCGATGATCGCGGCCCTCACCGTGATCCCCTGCCTCTGCGCGCGCCTCTGGAGGAAGCCGATCTCCGCGGGGACGAGCCGCGCAGGAGGACTCGTCGATTGGATCCTGCTCGGCCCGCTCGGCCGCGCAAGCGCGCGCGCGATCCTCGCGCTCCATGCGCTGGTGCAGAAGAACGCCGCCACGCGACTTGCGACGGTGCTGCTCCTCAGCGGCGCCGCCATCAGCGCATGGAAGCTCCTGCCGAGCGCGGAATACCTCCCCGCGGGCAATCGCCCGATGATCTTCGGCAACCTGCGCTTCCCTCCCGGCACGAGCCTCGCGCGCACGCGCGAGGTGATGCAGGTCCTCGAGGAGCGCCTGCAAGGGCTGCCCGATCGGCGCTACTTCTTCGTGTCGGTGAGCCCGGGTCGCGGGTTCTGCGGGATCGCGCTCGAGCGCAGCGCGGGCGATCGCGTGGACGCGATGGTCGACGAAGTGCGCCGCCGTGTCGGAGTCATCCCCGACGTCCGCATCTTCTTCGCGAAGTCGAACATCTTCACGCGCGGCATCGGCGGTGCGAAGGACCTGAAGCTCTACCTCTCCGACACTTCGATCGAGCGCTTGCAGGAGACCTCCGCGCGCCTCGAGCGCCTCCTCGCCGCGGTGCCGGGAGTGCTGCAAGCGCTGAGCTCCTTCGAGCTCGGCAATCCCGAGCGCCAGATCTCCCTCGATCGCGAGGCGGCCTCCAAGGTCGGACTCGGCGCGGAGAGCATCGGCGCCTTCGTCGAGACGCTGGTCTCCGGCCGGCGCGCGGGGCGCTATCGCGGGCACGAGTTCCCCGACGAGGTCGAGCTGCGCGTGATCGGGGACGAGAGCTTCCGCGACGGCGGCGCGGACCTGATGCGCGTGCCCCTCTGGACGCCATCGGGGTCGCAGATCACGTTGGGCTCGGTGGCGCGCCTCGCGCCGAGCTTCGGTCCTTCGCGCATCGAGCACGTCGAGCGGAAGCGCGCCGTGACCATCGATGTGAAGCTCTCGAACGACGCGGTGCTCGAGGACGCGATCAACACCATCGAACGCGAGGTGCTCGCCCCGGAGCGAGCGGCCCTGCCGGTCGGCGCCGGCCTGCGCCTCGCGGGCTCCGTGGACGACCTCACGCGCACCAAGGAAGCGTTGATCGGCTCTTTCACGCTGGCGGTAGCGATCACCTACCTGCTCATGGTGGCGCTCTTCGAGTCCTTCCTCTTCCCGCTGCTGGTCATGTTCTCGGTGCCTCTCGCGACCGCGGGCGCCGTGCTCGGCATCCGCTGGGTCGGCGCCGAGTTCAACGTGATGACCATGCTCGGCTTCATCCTGCTCTGCGGCATCGTGGTGAACAACGCGATCCTGCTCGTCGATCGCGCGCTCACCGGCGTGCGCGCGGGCGAAGCGCCGCAGACCGCGATCGCGCTCGCCGTGCGCTTGCGCCTGCGGCCGATCTTCATGTCGATGATCACGACCTGCCTCGGCATGGCGCCGCTCATCTTCGTGCCGGGCGCCGGCACCGAGCTCTATCGGGGTCTCGGCGCTGCGGTGTTCTTCGGCCTCCTGCTCTCCACCGTGCTCACCCTCTTCCTGATCCCCGCGCTGCTCGGCTTGCTCCTGCCTTGGACGAAGCTCGGCCCGCGCGCCGAAGTGGACGAGGCATCTGGCGAGGCCGAGCCGCCGATCGAGGTGCAACTCTCATGAACACGCGCTGGAAGAGAGCGGGGAACGTTCCCCCGTGGATCCTCGGCCACCGCGGCGCGCGCTCGCTCGCTCCGGAGAACACGTTGCCGAGCTTCGCCCTCGCGCTCGATCTCGGCGCCGACGGCATCGAGCTCGATCTGCACCTCTCCGCGGACGGCGTCCCCGTCGTGCATCACGACGAGACGCTGATGCGCTGCACGGACGCGCCGCAGCGCTTTCCCGCGCGCGCGCCGTGGTCCATCGAGAGCTTCGAAACGCACGAGCTCTCTGCGCTGGACGCCGCCTGCGCGTTCTCGGGCGAGAAGCCCGCGGGGCGCTATCACGTGCCCACGCTCGACGAGGTCCTAGCGCTGCTCGTGCCGCGAGGCGCTCTGATCGACCTAGAGCTGAAGACGATCCCGCTCGTCCACGAGGGCCTGCTCGAACGCGTGCTCGAGTGCGTGCAGCGCGCGCGCGCGAGCTCCCTCGTCATGCTCTCGAGCTTCGACCACCAGCTCCTGCGCCGCGCCGGCGAGCTCGCGCCGGAGATCCCGCGCGGCGTGCTCAGCGCCGAGCGCTTGGTCGATGCCGCGGCCTATGTGCGCGATGCGGTGAGAGCGCAGGTCTATCTGCCCGGAGCCGCCGGTGCGTACGCGGCGCTCCCGACGCAGACCGCGCGCGGCTTCGATCACGTCGGCGTCGCGCGGGAGATCGAGAGCTGTCACGAGGCGGAGCTCCTCGTCGTGCCCTGGACCGTGAACCAACCAGAGGTACAGCGCCTGCTCTTCGCCCTCGGCGTCGATGGCCTCTGCACCGACGATCCGCGTGTGAGGCGGATCTGAAGCGAGCTCAGCGAGCGTCCTTCGCCGCGGGATCTCCGGCATCGCGCTCGAGGAACCAGAACCCCTCGGTCCAGGTCGTGCTCGGCCAAGCGCGGAAGTCGTAGACCGCAGTGCCGGGGATCTGCGCATTCCACGAGAGGCGTCGGCGGAGGCCGCCGGCGAGGAGAGCGTCGGCCTCGAGCTCGACGAGCACGCCGGAGCCGCGGGTCTGCACGGTGACGAAGCCCTCCATCGAGAGGCTGCGCCCGTGCGCTTCGAGCGCATCCCCGCCCGCGGAATACGAGTAGGTGGCGACGAGCTTCTTGTCGCGGAGATCCAAGCGCCCGCGCGGATGCTTCGCCGGCACGCCGATCGTCAGGAGCTCCATTGCGCGCTGCCCGCTCTCTTCGTCGACGCGCTGACGGTAGAGCTGCAGGACCGAGCCTTCACCGGCGCGCAGGAAGTGCCCCGCGGCGAGGAGGCGCACGGCGCTCGCGAGGCGATCGCCGGGCAGCGTCTTCGGCACGGCGGCCACATCGACTTCGGCGCGCTGGATCAGGCGCCCTTCCATCGTCGGAGCGCTGGCGCAAGCGAACAGATGGAGGAGCGGGAGGGCGGCGCAGCAGCGCGCGAGCGAGCGAACGCGGGAGCGGAGCATGACGGCGAGCTTAGATTCCGCTCGCCTCACATTCCACCGTCGCGCGATTCACTCGAAGGTCACGCGCAGGCCATGGCTCCAGGTGAGCGGATGCTGTGGCCGCAGCAGGTCGGGCCCGAAGAAGCCCTGGAGATAGATCGTTCGCCCCGAGAGCGCGGGCAGGTTCGGAACGAGGGTCACCAGCGTGGCGACCTTGCCGGGACCGCGCGTCGCGAGCGGGACGGCGAGCTGGGTCAGCAGGACATCGGGCGAAGCGAGGAGGGCGCAGCCCGCGGCGCCGAGGCCGGCGAGATCGAGCGGCAGGGAGACGCCTTGATAGCTGGCGTCGGAGATCCCGAGGATCAGCCCGCCGTGCGTCGCCGACGAGGTCGTCGTCGCTTCGTAGAGCAGCAGGATGCCGGGGCGCGGGCAACGTCGCGCAGCGCCGCCGTAGCCGAGACGCACGGCCGGCGCGCCTCCGCCGTCGTCGGCGCAGGCCGAGCCGTAGACCCAGGTTCCACCGGTGCAGCTCCCGAAGAAGCCCGCGATCTCGAGCACGCGGCCCCCTTGATCGCCGTCGCCGACGAAGAGGCTGCCGCTCGCGCTGTCGACCTCGAGCCCTTCCGGGCTGATCGGCACTCCCGCATCGAAGACGCGCGCGGTGCGCAGCACGCGCGAGCCATCGAGGCTGAGCTCGAAGAGCGTGTCGAGTTGATCGTCGCCGATCAGCAGGGAACCGAAGCCGCCGTTCCCCCACGGTACGTAGGCGATCGCGTCGGGATCCACGATGCCGAAGCTCGCGAGCGAGAAGCGCCGCAAGTAGGTGCCATCGATGCGGAACGCGATCACCTCGCGCGTCGTGTCATCGACGACGTAGAGCTCGCGGCGCAGCGCGTCGCAGCTCACGCCCGAGAGATCCGAGACGAAGCCGCGCACGGAGAGCACGCGCACGACGCTCTGCTGGAACGGATCCCATTCGATCAGGTCCTCGCTCTCGTCGCCGAGATAGATCGAGCCCGTCACTTCGTCGACGGCCAAGCCGACGACTTGGTGGAAGGCGCTCGGGTTCATCGCGAAGGTCGAGGTCGAGGAGAGCAGGAACCCCGAGCGCGAGTACTCGACGAGCGCGAAGTTGCGGGTGTCGCAGGCGAAGACGTGATCCGTGAACGGATGATGTGCGACGGCGCCGACGAACGGAGCCTGGGCTCCGGCGACGGGCCATTCGTTGGCGACGTTCTGCGCGCGGAGCTCGGAGCTGCCGACGAGCGCGAGAGCCGCGGCTCCGCTCTGGAGCAGCGCACGCGAGATCGAAGAGGGGCGCGTGAGGAGCATGATCGAGGGCGCGCCGAGGGACGAAGCTCGGGTCGCGCGAGGCCCATTGTGCCTCCCGCGCGCGCGATGGGAACCCCCGAGTCGGCAGGTTGCGGCCGCGGGATCCGGAATCTCGCGACCGGAGCGCGGGGAGAGCCCCCTCGGGGAAGCGCGAGCGGGGCTCGTCGCCGCGGACTCCGGAGCCGAAGTCAAAGTGGATTCCGCGCCATCCGTCTCTCTTCGCGGCCGAGTCCTTGGAGGGCCCGAACGCGCTTCCGCGATGTCGAAGACCGCTACCTTCCTGCGCGCCCTCCTGGCGCTGGGTGTCGCCACGGGCGGCGCTTGGTATCTCTCCGTCTATTCCTGCAGCTATCCCACCGAGGGCGGACCGGGGCTGCCGCCGGGCTTCGTGCCGCTGCGCCCCGCGGACCCGACCGTGCTCGGCGGCCGAGTCCGCGTCCGTCCCCCGAACTTCGCCGTCGGCTCGCTGGAGCACGCGCACGCGCAGTACTTGGAAGCGCTCCCGGAGGACGTGCCACGGCACCTTCGTTTCGCCCTCTCTTCTCCCGCGCAGCTCGAGCTCGAGATCGCGGCCCAGCGCGCGGCGCAGCCGAGAGAGGAACCCGAGCGAGGTGCCGGGCAGCCCCCGCTCCTCGTCACGAGCCCGGCCGGGCGCGTGGCGCGCGAGCTCCTCTTCTTCGCCTGGGAGGGAATGGCGGGCTTCGACACCCATGTCGAGGTCGGAGAAGGAGAGGCCGAAGCGCCGGTCGCGCGCTTTCGCGTGACGAGCGCAGGCGGCTGGTATCCGAGCGACGCGCCGGTTCTCGAGGAGGGCCGCGAGTACCGCTTCCGCGTGGCGTGGATCGACGGCCGCTCGCAGCCCCGCGCGTTCCGCATCGCCACCGCAGAGGAAGCGCGGCACTACGAACGGGCGCGTCGCGCGATCGACGGCATCCCCGACCCGCGCTATCGGGCGATCCTCGAAGTGCTGTTGGCTCGCGCGGACGAGCGCACCGGCACCGCGCTCGAGCTCGCCCGCCGCGCGCGCACGCTCTACGTCGAGGATGAGCTCGTCGCGCCACTCGTGCTCGCGATCGAAGCCGAGCTCGGTCGCGAGAACCGCGCGCGCTGAACGCGAGGTTCCGTCCGGCGCCGCGCGAGGCGCGCCTCCGAGGAAGAAGAAGAGGAAGAAGAAATCGAGAGAGCCGTGCGTGACCCCCTCGCGCGCCGCGCGTCCTGGACCTGGAACGAACTCCTTCCGCTCTCGGAGGATCGCCATGTCTCTGCTCGCATTCTCTCGTCTCGCTCTCTCTTTCACCTTCGGTCTCGGTCTCACCGCGCTCTCCGCCGCGGGGCAGACCACCGACTGCCCGGACCTCGGCACGCGCTTCGTCAGCGCGCGCGCCGAGGTGAACGCCTGGACCGGCTGCACCGGCGCCACGGTGCGCGTGAACGGCATCACCGTCACGACGGGCCAGTCGCACCCCAATCTCTGCCCGACGCTCGTCACCTACTACCCGGCCCACTACGAGGGCGGGGTCGCGAAGAGGGGCTTCCGCCTCGGCAGCAAGCGGCAGCTCCCGATCACGGTGTTCCAGCGCGAGTGCGTGACGTCGTACTTGCTCTTCCTCGAGCTCGGCTCGAGCTGCGAGGCGGTGCACCGCTTCCAGTCCGGCTACATCGACTCGTGGGACGAGCTCGCCTGCGGAACGCGCGTCCACGTCGCCGTGGACGAGGGTTAGTCCATGCGCTCCCGCCTCGCGAAGATCGGCCTCGCCAGCGCTGCGGCGCTGCTCCTCGTCGTGGCACTCCTCCGCACCGCGGGGCCCTCGGGGTCTCGCGGCGCGGCGGAGCCGTTCTCGAGCACCGCGCTCGGCGGAGAAGGCGCGGCCAAGTCGCCTGCGGCGCGACCGCTCGCCGCGCACACGCGCCGTGGCGAGCCCGCGAGTCCAGAGCTCGCCGCTCGAGACGAGCGCTTGGAGCCGCTCACACCGCTCGACCCCGCGCACAGGGAGCTCGAGCTCCGCGCGTTGATCGAGCATCTCGTCCGCCTCGACGAGCTGCGCGACCTCGGCGGCGTCGAACGCGCGCTCGAGGAGTTCCTCGAGCGCTGGGGAGCGTTCCCCGGCTTCGCGGAGGCGCTGCAGCGTTGGCTCTGGCGCATCGAGCCGCCGTGGAAGAGCGGCGAACGCGCGGCGGTGGCGCTGCTCGCGCGCTGTTGGCTCGCCTCCGCGCTCGGAGCCGGGATCTACCCGATCGAAGAAGCGCGCCGCTTCGCGCTCGAGTTCGTGCAGCGCGCCGCGGCCTCGAACGACGCGCTCGGGCTCGAGCTCTTGCGACGCGTGCTCGCGCAGAGCGGCGACGCGGAAGCTCCGCAGCTCCGCGGACTCGCGGAGCTCGGCCAGGTCCTCCTCGCGCATCTCGATCCGGTCACCGTCAGCGCCGAGCTGCGCCTGGCGATGATCGAGCTGCTCGAGGACTGGGGCGCGCGCGAGCCCGCCGCGGCGGCGCTGTTCCGCGGCCTGCTCGCCGATCCTCGCGCCGACGTGCGCGCCTGCGCCTATCGCGCGCTGCTGCGCGCGGATCCAGGTCAGCTCGAGTCACTGCGCGCTTCGCTCTGCGCCGAGGAGCCGGAGCTCCTCCGCAGCGTCGCGAGCTGGCTCTTGCAGCGCCCCGGAGGACTCGGCTTCGACGCGCTGCGCCAGATCGCCGAAGGCCTCAAGGCTCCGAAGCTCGCTGAGCTCCGCGCCTCGGCGCTCGCTCGCGACTTCGCCCTCGGCCCCGCGCGCCTCGACGAGGCGGCGTTCGCGCAAGCTTGGGAGAGCCTTCGCGGCGACGAGAGCGGCCTCGGCCGCGAGCTGCGCGAAGGTCTCCTGCAAGGGCTCGGCCTCGGCCGCCCGACGGCGGAGCAGATCGAGCTGATCCGCGCCTCGAGCTTCGATGCCGAGCTGCGGCGCTCCGCGCTGCAGGCTCTGGCGATCGTGGACGAGGCCGGCGCGGCGATGCGCCTCCGCGAGCTCGCGCTCTCGACCGCGATCGCCGAGCGCGAGGACGCGATCCTCGCCAGCGGGAACGCCCTCGCGCGCGAGCATCCTCCCGCAGAGCTGCTCGACGCGCTCGCGCTCTTGCTCGAGGACGCGCGCCTGCACGTCGAGACGCGCGCGCTCCTGGCCGAGCAGCTGGCGCCGCACCGCGCCGCGCTCGTCGAGGCTTGGGGTCGGCGCATGGGGCGCTGAAGGAAACGCTTTCCTGCGCCCCCCGCAGGCGCGCCCCCGAAAGGGCTTGCATGCACACCTCGCAAGTCCAGAGCCAATGCGAAGACGAACGCGAGCTCGAAGCCGCCTGGGAGGCGCTCCGCACGGCCTGGCCGCTGCAGATCGAGCCGCGCGACGAAGCGCCGCTCCGCGCGCTCTGCGCGCGCGTCGAAGGCGCCGTGCGACGCCTCGCCGGTCGCGCGCTCCGCGCGTCGTTCGAGCTCGAGGATCTCTGCCAGGAAGGGCTGGTGGCTCTGCTGATCTCCTCGCGGCGCGCCGCGGAGGAGGATCCGCGGACGCGCGCGCTGCACCTGCATCAAGTGCTGCGCGCGCGCATGATCGACCTCGCGCGACGCCGCTCGGCGCGAAAGCGCGCCGAAGCGAGCACCGCGTTGCTCGGCGACCTCGAGCCGCGGGATCATGAGCGCGCGCTCGCGCGCGAGAGCGCCGATCCCCTCGCCGAGCCCGAGCTCTTGGAGCGCGTGGCCGTCGAGCTGGCCGCGTTGCCGTGCGAGCAGCGCCTGGCGCTCGAGGCGCGGGTCTTCGAAGGGCTCGCGACGAGCGCCATCGCCGAGCGCATGCACCGCAGCGAAGAGGCCGTGAGGCAGCTCCTGCTGCGCGCGCGACGCCAGCTCCGCCGGGCGCTCGAAGCGCGCTGAGGGCGGCGAGCGAGCGCAAGACCGCGCAGGCGCTACGCCCGGCCCTACGGCGAAGCAAGCGCCGCGCCCGACGCGCCCCACGGACGTCGGTGGTGTTCGTAGATCGACGCGCGTTCGACGCGAGCGAGAAACACGGAGCGCAGCGCGTCGTTCACGTCGCTTGCTGCGCCTCCGGGCGCAGCTTCGCTTCGTCGATAGACATCGTACGCCGTCTCGGAGCCCGCTGGAGGCGGGGGCTCCGAGACTCATGCTCAGGGGGACGATCGGACGTCGATGCGTGAACGACGTCGATGGACACGAGTTCCACGCCCGCGCGGCGGCCGAGCGCGTTAGCGCGAGGTTGCTCGGCGGCTTGAATCGGCGAGGTTCGCTCGCGGTCGGCCGGCGTGCCTCCTCTGCTGTGGCAGCTCGTGGATGTCGAGCAATCCGTGGCGGCGCCAGCCAGTGGTCAGCAGCCAGGTCGAAGCCGGCGCGAGGACGGCCACCGCTGGCGCAGATGGGACCGAAGCGATCGTCGGGCCCATCTTCCAACCATCGAACACGGGCGCGCTCGAGCAGAGATCGATCGAACTGCGCGGCACGACGCCGTGCTTCTTGCCGTTCTGCAACACGTAGCGCAGCGCATTGCGAGCCTGCGTCGGCGTCGAGATCACCTCGTCGTGATAGCGCTCGGGGAACACCTTGCCACGGCGGGCCCAGAGCTTGTTCAACGCGCGAGCGAGCGGGCTCAGCAGAGCGTTCATGCCGCGTGCGACGCACTCGCGATCGTCGGCTTCGACCAGGAGATGGAGGTGGTTCGCCTGAATCGAGTAGTGAATGATCTTCATTCCATGGCGGTCGCTGCTCGCGCTGAGCGCTGCGAGCACGAGCGGCGCTGCGCCGCCGCGACGCAGCGATGGCAGACCATCCGCCAGACGCACGGTGATCAGGAGAGGCTGGCCGCGCTTCTTCCTCGCGCGCTGACGGTGCGGCATGCCGGGCTCAGCGCTCTTCGGTTTCCGTCCCGCGCCCTTCCGCTTGCCGCCATGCTGACAGAAGTCGAACTCGAGCTGATGAATCTTGCGGCGCATGCGGCTTCCTCTGCCTCGGTGCGCGTCGCCTTCCCCGGTTTCGTTCCAGCATGTAGAACGCAGAGGAAGCGCGTTTGGTTTCATACAAAGTCGGAATCTTGATAGAGCGACGTTGTTCGCAGCCCGATCTCAGCTGTGCAGATGAACCGCGCAGGTCGCCCTACCGCCGCGCGGGCGACGAACCGCTGTCTCTCGACGCGGTTCTCACATCGACGTTCGTTCTCACCCGTAGCATGAGTTCCGGAGCCCCCGCCTCCAGCGGGCTCCGGAACGGCGCACGACGTCTTTCGACGTAGCGGAGCCGCATCCGGAGGCGATGCAAGCGACGTGACCGCCGCGCTCGTTCTCGAATCGCGTTCGAGGTCGAGCACGTTCCAACGCGCGATGTCGTTCGACGTCATTCACGCGCGACGGGCGCGGCGCTTGCTTCGCCGGAGGGCTGGCGGAGCGACCGTCGCGGAACTCGCGTCCGAAGGATCGCGCGCGTGGTGGGTTCGGGTGCCGTTCTCGCGTCGATGACTCCGGCCAGAGCGGCGTGAGCCGTTGCGCCCGCGACCATGCCGACGGCCTAGGCCGTTGCACCAGCCGCATGCTCGCGGGGCTGGAGCGAAACCCCGCTAGGTCTCTTCCTCGCTATGAGCGGCGAGCTTCACGCGCAAGCGCGCGAGCACGTTCTTGTGGATCTGCGACACGCGCGACTCACAGATGCCGAGGCGCTCGCCGATCTCGCGCATCGAGAGGTCCTGCGCGTAGTAGAGCTCGAGGATCGCGCGCTCCTTGTCGCTCGCGTCGCGGAGCAGCACGGCGAAGGCGTCCTCGTTGGCGCAGACGGCGGCCGCGGAGCTGCGCGGATCGCTGAGCGTGTCCTCGACGTGCTGACCTTCGGGCAGATGCAAGCCGAGGTCGGAGAACGCGCGCACGCCGCGGCTGAGCTGCGCGCCGTGAGCGAGGCGCGGGCTGTCGAGCCGCAGGCCCAGACTCGAGGCGAGCTCGTGCTCCGCCGGTGGACGGGAGAGCTTCTGCGTCAGCGCTTCTTGCGCGGCCTGCACGCGGCGCACGCGCAGGCGTTCGCTGCGCGGCACCGGGTCCGCGCGGCGCACCTCGTCGAGCATCGCGCCGCGGATGCGCGGCTTGCAGAAGGTTCGCAGTCCCGCGCCGCGCAGCGGATCGTAGCGCCGCAGCGCCTCGAGCAGCCCCTCGACGCCGGGCCCGTAGAGCTCGCCTTCCTCGACGTGCGCGCCGAGGCGGAAGGAGAGGTCGCGCGCCACCTGGAAGACCCAGGGCAGGAGCCTCTCCACCAAGCGCTGGCCGGCCGCGGCGTCGCCCGCTTGCAGCGCGGCGAGCATCTCCTCCAGCCCTTCGATCGCGCTCTCGGTCGACTCCTCGAGCGGCTCTTCTTCTAGCTTCGGCATCACAGCCCCCTGGAACTCTGGCTCTCCAGGGGGTGAGAAGCGCAGTTCCGGGGCGCCCGTGACGCGAAAGGGGCAGGAATGCTTTTCCGGCTTCCTACGCGCTCACGGGATCCGCCGCCATCGAAGAGGGCGCGCCGACGCTGCAGCTCGGATCGGGGGCCAAGTGCAGATAGTAGGTCGCGCGCGCCTCGCGCCGGAACGCGAGCTCGTACTCGGTCGGGATCTCGCGCGCCGCTCGCCACGCCGGATCGTCCGGAGCCTCGTCGACCGCGCGCCAGCCGCTCCCGGGGAGCTGCTCTCCGACCCATGCGAAGAGCGGCGCGGAGTCGGTGCGGAAGTGCAGCCGCGCGTCGGGAGCCGCGAGCCAGCGCAGGACACGCAGACGCTCGCACTGCAAGACGCGCTTCCTCACCGCGCGCGCCTTCGGCCAGGGGTCGGGGAAGTTCACCCAGAAGCGCTCGATCTCTCCCGGGCCGAAGATGGCGTGCAGATGCGAGGCATTGCCGCTCAACACGCGCACGTTGCGCAGACCGTCTTCCTGCGCGCCGCGCGCGATGCGCGTCGCGCGATCGGGCTTCAGCTCGAGCGCGACGAAGTTCACTTCGGGGAGCGCGCGCGCGAGTCCGCGCACGAAGGCGCCGCGTCCCGCGCCGATCTCCACGTGCAAGGGGCCGAGGTTGCCGAAGACGCGCGGCGACCATCCGCCGGCGTGCATCTCGAGACCATCGAAGGCCGGGAACGCGAGTCCGGGGAACTCGTGGATCTCCTCCTTCAACCGACGCTTGCGACGCCCCATGGCGCGGGATCGTAGCGTTGCCTCCGGGCCCGTACAATCCCGCGCGCCACGCCAGGATCACCCCTGGAGAACCTCGCTTGAATCCATCGCCGCTCCCCCGCTTCTCCCGCGCGCTGCTCGCCGCGCTCCCGCTCGCTCTCGCCGCCTGCGCGAGCGGTCCGCTCGTCGATCAGGCGTACTACGAAGCGCCCGATGCGCGCGGCGTGCAGGTGACGCAGGTCCTCCTGCGCGGCGTCGATGAGGCCTCGACGCCCGACGAGCTCGATCGCGTGGGCTACAACCGCTACGCGCTCGTCGACGCGCCGAGCGCGCGGACGATCCTCGTGCTCGTTCCCGAATGGGGCCGCGGCGCAGGCTGGTTCGACGGTCTCGCGCGCGACTTGGTAGCCGAGGGCGACGCGCTCGAGGTGTGGACGCTGAACCGACGACAAGCGCTGCTCTCGGCGCTGGCGGAGACGTCCGCGGAGCTCGACTTCCTGCGCCGCTGGGATCTCGCGCTGGCGCAGCGCGATCTCGCCTTCGTCTGCGAAGCCGCGCGTGCGCGCGGCGCGCGACTGGCGCTCGGAGGCTGGGGCTTGGTCGGCGGATGGCAGGCCTACGAGCGCGCGGCGAGCGGCGCCGATGGCGCCGTCCCGCTCTTCCTCCTCGATGCGTGGCTCGCGCCCGCGAACGCCGGCGAGCGGGCAGCGCTCGGCAGCCTGCGCGCGATCGCGCGAGCGCAGCTCGAAGCCGGCGCGCTCACCTCCGTCGGTCTCGATCCGCGAGTGCGGCCGTCCACGCCGGGTGACTTCGGCTTCGCCGAGCAAGCGGCGTTCGAAGCCGAGCGCGCGCCGGAAGCGGTGAGCGAGCTCGTCGAGCGCCATCCCTCGCTGGCCTCCACCAAGCGCCGCTTCACGAACCGCGGCCTCTTCGCGTGGGCCTTCGATCGCCCGCGCCCGCGCCGCGGCGACGAAGAGCTCGCGAGCCGCGGTCCGCTCGCGAGTCTGCAAGGCATCGCCTTCGCCGAGATCGAGCGCCGCGACACCGAGGGCGGGCCGCTCGACGACGCGCGCTGCGGCGCGGCCTGCGGCGCGCCTTATGAGCTCGAGGAAGCGCTGGCGCCGTTCTCGGCGCCCGGCGGACCGTTCGAAGCGTTCGCACCCCTGATCGGCTGGTCGGATTCCCTCGAGGCCATCGAGACCGCTCCGGCGCGCGCGGCACGCGTCAAGCGCGTGCTCGCGGTGGAGACGGCGACGCAGCGCGGCTTCCGCGAGCGCGCCGCGCGCGTCGAGCGCGATCGCGAGTTCCAAGCACCGACGCGCTTCGCGGAGGGCGTCGAGCGCGAAGTGCTCGAGCTCGAAGGCGACGAAGTGGCGCCGCTCCTAGCGGTCGAGGTGCGCCGCGAGCTCGTCGAGGCGTTGCTCGCGCTGCTCGAAGAGCGCTGAGGGGCGGAACGGGAATCGAAGCGGGGGCCGCGGCGCTCGCGGGCACAGCTTCGGAAGGCGCTGCAGCGACGTCGACTGGCGCTGCAGCTCGATCGAGAGCCGGGCTTCCTCGCTCTGCGCGTTGCGCGCGTCGGCTCGAGGAATGCGCGAGGATGGAGCGAGGCGCATGCGCGTCGCTCCAGGTGCGGCGAGCCGTTGCTCACCCCGACTGCAGCAACTCGTGCATGGCAGCGCGCGCCTCGGCAATCGAGGCCGGCGCTCCGCACGAACCGAGCGCGCGCACGCGCGGTCCGAAGGGTTCCCAGGCGCGCTCGTCGGAGGCCTGGAAGAGCGCGAGCGTGGGCACCCCGATCAGCGCCGCCAAGTGCACCAGGCCGCTGTCGTTGCCGATCCACAGCGCGGCTCCTGCCAACTCATCGATCAGCGCCTCGAGCCGCAGGCGCTGCGGCGCTCGCCCCGCCGCGCGGAGCGCGGCTTCGAGGCGCTCGTCCTCGGCTTCGCCGAGCGCGAACGAGCACTTAAGATCGCGCTGCTCGAGCTCTCGCGCGAGCGCGAGGAAGTGCTCGAGGGGCCAGTTCTTGGCTCGCGATCCGCTGCCGGGGTGGATCCACACGCGACGCGAAGTCGGCGCGCGGCGCAGTCGCTCGAGGGGCGCGCTCGGCGGCTCGGGCAGCGGTCCGAAGGCCCGCGCGCAGGCCGCGTGCAGATAGCGCCAGACCGGCAGGGAGCTCTCGCGCGGGAACGGCGGGCGATCGATGGCCCCTCGGCGCAGCTTGCCGGCGAGCTCGGCGCGCAGCGCGCCGAAGCCGAAGGAGAGGAGGCGCTCGCCGTCGACGAGCTGCTCGGCGACGCGCTCGGGAATCGCAGTTCCGGGCGCGAACGCGCGCCAGGCTTCGCTGCCCTCCGCATCGACGACGCGATCGAGCAACCCGGCGTCGCGCAGCACCTGCAGAGCGCTGCCGCGGCCGAGCGCGCAGAGCTCCCGCGCGGGCTCTGCGATGCGCAATGCGGCGAGCGCGGGCGCGAGGACGAAGACGTCCCCCAGTGCGCCGCCGCGAGCGATCCAGAGAGCGCCGCTCATGCGCGTCGCGCCCTGGCGAGGTTCGGCTCTAGAGCCGCCGCGGATCGATGCGCTGGTCGAAGCGCACGGCGACGACGAGCTTGCCGTCGGTCACGGAGTCGAGGCGCACGAGACGCCCCGGAATCTCGATCTCCCCCTCGGGCCCGAGGCGCACGCGCACCTTGAGGTCCGACTCGAGGAAGAAGCAGATCCCCTGCGCGCTGAGGTCCTGAGCGGCCCCTCGGAACGAGCTGGCGTCGAGCACGAGCTCGACGGGCGTCTCGGTCGGGATCCGGGGGTCCCGCCGGCGATTGGCCGTATCGGTGGCCCCTTCGTGTTCGGGTTCGGGCTTCGGCATCGGTGGTGTTCCCGGAGAGCTGGGCATCCCTTGCTTCGGACCGCCCGTGCGAAGGAGTGAGCGGGCAGGGTCTTTTTCTTGGCCCTCCCGAGGTGGGCCGGCCGGCCTCCGGTATCTTGCCGCGCGCCACGCCGCTCACATTCCGCCGGTTCTCCGCCACTCGCACACCCATGCACGCCTTGCTCCGCTCGAGCCACACCCTCGCCGCCCTACTCGCCCCCGTCTTCGCCGCCGTCCTCGCTTCCGGGCTCGCGCTCGGCGCGCGAACCCCCGAGGAAGAGCGGCACGATCGCATCGTGCTCGCGAGCGGCAAGGAGGTCCACTGCCGCGTGCTCCACGAAGGCCCGGACACCCTCGTCTACGACGACGGCAAGCGCCACGAGGTGAAGCGCGCCGACGTGCGCGAAGTGCACAGCGTCGAGCGCAGCTTGCGCGAGTTCCTGACCAAGCTCGATGCCACCTCGAAGAGCGACGCGCAAGCCCTGGCCGCGCTCGCGCGCTGGTGCGAGGAGGAAGCGCTTCTCGGAGAGGCCACCGCGACGTGGATCCGCGTCGTCGCCGCCGACCCCGAGAACGAGGAGGCGTGGACCAAGCTCGGCGCGGTGAAGAGCAAGAAGGGCTGGCGCGTGCGCCAGCGCAGCCGGCTCGTCACCGTCGAGGAGTATCGAAAGGGCCTCGCGGATTGGAAGAACGCGTTCGAGCTCCGCACCGCGCACTACTTGCTGCGCACCGATATCCCGCCGCGGAACGCAGTCGATCTCGCCATCGCGATCGAGCGCGTGCACCAAGCCTACTACGACATGCTGGCACCGGTGGTGCCGCTGTACGTCTTCGAGGAAGTGCCGGAGATCCACATCCATGTGAACCCGACGCACATGCCGAAGCCTCCCTCACCCGGCGAGAAGGCGTGGTTCGAGGTTCTCTCGAATCGATTGACCGTCGATGCGGACCAAGAAGGCTGGGAGCTCGAGGCCGTGCGGCGCATGGCAGATCTACTCACCTACAACTCGTTCCGCCGCACGACCGGCAAGCAAGGCGAGATGCCTGCTTGGCTGCAAGAGGGTCTCGGGCAGAGCTTCGTCGGTGCGGCGCGCCGCGGGGACGAAGGGCTCCGCTTCGAGTTCGGGGTGCCGCTCCGCGCGCTCTTCGCGACGCACGCCAAGGACACGAAGCCCGTACACCTGCAGACGCTGCTCGGCTCGGGCTTCGCCGCGTTCCGCGCCGGCTCCGACGCGGAGCGCCTCGTCGCGCAGGCCTACACGCTGCTCCAATTCCTCGTGCACGGCAACGACGGCGCACATCGCGCCGCGCTCGCGACCTACCTGCAATCGGCCTTCCACGGCCAGGGCGCGCTCGTGCATCTGGAGAAGGCCCTCGGCTGGAAGGAAGCGCAGATCGACGCGAGCTGGAAGAGCTACGTCGAGCTCGTCCACAACGACCGCTCGAAGTAGCACGCGGCGCGGATCAAGCGCCGCTCGCGCGCCGCGAGCGCGCGAGCTTCTGCACGAGCTTCCAGAGCACGCCGAGCGCGAGCAGCGCGAGCAGCACCTGCCCCGCCACGGCGAAGGACGGGTGCTGCGCCCACTCGGCGAACTCCTCGCCGAGCAGATCCGCACCGAGCGCGAAGCCGAAGCCGCCGAGCGCCCCCCCGAGCGCGATCGAGAGCACGATCGGCAGGCGATGCATGCCCAGCGCATTGCCGATCACGGTGCCGACGATCGCGCCGGTGCCGCTCACGGGGAAGAAGACGAAGGCCACCATGCCGACGAAGGCGATGCGGCGGAACCACGGCCGCGCCGCGAGGAACGCCTTCCCGCGCAGGCGCGCGTCCGCGATCTTCGCGCCGACGATCGGCAGCCGGCACATCAGATCGAAGTTCGTGGTCATGAGGACCGCCGTCGCGAGATCGAGATAGAAGACGATCCCGCCGAGCAGATAGGGCGAGTACGCGGGGAGCTCGAAGCCCCATAGCGTGCGCCCCGAGGCGAAGGCGAGGAAGACCGCGAACTTGCCGAGCACCGTCACCGTGGCGATCGCGACGAGCACGAGCAGCGCGGCATAGGTCGGACCGCGGAGCACGCCGGCCAAGAGCAGCAGCGCGAACGAGAGCCCGAAGACGCCCCAGAGCGCCCGCAAGCGCAGGGAACGCGAGATCGCGAGCTCTGGGTGCAGCGGAAGGCGCGTGGCTTCGCGCGCGCTCATCGCAGGCGGGAGACCGCGCGGTACTCGCAGGCGTTCCACTCCGCGGAGAGCGGCTCGATCTCAATCTCGATCGAGCTCTTGCCCGCGGTCAGCACCTCGGGCAGCGCGTGCTCGCTCTCGCGCCAGCGGCGCCAGATGTTGCGGCTCGCGCTGTGCCAGATCCCCGCGTCGACGCCATCGACGCGGACGCGCGCGCGCTGGCCTGGCCCGAAGTGATTCGAGGCCTGCGGATGCGGGACGCCGTCCGCGGCATCGAAGATGCGGCGCAGCCAGACGCCGCGGTTCGCGGGGTCGATGCTCATGCGGAAGCGCGTGAGCCCGGGCTCGCGCCGCCCATCGAACGACTGCTCCGGCTCCAAGCGCTCGCCCTCGAAGCGCGAGACGAAGGGCGCGACGTAGCTCGAGCCCGCGCTCGCGTAGGAGTGCAGGACCTCGGACAGCGGATCACCGACATCGAGCTGGTCGGTGAGCTGCGCCGCGAGCTCGGAGCGGTGATACGCGTACGCCACGCTGAGATAGCGCGCGCCGTCGTAGCCTTCCGGCCCTTGCTCGACGCCGTAGCGGATCTGGGTCGCATACGGGATGGGATCGCCCACCATCACGCGATAGCCCGAAGTGTAGTCCGCGAGCGTGCCGATCCGCCGCGCGGGGAAGCCGTGCATCGGCAGCGCGAACGGCACCGCGAATTCGGCTTCGTACCAGCCCCAGTTCCAGATCTCCTCGGTGCCGGTGCCGTGGTGCGTCGGCGTGCGCAGCCCATCGACGTGCACGTGCTCGTCGCCTTCGAGGTAGGTGCGCTGCTGCGGCGCTCCGAACAGGCCGTCCGAGCCCACGACCATGGAGAGGCCGACGAGCTTGCCGTGCCCCACCGCGTCGTAGAGCACGTGGTCGCGGAGCTCGAGCCACTGGGAGATCGGCGGCGGTCGATCCTCGCGGACCTGCGCGCGGAAGGTGCCGAAGCGCCCGCCGTAAGGCACGGGGAGATGATGCACGAGCACGCGCAGCGAAGCTGACGCGCGGCCGGCGTTCCGCACGCGGAGGACGGCGCCATTCGCGAAGGGCATGGGCCACCAGCAGCGGTAGCTCCCGCCCGGCATGAGATCGAAGAGCAGCCCGCGCACGGGCGCTTCGCCGAGACCCGAGCCGAAGAAGAGATCGAGCGGGCAATCGACGTCCGGGACGCTCGCGCCGTCGAAGGCGATCTCGAGGCGGAGATCCGAGACGAGCGCGCGCGTCGCCGCGTCGGGCAGCACTTCGAGCGCCGCGATCCAACCCGGCCCCTCGCGCTGGAAGGCGATCGCGCTCGCCCCCGGAGCGAGCGCGAGTGCTTGCTTCTCTTGGGCGGCATGCGCCACGGCCGCGTGCGGCGGAGTGCCTTGCGCGCGGAGCAGCGCTTCGAGGGGTGCCTGGTTCGCCGCGCCAGGTGCGAAGCTCGGTTGCGCTTCGTCCGCCTCGAGGCGCCGCCACGAGACATGCAGGTAGAAGCACGGCCCCGTCGTGCGCACGATGAGCCGCCGTGCGAAGGGGATCGGCGTGTAGAGGAACGGACCGCCCGGGGAAACCGTGTCGTCGCCCACCACGGGCGCCAGGAACGGTGCGCTGCTACCGGAGACCAGCTCGCGCACCGGCACGTCGATGCGCGGCGTCGTCTCGTCATCGAAGAAGAAGAGCACGCGGTAGCGCTCGGCGTCGGGCAGGTAGCCGAGATGGGAGCCCGGCGTCGAGCGGAACGCGAAGTGGATGCGCTCCACGAGGCCCGGGCCTTCCTGATCGAACACCACGGCCTGCGGGCCTTCGATGCGCAAGATCGTGTGGAAGCCCGAGAGGCCATCGTCGTTGCCGGCCGTGCGATCGAACGAGGCCTCCTGAAAGCTCCGCGAGGTGTCCTCGAGCTCGGCCAAGCGATGCAGGCGACGCCACGGCTCAAAGCTCGCGCCCGCGAACGGGAACGCCTGCAGCGGCGACGGCGAGAGCTCGAGATCCACGTCGCGCGCGGCGAGCTTCTCGGCGCGAGCGCGCAAGGAGAGCAGCAGCGGCGCGTCATCGCCTTCGGCGTCCGCGATGCGCGCCGCGTACGCTCCGCTCTCGGGAGCGACGAAGCTCGCGTCGAGCCGTCCATCCACGGCGCGGTCGATGCGGAACGCGACTTCTTCGCCGCTCGGCGCGATCAGGTCCACCAAGCTCGGAACGTAGCTCGTGCTCTTCGGCGCCGTGAAGCGCACCGACACCTCGTCGCCGCGCGTCGCGCGCAGCTCGAAGGCCGCGCCCGCGCCCTCGTCCACCGCGCTCGCGCGCTGGCGCAGCGGTCCGCGCACGCGCAGGAAGAGCGCGTAGCGCCCCGGGCGCGCGGCCTGCACGACGAGATAGTGCGGCCCGCTCTCTTGGAGCAGGAGGGAGCGCACGCGCGAACGCCCGGCGCTCACGCGCAGGGCCGCACCGAGCTCGACGCGACCGCTCGGCGCGTAGAGCGCGAGGGAGCCGTCGCCGTCGCCCTCCCAGCGCAGGTCGAGGGCGAGGCGCGTGCCCTGCGCCGCGCGCAGCACGAGCACGTCGCGCTCGCCGGCCTCGAGCTGATTCGATACGGTCTCGCCGCCGCGGACCTCGAGCCAGTTCTCCTCCATCGCCGCCGGTGCCGCCGGTGCCGCCGGTGCCGCCGAGAGAGCAGAGATGCTCCAAGCGAGCGACGCGAGGGAGGCGAGCCAGAGCTGCCACGCGAGGAAGCGCTTCATCCGCGCGCCTCGAAGTAGAGCCGATGGCCCTTGCCGATTCTCCCCGCGCGCCAACCCTCGAAGGCCTCGCGAAAGCGCCCCATGCGCCGGCTCTCGTCGCGGTACCCCTGCGTGCGCACGGCGACCTCGCGAAAGCCCGCCCGCTCGAGCAGCGCGCGGAGGTTCCGCGGATCGAAGAAGCTCACGTGTCCGCCCATGCCGAGATAGCGCCAGCGCTCGCGCGCGCGCTCGAAGGTCCAGGAGTCGAGATTGAGCGTGAGGCCGAAGAGCACGCCGCCGGGAGCGACCGCCTGGCGCAGCGCATGCAGCGCCTCCAGCGGTCGCGGCAGATGTTCGAGCAGCGCATTCGCGCGCACGAGCGCGAAGCGCTCGCCGAGCGAAGCACAGAGCTCGAGCGAGCCCGTGCGCACGTCGAGGCCCAAGGCTTCGCGCGCGTGCCGCGCCGCGACTTGGGAGACCTCGACGCCGAGGGCACGATGCCCGAGGGCGCGCGCCGCGACCAGGAAGCCGCCGACGCCGCAGCCGACGTCCAGCACTTCGATCGCCGCGCCGCGCGGCCGCGCGACGCGGCGGATCTCGCGGCGGATCTGCGCGCGATAGTGCGCCTGCTTCCGCGGCTCCAGCGTGCGCGCGATCTCGCGCTCGAGCCACGCCGACTCGAAGAGCCCGTCGTAGAGCGCGGCGGGATCGAAGGCGTCGAGCGCGGCGCGCACGAGCGAGCAGCCCGCGCAGCGCTCGTAGCGGTAGCCGGCCTTCTCGAGCAGCGGCCGCCACTCGCGGCCGGCGCAGAGTTCGCAGGCTTCTGCGGCCTTCCGCGCGGACACGAGCGAGCTCGTGCTCATCGAGCCGCGTAGGTCTCGAGCACCCACTTCTTCCACTCCTCCTCCATCTGGAAGAGGTTGAGGCCATACGCTGCTTGAATCGCTTCGCGGGAGCCCTCCTTGCGCTTCAGGCGACTGACCATGTCGACGAAGCGCTTGGGGTCGCGGCGGATCAGGAAGTCGCAGTACGAGAACGCCTGCGCGTGCTCCTGCGCCTCGAGCTGCGCGGTGTTCTTCGTGATCACGGCGAGGAGCGGCACTAGCTTCTGTGGCTTCACCACGAGCTCGCGCACGGCGGGCTCCCATTGTCCGCCCTTGAACTCCGCCATCGTGTCGACTTCGACGTAGCAGTAGTTGTCGCAGATCTTCCAGTACTTGTGCTCGAACCAGTGCGCGACGCCTTCGTCGACCCAGCCGCCCTTCAGTTGGCCGACCCACTCCGCGGGCTTCTGGCTCGAGAGCAGGAGCTGCGAGACGTTGTGCACGAGGTTCCTGTGGATCTGCTCGTCGGTGCGCAGCTTCGGTGTGCCGCCGAGCACGGTGTACACCGGGTTCGGCCCGTAGAACTTGCAGCCGCTGTCGCTGGTGATCTCGACCCAGAGTCGGCCGGCCAGACGTTGATCCAACGAGCTCGACCAGACCATCACCAGCGTCTTCGGCGCGACCATGCCCGCGTCGATCTGGAAGGTCGCGAGATAGTCGACGAAGAGCGACTCCATGCGCTTCAGGTACAGCGTCAGGAGCGCGGGCTGGTCGAGCATGCGCTTCTCGACCTTCAGCTTCTCGAGATCCCAGACCATCCGGAAGTGCGCCGTCTCGCCGACCATGCACGGGCGCTCCATGCGCTGGTCGATGGTCTTCTGCATCTCGGCGATCCACCCGCGGTTGCCGTCGGCGCGGCGCTTCCATTCCTTCCACTCCGCGCCGTTGGTCTCGAACCACGTGCACTGGTCGCAGTCCATGAAACCCGTGCCGGCGCACTTCTCACAGCGCATGTAGTGCGTATGGCGCATGCCCGCGGCGGAGAGCTCGCTGATCACCTGCATGTGCTTCGCACAGTCGCGGCAGTCGCGGTAGCCCTTGTTGGCGCAGGACTCGCAGCTCTGCGCGGCGAGCGGCCCCGCGAACGCTCCGAGCAGCAAGCAGGCCAGCGCGATCAGGAGCGCGGTGCGCGGGAGCGTTCGTTCGACGGTGCTCATGCGGGACTCGGCAGGTGCGGGCGCGGCTCGGCGCGCTCGAAGACGAGCTCGCCGGCGGCGAAGACATGGGTGACTTGGCTGCGGCCGAACTCGTAAGCCAGATGGCGCCAGCTCGCAACATCCAGGAGCAGGAGATCGCAGCGCTTGCCGGGATGGAGCGAACCGGCGCTCTCGCCGCAGCCCGCGGCGAAGGCGCCGTTCAGCGTGGCCGCGACGAGCGCCTCCGCGGGCTCGAGACCCATCCGCTGGCAGGCGAGGTGGATCATCATGGGCATCGAGAAGCTGTAGCAGGAGCCGGGGTTCATGTCGGTAGCGATGGCGACCGGCAAGCCCGCGTCGATGAGGCGGCGCGCCGGCGCATCGCTCTTCAATCGCAGGAAATGCCCGACGCCGGGCAGCAGCACGGGAATCGTGCCCGCCGCACGCAGCGCTTCGATCCCTCGCTCGCTCACGTGATCCAGGTGATCGGCCGAGACGGCCCCGAGCTCGGCCGCGAGCTCCGCCCCGCCCAGCGCGGTCAACTGGTCCGCGTGCAAGCGCGGCCGCAGGCCGTGGGCGCGGCCGGCTTCGAGCACGCGCCGCGACTCCGCGACGGTGAATACATGCGCCTCGCAGAAGACGTCGCAGTAGCTCGCGAGGTGCTCCGCGGCCACGGCCGGGATCATCTCGTCGCAGACGAGGTCCACGTAGCGCTCGCGCTGCGCGCGATGCTCGGGCGGGATCTCGTGCGCGCCGAGCAGCGTGGTCTCGAGGTGCAGCGGATGCCCGGCCGAAGCGCGGCGCAAGGCGCGCAGGGACTTCAGCTCATCCTCGAGCGAGAGCCCGTAGCCGCTCTTGCACTCGACGGCGGTCGTGCCGAGGGCGAGGAAGCGATCGAGGCGTTGGCGGACGAGCGCGGCGAGCTCCTCCTCGGAGGCGGCGCGCACGCCGCGCACCGACGAGAGGATGCCCCCGCCCTCGCGGGCGATCTCGACATAGGTCGCGCCTTTCAGGCGGCGCTCGTACTCGCTCTCTCGCGTGCCCGCGAAGATCGGGTGCGTGTGGGCATCGACGAAGCCGGGGATCGCGACGGCCCCGCGCCCATCGAAGCGCCGCGCGGGGGCATAGCGCCGTTCGAGATCCTCCTCGCGGCCGACCTCCACCACGCGACCGCCGCGCACGGCGACCGCGGCCCGCGGGAGCTCCACCACGTGGCCGAGCTCCGCTCCGACGCGCGGGCGGTTCGGCAGCTCGTGCAAGCCGACGAGCGAGCCCAGGCCGTGGATCAGGAGATCGATCGGGGTGCGCATGGGCGGGATGTTACCCCGCTAGCGGCGCGTCACGCCTCCGCAACGTCTGGCGCGCTCGCGAACGCGAGAGCGATCCGCGCGCTGATCCGCCGACGCGCGCGGAAGACCAGCATCTTCAGGTTCCCCGGACGCACGCCGAGCACCGCGGCGGCCTCGCGGTAGGCCAGGCCATCGACCTCGACGAGCTGGAGCACGCGGCGATCGCGTTCGCGCAGCTCGTGGTACGCCGCCGACCAGGCGAGGAGCAGCAGCGCGAAGCTCGACGCGGCCTCGCGCGCTTCGTCCGAGCTCACCAGTTCCTCGGCCGGTCCAGGCCCGGGGTCGGGGCTGCGGAGGAGCAGGTCGGCCGAGGCCTCCGAGTAGGCGCCGCGGCGCATCGCCCGGCGCAAGTGGCGGTGCACCGTGTTTCGCACGATGGTCGCGGCCCAGACGCGGAAGGCCGCGGGGCGATCGGCGCGGAAGCGGCTGGGGTAGCGATAGATATTGAAGAAGGTGTCCTGCAGCACATCGTTCACGTCGATCGCCGCGCAGCTGCCCCGCAGCCGACCGAGGATCATCCGCCGCAGCATCGCCGCGTTGCGCTGGACGAGGTCGTCGAAGACCTCCCGATCTCGCGTGCGGCGGAAGAGGTCCATCAGATGCGTGCTGCAGCGGTCTTCGTCGGTGCTCGAGACCGGGACGAACGCCACCGGAGTCGCCCAAGAAGCCGGCGCGAGGGACGCCGGCAACGCGGTGGGCGGCGGTAGGAGCGTCGGGCCGCGCCGACGCGCGCGGAGGATGGATGAGCTCGGCATGATTTCCTGGGCAGGGCGACGCGAGCCGTGCACCTCGCGTGCCAAACGGCAGATTGTGCGCCGTGCGCGACGGGCTGCGGGCCGCGCGGCCCGGCGTGCTCGGGAGCGCGCCGCGCGTTTGAGCGCGCGCGCGCCTCGAGCGTGCGAATTCGCTCGGGACGCAGGGCACCCACGGGGGAAATAGGGCTTGCCGCTCTTCGGGTGGGCTCCCTACATTGGCCCCCTGCTCCACGCCCAGCGCGAGGTGCGCCGGCATCGCGATGGCGGTGCGCCGCGGAGAGCCGCGCCGTGCGCTTCTCGACGAAATGGCGAGGCGCGGCGTGGAACTCGGCGAGCCCCGCGGGGCTCGGGCGAAGGCTCGAGGTGCTCTGGCTGCGAGATGATGAAGCGATCGAAGAGTTGGGCGGCGGGCGCGGTTCGCGCCAACGTCACGGCAGCGCCCGCGGGCCCGTCCGCGGAAGGCTTGGCCCCTGCGCCCCAGGACTCCCCTCCATCTAGCAGGTCCGGGCGCTCGGAGTGGGCGCCGCCGCGGCGCGCGATCGCCGCTCGGTCGTACTTCGATCGAATGGGCGGCGCGATCCGAGAGCTCGGCTCATCCGTCGCGCCCCTCGGCGGCCGCCCGACGCGTCCTCGCTCGGCGCTCCGAAGAAGCGCGAGCCTCTGAGCGATGTGGCCTCTCCTCCTCCTGGCAGCCGTATCCCTGGCGCTCGCCCTCGTCGGCGCCGTCGCCCTGCAAGCGCTGCGCTCGCTGCACCGCCTGCGCGAGGCCGCCCCCGCCGAGCCTTCGGCTCGAGCGCGCTATGAACGCCTCCTCGCGGATCCCGATAGCCTGCGCGTCGCCGCGGCGCTCCTGAAGAGCGCGGGCGAAGTCGCGTTCCTCTTCTCGGCGTGCCTCTGGGTCTTCTCGGGCGACGAGACCTTCACGTGGCCAGAGTGGGAGCAAGTCGATCGCTGGCTGCTGCCGCCGCTGGTCTGCGTCGTCGCGCTGGTGCTGTTCGGCGAGCTGCTGCCGCCGACGATCGCCGCGGGCGGCTCGGGTCAATTCGCGCGCCGCGCGCTGCCGTTCCTGCATCTCGTGCGGAAGGGGCTCTCCCCGGCGCTGAAGCTCCTGAACGTCCTGCGCCGTTCGCTCCTCCGCGTCGTGAACGTGAAGGAGCGCACCGAGCGCTCGATGGCGATCGCCGAGGAGATCTACGACGTGGTCTCCGAGAGCGAGCGCTCCGACGACCTCGACGCAGGCGAGCGCGAGATGATCGAGAGCGTGGTCGAGCTCCGCGCGACCGAGGTCAGCGAGATCATGACGCCGCGGACCGACATCATCGGCGTGCCCGCGAAGTCGAGCCTGCGCGAAGCCGCGCGTCTCGCCGCGGAGAGCGCGCATTCGCGCATGCCGGTGTTCGAAGAGACCATCGATCGCGTGACGGGGGTCTTCTTCACGAAGGACCTCCTGCCTCTGCTGAACAGCAAGGACGTCGATCTCGATCACCTGGCCGTCGGCAGCATCGCGAGGAAACCCTGGTTCCTGCCCGAGACGAAGAAGGTGCACGAGCTGCTGCAGGACTTCCGTCGCGAGAAGCAGCACATGGCGCTCATCCTCGACGAGTACGGCGGAACGGCGGGACTGGTGACGCTGGAGGACGTGCTCGAGGAGATCGTCGGACCGATCCAGGACGAGTACGACGAGGACGAGGTCATCGAGACCTACCGCCGCCTCGAGGACGGGCGCTTCGAGGTCGAGGCTTCGATGTCGGTCTTCGACGCGAACGAGGAGCTCGGCCTCGAGCTGCCCGAGGGCGAGGACTTCGATACGCTCGGCGGCTTCGTGTTCTCGAGCCTCGGCAAGGTGCCCGCGCCGGGCGAGCGCTTCGAGCACGCCGGCGTCGGCTTCGAAGTGCTGGAGGCCGACGAACGCCGCATCCTCCGCCTGCGCATCACGCCGCCGGCGAGCGCCCACGTTCCCGCGCACGGACATGGCGAGAGCGCTCTCACGAGCTGAGCGCAGCGCCGCGCCGCTCGCCGCGTGCGCCGCGGTGCTCCTCGCGAGCTGCGAGCGCGAATCCGCGGCTCCCGCCGTCGCGAGCTCGGCGGTGAGCGCCCCCACGGAGACCCTTCCGCCGCCGTTGCTCGAGCTCCGCGCCGATAGCGCGACACCGCGCGCCCTGATCGAGAGCTTGCTCGTGGCCGCCCGCGAGACGCGGCGAGCTCAGGCGCTCTCGGCCCAGCGCTCGTGGAACACCGTGGCGGACCTGCTGCAGCGCATCGGAGGCGACTCGCCCTATCTCGCGGAGCTGCGCGCCGGTTGTCCGCGGCTCGACGATGTCGAGGCCTTCGGAGCGCTCTCCTGGACCTGGCTCGGCGAACGCGAGCTTCCGCGCGCGGCGAACGGCGAGGAGCGCCGGCGCGCGCTGATCGTGCTGAGCGGCTACGGGATCGCCCTCGCGACTCCGTTCCCGAAGGGCGCAGCGCTCCAGCGCGCGCTGCGCTTCCCGCTCTGGGTCCTGCGCCGCATCGCGTTGCCCGGCCCTCCCCACCCCGTGCGGCCGCGGCTCACGGAATGCGTGCGCGGCGGCGCGCGCCCGCGCCATTGGTTCCTCGCCGTGGACTTGCAGCGCACCGAGCGCGGCTGGCGCTTCGACGGCGAGACGAGGTGGATCGAAGGGCTGCTGCTCGTGACGGACGTGTCATGAGCAGCGTCCTCGCGACCGCGGCCCTGTGGATCGGCGGCCTGCTCACCGCGCTGCAGGTCGCGGGAGATGATCCGCGCTGGCGCATGCGCGAGAGCGCGGCGGCGTATCTCGATCACATCCAAGCGCAACGCGAGCTGCGCCTCGCCGAGCGTTTGAAGCAAGGTCGCCTGCACGCCGAGTTCGCCGCGTTCGCCGCGGACCTCTGCCTGCCCGAGCCTGGCGCGCGACTGCGTCAGCTCGCGGCCTTCGCGGAGATCACCCGCCCCGTGCTCGAGCGCCGACGGCTCGCGCTCGAGTGCCGCGATACCTGGACCATCGAGCAGCCGGACGGCAGCTTGCGGCAGCATTGGACGATCGTCGAGCACGAGCAGGTGCGGCGCATGGAGCAGATCTTCTCCGGGCCCTGGGTGTGGCAGGAGAAAGAGCTCGCGCTCATCTTCCGCGGGACGCCGCGCGCGGACGGGACTTTCGACGTCGTGCCCGAGTGGACGGATGCGCGCCGGAACGAAGATCGCCTGCCGCCGCAGCTCGCGCGCCTGCTCGATCTCCTGAGCCCGGATGCGCGCATGCTCGTCAGCTCCGCCGTCGAGGCGCGGCGATGAAAGCGCGGCGGCGCCGCGCGGCGCGTCCGCGCGGTGAGCGCACGACGTTCACGTCGCTGGCCCTCGTGCTCCACAGCTCGGAGTGGAGCGAGACGAGCCGCGTCGTGCAGCTCCTGTTGCCGACGGCGGGGCGCTGCACGGTGCTCGCGCGCGGCGTCGAGCGCGCGAGCAGCCCGTGGCGCGGCGTCTTCGACCTGCTCTGCTTGGTCGAAGTCGAGCTCGAAGCCGAAGAGGGCCGCGAGCTGCACGCGCTGCGCCGCGCGCGTTTGGTCGAACACTACCCGCGCCTCCGCACCGAGCTCGCGCGCTGGTATCGCGCGCTCTACGCCGCCGAGCTCGTCGAAGCCGCGACGCCGCCCGGCCAACCCGCGCCGGAGCTGTTCGCGGCCTTCTGCGACGCGCTCGCGCGCTGGTGCGATCCGCACGCGGACCCCGACGAGGAGCTGATCGCATTCGAGTGGCGCTACCTCGAGGCGCTCGGCCTCTCCCCCGCGCTCACCGCGTGCGCGACCTGCGGACGCAGCGTCGATCCCGCGCGCGCGCAGACGGCGCTCTTCCATCCCTCGGCCGGCGGCGTGCAATGTTCCGCTTGCCGCTCGCAGGCGCGGCTGGATCTAATGCCCTCGCGCGCGGGCCGTCCGCGGACGACGTGGCGACGGGTTCCGGTGGCGACCCTCTTCGCGCTCGAGCGCGCGCGGCGCGAGCCGCTGGAGGCGCGCGGCGAAGCGCTCGTCGACCGCGATCGCGAGCGCGCCGAAGAGACCAGCGCCTTGCGACGCACGGCCCGTCATCTCCTCGACGACTTCCTGGCCTGGCAGCTCGAGCGCCCGAGCCGCGTGCGCCCCTTCCTACGATGAGCCTTCTTCCCTCCGCGTCCTCCCGGCCGAGCCTCCGCGGCTGGTCGCTCGGCCTCGCGTTCGCGCTGAGCGTCGGAACGAGCGGATGCGCGAGCTGGCGCGACGCGCTCTTCGGCTTCGGCGACTTGGAGAACGATCCCCAAGCGCTGCACGAATCGGCGCGCGCCGACATCGAGGCCGGAGAAGGAGCCGAGACGGACCTCGATCGCGCGGCGCAGGGCGTCCGCAAGCTGCGGCGCCTGCAAACGCTCTACCCCGACTACGGCCGCCCCGAGGATCTGGACTTCCTCATGGTGCGCGGGCGCTTCGCGGCGGAAGAACACGAGCGCGCGTTCGCCTTGGCGAAGGCGTATCTCGAGAAGTACCCGCTGACGCGTCAGGTGCAGCTCGAGCGCCTGCTCTACGACAAGGGCCGCGCGCTGCTGGCGACTCCCGAGAACGGGCTGCCGTTCCGCCAGTCCGACGAAGTCGGCGCGACGATCCTCGAGTTCCTCTCGACGAGCTTCCCGTCGAGCAGCGAGGTCGTGCCCGACGCCCTGCGCCTGCTCGCGGACTGGCACTACGGGCGCGACGAATACGGCGAGGCGCTGCTCTCCTACGCGCGGCTCGTCGATACGCAGCTCCCGAATGCGTGGACCGACCTCGCGCGCTACCGCATCCCGCTCTGCCTGCTGCGCGCGTCGGAGGCGTCCGATCGCGACTCGAAGGCGCTCTGGTTCGCGAAGGAAGCGAACCTCGCGCGCGACGACGAGGACGGCCTGACGCTCGCGGCGCGGCTCCTGCGCGACTATCTGGAAGGCGCGGCGCCCGGTGGCGAGCCACCGGCGTTCACCGCGTTGGCGCAGCGCTCGCTGCTCATCGCCGAGCGCATGCAGGGTGAGCGCGAGCGCGGGATGCAGCTCTTCTACGCGCGCGTCGGCAACGCCCCGGGACGCGATCTCCATCGCGCGCGCGCCGAAGCCCACGAGCAGCAAGCGCTGCGCATCGAACAGAGCCTCGCGCCCGGGGAGCTCTTCGGCCCCCCTGCCCCGACGCGCGGGACTGGCGGCGTCGCTCCGGAGGCGGGCTCGTGAAGCCTCGATCTCCGCTCTCGGGGCGCGCCGCGCTCGCCATCCTCGGCGCCTTCGGCGCCCTCGTCGGCGGTTCTTGCTCGTACAGCTTCGGCCCGGCGGCCGAGGTCGAGGAGGCCTGGGAGCTCGAGACGCGCAGCCTCGCGGTCCCCATCTTCGACAACAAGTCCTACCGCCAGGGGCTCGAGTTCGAGCTCACGCGCAACTTCGTCGAGGAGCTGCATCTACGCGCGCCAGTCACCATCGTCGCGGAGCCCGAAGGGGCCGAGGCGGTGGTGAAGGGCACGATCCTGCAGGTGCGAGACCGAGTGCGTCAGGAGGACACGCGGGACCGGGTGGTCGCGTCGCAGGTCGAGCTCACGGTCGAGATCTCGATCGAGTACCGGGACGGCCGGCGCGTGGGCCCGCTGCGCCACATCGAAGTGGCGGAGTATCTGAACTTCCGCGGGGAGAACCGGCAGACCGCGACGGCCGAGGTGCTGCGCGATGCCGCCCGAGAGCTCGTCCTGCGAATCGGCCGCGCGCGCGCGGAAAGCGGTGAGCTCGAGCGGGAACGAGAAGATCGCATCGGAGAACGCTGAGGTCGGACGAACTACCGGCGTCCTGCGCGGGGCGCCGAGGCGATCGATGCCCCTTGCGAGGAAGGGCGCGACGGGCCTCGTCCCGCTCCGTAGAATCGCCGCGCTCGGAGTCGGCCGTCGTGCCGGCTCGAGACACAGCCGGAGGCTGGGTTGACGAAAGCCAAGAAGGGCGAACCGATGGGCCCCACGAAGGGCGAAGAGAAGGGACGCAAGAAGCCGGACCCGAACGGGAAGCGCCCGCGCTCCCTGGGCTCGTGGATCCTGCTGCTCACCGTCCTGCTCGTGATCTTCCTGGTGCTGAACCAGGCGCAACAGCCCCGCGAGGAGCAGCTCTCGCAGGACGAGTTCTGGTACCACCTCCATCTCGGTCGGGTGGAGGAAGCCTACTTGCACGGCGAATCGCAGGTGCGCGGCCGCTTCGTGCGCATCGGCAAGCAGGACGACACCCCGTTCGTCGTGCTCTTCCACGACCTATCGCGGAAGGACGATCTCATCCGGGAGCTGAAGGCGCGCCCGACGCCGACCGACATCGCGCTCACGGAGTTCCTCCAGCGCGTCGGGACCGAGAGCGGCGCGGAGGAAGCCCCGGCGCTGCTGCCTGCCGCGGACTTCCAGCTCCTCGCGGGCCAGCCCCTCTCCGTGATCCCCGGAGTGCCGCGCACCGAGAGCGGCCGCCCCGCGGAGAAGCCGAAGAACGAGCTCTTCCAGTTCGTGGCGACGGTGATCGAGAAGGGCAAGAACATGCGCTACCGCGTCATCGCCGACGACGGCGGTGGCGATCTCTCCGGCGCGGACCTCGCGCGCTTGCAGCGCCACTGGGCACTCGCCAGCGCGCCGAGCGCCACCGTGCAGCAGCTCCGCGTCGAGGCGCCCGAATGGCTGCCGCTCATCTCCTTCGACCTCTCGCGCGGCCTCGCGTACGAGGATGACAACAGCGTCTGGACGCAGGTGCTCGTCACCTTGCTGCCCTGGGCGCTGATCCTCTTCATCTTCTACTTCCTCGTCGTGCGCCAGATGCGCTCGCCGGGCGGCGGTGGCGGGATCCTCTCGTTCGGCCGCTCGCGCGCGCACCTCTACACCAAGGAGGATCGCACGGGGATCACCTTCGACGACGTCGCCGGCGTCGAGGAGGCCAAGGAAGAAGTCGCGGAGATCGTCGAGTTCCTGAAGAACCCGCAGCGCTTCCAGCGCCTCGGCGGGCGCATCCCGCGCGGGATCTTGCTGGCCGGCCAACCCGGCACGGGCAAGACGCTGCTCGCGAAGGCGATCGCCGGCGAGGCCGAGGTGCCGTTCTTCTCGATCTCGGGCTCCGACTTCGTCGAGATGTTCGTCGGCGTCGGTGCCTCGCGCGTGCGCGATCTCTTCCGTCAGGCGAAGGAGCACTCGCCGTGCATCCTCTTCCTCGACGAGATCGACGCCGTCGGTCGCAAGCGCGGCTCGGGCATGGGCGGCGGCCATGACGAGCGCGAGCAGACGCTGAACGCGATCCTGGTCGAGATGGACGGCTTCGACACCGACGAGGGCATCATCGTCATCGCCGCGACGAACCGCCCCGACGTGCTCGACCCTGCGCTCATGCGCCCCGGGCGCTTCGACCGCGAGATCGTGATCGATCTCCCCGACGTCCGCGGCCGCGAGATGATCCTGCGCGTGCATGCGCGCAAGGTGAAGATGGCGCCGCAGGTCGATCTCTCGGTGATCGCGCGCGCGACCCCGGGATTCTCCGGCGCCGACCTCGCCGCCGTCATCAACGAGGCGGCGATCACCGCGGTGATGAACAGCCACGAGGCCATCGAGCTCGGCGACCTCGAGGAGGCGCGCGACAAGATCCGCTTCGGGCGCCAGAAGAAGAGCCGCGTCATGGAGCGCGAGGACAAGCGCATCACGGCCTACCACGAGGCCGGGCACGCCGTCGTCCAATCGCTGCTCGACAAGACCGAGCCGGTGCACAAGGTCACCATCATCCCGCGCGGCATGGCGCTCGGGGCGACGATGACGCTGCCGACGAAGGACCAGTACTTCATCTCGCGCGACCGCATGCAGCAGGATCTCTCGGTCCTCTACGCCGGCCGCATCGCGGAGGAGAGCTTCTGCGGCGACATCACCGCCGGCGCGCAGAACGACATCCAGCGCGCGACGCAGCTCGCGCGGCTCATGGTCTGCGAGTGGGGCATGAGCCCCAAGGTCGGGCCGATCAACTACGGCGAGCGCCAGGGCAGCGAGTTCCTCGGCACCGAGTTCCGCATGGGCAACGTGTACAGCGACGACACGGCCCGCGAGATCGACCAAGAGGTGAAGATGATGCTCGAGCGCGCGTACTCGCGCGCCCGGGAGATCATCCAGGCGAACCAGGACGCGATGCACCGCGTCGCCGAGGGCCTCCTCAAGTACGAGACCCTGAGCGGCGAGGAGGTCCAGTTGCTGATCCAAGGGCGCGACATCGCGGCGCTGCGCGCCAGCGCTCTGAGCTCGCGCGTTCCTCCGGGACGCGAGGAGAGCGCTCCCATATCCGAGCCGCGGCGTGAGCCGAGCGCTCCGGACGTCGGACTCGCAGGCCACGAGGGCCTCTCGCCCGCGTGAGCGAGCGCTCGGCGCCGCGCGGCGGTGAAGCACCGCCGCGCGACCTCCTCGTCCTCTCGTCGGATCGCGATCCCGAGGGGCTCGCGCGCTATCGCGTGCAGGTCTCGCCGCGCTTCGCTCCGCTGCGGGAGCAGGGTCCCCCGGGCCTCAGCGCTTCGCGACGCACGGCGCATCTCCTCGAGATCGATGCGCGCTTCCGCATGTGCGCGGAGCCGCTCGCCCAGGAGATCCTGGACGCGATCCGGCGCTTCGAGCGCGCGCATTTCGACGTGCCGGGCCCGCGGCGCTCGCTTCGCTTGGAGCGCGCGCGCCCGCGCATCGTCGGCATCCTGAATCGCACACCGGACTCCTTCTCCGACGGCGGGAGCTGGCTCGCGCTCGACGCGCTCTACGCGCGCGCGGAAGAGCTGCTCGCCTCGGGCGCGACCTGGCTCGACCTCGGCGGAGAATCGACGCGCCCGGGTGCAGCTCCCGTCTCCCTCGAAGCCGAGCTCGAGCGCGTCGTTCCCGCGGTGGAAGGTCTCGCGCGACGCTTCGACGCGTGGATCTCGATCGACACGCGGCGCGCCCTGGTCGCGCGCGCGGCGGTGGAAGCCGGGGCGGATCAGGTGAACGATGTCTCCGCGGGGTCGAGCGACGACCGCATGCTCGCGACCTGCGCGGAGCTCGGCGCGCCCATCGTGCTGAACCACATGCGCGGCACGCCCGCGACGATGCAGTCCGCGCCGAGCTTCGGCGATGTACTCCTCGAGGTCGCCGAGGAGTTGCACGAGCGCCTCATCGCGAGTTTGAACGCCGGCATCGGCCTCCCTAGAATCGCGCTCGATCCCGGCCTCGGCTTCGGCAAGCGCTTCGAGGACAACCTGCGGCTGCTCGACGAGGTCGCCGCGCTGCGGACCTTCGGCTGTCCGCTCTTCGTCGGCGCTTCGCGGAAGTCGTTCCTCGGGACCCTGCTCGACGGACGAGCGGCGGAGGCGCGCGACGATGCGACGAGCGCCACCACGGTCTGGCTCGCAGCGCGCGGCGTCTGCGCGATCCGCGTCCACGACGCGCGCCGCGCGTCGGACGCGGCCCGCGTCGCGGCGCGGCTCGCCGAGCTGTCCGCGCCGAGCATCTGGGTCGAAGCGGAGCGCGAGGAGCGGCAGAGCGGATGATCGAGATCCCGAAAGATCTCCACCGACCGGAGTCGCTCTTCGAGGTCGCGGTGATGGCGACGGCCATCTACGCGTTCCTGCGCTTCCTGCACTCGACGCGCGGGAGCGTGATCGCGCGCGGCCTGGTGATCCTCACCGTGCTGGTGTTCGGAGCGATCCTGGTCTTCACGACGCTCTTCCAGCTCCCGGTCCTCGCGCAGCTCCTCCAGTTCTCGCTGCCGACGATCTTGCTCATCTTCGTGGTGATCTTCCATCCCGAGCTCCGCCGCGGGATCTCCCGCCTCGGCGAGAACCCGCTGCTCCGCCGCTTCGCCGGCACGCCGAACGACGATCCCTACACCGAGATCGTGCGCGCCGTCTCGCGCCTCGCGCGCGAGCGCGCCGGCGCGCTCATCGCCTTCGAGCGCGAGTTCAACCTGGATCCCTACGTCGAGGGCGGCGTGCGCATCGAAGCGCGCGTGCATCACTTGCTCGTCGAGGCGATCTTCCAACCCGACGGACCGCTGCACGACGGCGCGCTCATCGTGCGCCGCAATCGCCTCGAAGCGGCGGCCTGCCTCTTCCCGCTCACCGAGAACCCCGACCTCTCGAAGCGCATGGGCACGCGCCATCGCGCGGCGATCGGGCTCTCCGAGGAGACCGATGCCGTCGTCCTCGTGGTCAGCGCCGAGCGCGGCGAGATGGCGCTCTGCCATCACGGTGAGCTGATGCCGAACCTCAGCGTCTCCGAGCTGGAGACGCGCCTGCGCGCCCTGATGCAGGGAGGTTCCTCCCATGCCTGAACGTGCCTCTTCGCTCCTCGGAGTGGTATTCCGAGACCCGTGGCGCAAGCTCTTCTCGCTGGCGTTGGCCGTGGTGCTCTGGACGGTGCTGCATCGCCAGATCGTGGACAGCGCGGTCCTCGAGCTCCGCGTCCGAGCGGTGAGCGAGAGCGAGTTGCCGCCGGCCGAGGTCATGCGGCGCGATCATCTCTTCGTCGTCCAGACGGATGAATGGCGCCTCGTCTCCTGGGGCGCGGAGAAGTTCGCGCCCGATCGACAGACGAGGATCGCGATCGAGGCCTCGAACGACGTGCTCGAGGTGTTCCGCGACAATCCCTTCGGCGTCGCCGGCCCGTTCGACTTTTCGCGACCGGAGAGCGCCGGCAAGTCCGAGCAGACCTTCTCCCTCGCGCTGGGCTCGGGTCCGCTCGTCTTCGGGCGCCCCGGGACGCTGCGCGGCGCGCGCCTGCGTTTCGACGAAGCCGAGAAGATCGAGCTCACCTTTCGCCGCTATCGCCGCGAGGTCGTGAGCCTGAACCCGGAGCAGCTCTCGATCGGCGGCCTCGATCCGCAGGCGTTGCGGATCGATCCCGCGCAGAGCCGCGTCGCGCCCGAGCGCCTCGCGATCCGCGTGCCCGGAGACACCCCGCTCCCCGCGCTGCAGGACCTCTTCGCGCCGATCCAGATCACGGGGATCGGCGCCGTGGACCGCGTGCTGGAGCGCACTCCGCTCTGGAGCGAGCTGGACCTCCATCTCGAGGATGAGCAGGCCGCTCTGCCCGAGCTGCACTTGGTCGTCGCCGCGCGGGTCGACGCGCGTCTGCCGGAACCGGAGGCGCTCGCCTTCAATCCGGCGAAGAAGGTGCAGGGCTACTTCCTAGCCCTCGACGCCGGACTGCCGATCGATCCGCGCGACTACATCGACTTCGAGCCGTTGCAGATCGATCAAGCGCTCTTGCGCTGGAAGCGCCCGCCGACGCTGGAGGAGATCGACGCGCTCCGCGATCGCCTCCCGGAGATCCAGCGCTACGTCTACTTCTGGGCCGATCTCTCCGCGATCCTCGACTTCGACGGCCCTCCGCCGGAGCCCGCGCCCGAGGGCAGCACGGAGGTGCGCATCCCCTATCGCATCCTGCTGCGCGACATCCGCGCGCCGATCCAGGTGAGTCTGCGCAAGGACATCCCACCCGGGCTCGCGGCCCTGCTCGAGCGCGTCGAGATCGTTCCCGCCGGAACGACGCAGGTGCATTGCTGGCGTCGCCCTTGAGGGGCACCTCTCGACCCGCACCGCCGATCCGAGCTGACGACGCGCGCCGGACGATTTCCTATAGTAAGCGCCCATGACGACCCAACGACTCTTCGGCACCGACGGCATTCGCGGCAGAGCGAACTTCGACGTCCTGACTCCCGAAGCGCTGATCCGGATCGGTCGCGCGATCGCCAGCTACCAAGGCGGTGCGCGGCCGCGTGTCCTGATGGGCCACGACGGACGGCGCTCGAGCGGCATGATCCGCGGCGCCTTGTCCGCCGGGCTGCTCGGCTCGGGCTCCGATGTCGTCGAGATCGACCTGGTCACCACGCCCGGGCTGAGCTTCCTCACGCGCACGCAGGGCTTCGACCTCGGCGTGATGATCTCGGCCTCGCACAACCCCAGCCAGGACAACGGCATCAAGGTCTTCAATCCCGACGGGATCAAGATCCCCGACGATCAAGAAGACCACATCGCCGAGATCTACCGGCTCGCCTCCCAGCCGCCCTCCGACGAGCCGGCTCCCGTAGGAGAGTTCGCGTTCGCGCCGAGCCTGGTCGAGGAGTACGCGAGCCACTTGCTGAAGCGCTTCGGGCGCCTGCAGCTGACGGGGATGCGCATCGCCGTCGACTGCGCGAACGGCGGCGGGAGCCGCATCGCTCCGCGCGTGCTGCGCGAGCTCGGCGCCGAAGTCGTGCCGATCGCCTGCGCTCCCGACGGGGACAACATCAACGACGGCTGCGGCGCGGTGCACCCCCTCGGCCTCGCCGCGCGCGTGCGCCACGAGGGCTGTCACTTCGGCTTCGCGCTCGATGGGGATGGCGATCGCGCGATCCTCGTCGACGAGCGCGGCCACGTCGTCGATGGCGACGGCATCCTCTACGTGCTCGCGTCCGAGCTGGATCGCCAAGGGCGACTGCCCCACCGCACGGTGGTCGCCACGGTGATGAGCAATCTCGGCCTGAAGCGCGCGCTCGAGCAAGCCTCGATCCGCATGGAGGTCGTCGGCGTCGGCGACCGCAACGTCGTGCAATGCATGATCGAAGGCGGCTACGGATTGGGCGGAGAGCAGTCGGGCCACATCGCCCTCGCGGAGAACTTCCGCTGCGGCGACGGCCTCTACTCCGCGCTGGAAGTGCTTTCCTGCATGAAGATCACGGGCAAGCCCCTCAGCGAGCTCATGAGCACCTTCCAGCCCTACCCGCAGGTGAGCGCGGACTTCGAAGTGCGGGAGAAGCGCCCGTTGGCGCAGTGCCCCGCCACCGAGAAGGCGATCCGGCTCGCCAAGGCCCAGCTCGGCGATAGCGGGCGCGTCGTGGTTCGCTACTCGGGGACGGAGCTGAAGCTCCGGATCATGGTCGAAGGGCCGACGCACGAGCGCATCTCGGCGATCGCGAGCGAGATCGCGGCCGCGGCGCGCAGCGAGATCCCGCTCGCTTGAACGAGCGGGATCGCATCCTCGTCGTCGAGACTTCGACGCGCAGCGGCTCGATCGCGCTCATCGAAGGCGCCGAAGAGCGAGCGAGCAGCGCAGCTCTGGACCCCGGAGTTCCGCACGACCGCGATCTGGTGCCGGCGATCGAGCGCCTGCTCGCGACGCGCGGGCTCCTGCCGCGCGATCTCACGGGCCTGGTCCTCGGCCGTGGCCCGGGCTCCTTCACGGGACTGCGCGTGGGAGCCGCCACGGTCCTCGGCCTGCATCAGGCGCTGCGCATCCCCGTCCTCGGGCGGCCTTCGCTGGAAGCGACGGCCATCGCCGCGCTGCGCGTCGTGCAGCGCCTCGCGATCGCGCTCGATGCGCGCCGAGGCGCCTTCTTCGTCGCGCGCTACGAGCTCGACTCGCGCGGCAGCCTCCGCGAGCTGCTCGCGCCGCGGCTCTGCGAGTCGCGCGATCTCGCCGCGACGCTGCCGAGCTCCGAAGCGATCTGGTGCGATGCGGAGCCCTTGCTCGCGCCCTGGTTGCCCGCGTCGCAGCATCCGCGTTTCACCGCCGATCTCGCCGGCCCTCGCGCCGAAGATCTATGGCTCGCCGCCCGGCGCCTCTGGCCGCCGCCGCCTTCGCCGTCCGTCGAAGAGCAGCTCTTGCCGCTCTACCTCCGCGCCTCTTCGCCCGAGGAGAAGCGGGAGCGCAGCCTGGGAGCTCCCTAGCAGCCTGCCGAGATCGGTCCTCCGGCGGGAGACGAGGGATCGATCATCGTCTCGCCGAGACGCGGGAACCCGCGCGGAAGTGCTCGCTGGCGCAGAGGAGGCGCGTTCGCGATCGAGGCTCGGCGCGCCGCCTTCGCTGCGCGTGGCCTCGCGCGCACGGGCAAGTCCCGCGAGGCCACGCCGCCGCTTGCATCGCACTTCTCGGGCGGCTTCGGGCAACCTCTCGCGCCGCTCTCTCCGCGCCGCCACAGCTCCCTAGACCGGAAGCCCCTCAGCGCAGCGCGTCTGCCGCGGCGGAATCCGACGCGACGGCATCAAACGACGCAGGGCCCCGGAGCGAGCTCCGGAGCCCTGCGCATCGTCAGCATTCGCACCTAGCGCGCCGAGCTTGCACACTCGCCGAGTCCCGTCTCGGAGAGTCGCCACGCCAGACCGCTACGGGCCTCGCGCGTACTCGTGTCACGCTTCGGAAGCGAACGCCATCGCGTTCGACTTCGCCGTCGAACCAGCCCGCTCACGAGCGAGGCCGGCGCGATGTCGGTCTAGAGGTCCTGCGGGCGGACGGTGCCGCGCTTGTTCGCGTGAGCGCGGGACTCGGCCTGCGCCAGGATCTCGCGGACCTTGCTGTCGAGAGCGGCGTAGAAGTCGCTCGCGACCTTGCACTTCGCCACTGCGTTCTTGGTGCGGCTCTTCGAGATGATCATCTCGCCGGACGCCGCAGCCTTCTTCTTGCCGGCGCCACGGGGGGCGGCGGCCTTCTTCGCCATCTTCTTGCGAGCAGCCATGGTTCACACTCCTGCAGGGAGTTCGCTCAGGGCGAGTCGAGCGCACGCGAGCCCCTGCACGGAATCCGAGTCGCGCCGAGCTCTTGGCTCGTCCGGAGCATGCGTCGCCACCCGCGCCGTGTTACCGGCGCTCCGGCTCCTCGCTCACGCGAGGAAGGTGATCGACCGACTCGACTTCCCACCGCTGGGAGTCGCTCGCGCATGGCGCTTTCCGCGATGAGCTGAGCGCGAACCGTTCGCGCCCAGCCGCGGAGATCGCCGCCGAGCGCATGCAGGAGTAAAGGCGGAGCTCGACGCTGTCAAAAGGAAAAATGCCGTACTCACGGCCCAATCCGCGGTTTGGCGTTGGTTCTGCATCTGTCGCGCGAAGCGCAGCGACCTCGTTCTCGGCAGCGCAGAGGCCATTTCGACGCCTTTCGCTGCGCCGTCGCGAACGCAGGATGGCATCCCGATCCTCGAGCCGATCACATTTGCGTACTCCTTACTGATCGGCCATCCAAGGGCCGAGATCGGCAGTTTTCTTCGAGGACGACCGAAGCGCTCGAGCACCGCTCGACACGCCTGCGAGCGCGCGGATCACGAGCGCGCGGAGCCGCGCAGAGCTCGAGTTCGAGGCCGTTCGCGAGCACACGGCGCCAGCGCGCGGATCGCGCGGGTTCGCGCCTCGCAAAAAATCGTCGGAATCCGCAACCAGAAGGGGTTCTTCGCCTGCGAGCGTCGAACGCGACGCGACGCGCTCCGGCTGCTAGATTCCCCGCCGATGCCGCGTCTACGCACCGTCGTTCGCCGCTGCGCCATCGTCGGCGCATGGATCCTGCTGGTCGCAGGTCTCGCTCTCGGACTCTGCGTGCGACGACCTCCGCGCTTCCTGCTGGCGGAGCTGGAGAAGCGCATCGGACTCGCGATCCATTCGGAGACGCCACCCTGGGTGAGCATCGGACGGCTGCGTCTCGATCTCCTCGCTCCCGCGGTGATCGCCGAAGAGATCGCCATCGCCGCGCGCGCGGGCCTCCCGCCGGCGATCAAGGTGGAGTCCGCGCGCATCGATCTGCGCATCACGGGCCTCTCCGCTCCGTCGATCGAAGTCGCGCGAGTCACGCTCGTGAGACCGCGGGTCTCCTGGTCGGAGCAGATCGGGCTCGCGCTCCTGCGCGGCCCCGTGGAGAGCGACAGCGAGCGACCGTTCCCCGCGCTGCGCGTCGTGGGCGGCTCGGTCGAAGGCGTCTTCCCCGAGCTGGGCTGGGTCCAGCTCTCGCAGATCGACCTCGAAGCCGAGCCCGACCCCGAGAGCACGCGTTACCGCGCGCGACTCGCGCTGCTCATCCCTTCGATGGGGCGAATGGTGGCCGAAGGACATGTGGATCCCAGCGCGCGCGCGTTCGCGGCCTTCGCGCAGGGATCGGATCTCCAACCCGATCCGCGCGACTTGCCGTGGCTCTCCGCTCGCGCGCGCCGATTCCAAGGAGAGTACGAGCCGCGCGGTACGCTCGATCTCGGCGTGCGAATCGCCGGGAGCTTCGACGCCGCGCCCCGGATCGCCGCGGCTTTGCGCTTCCGCGAGCTCAGCTTGCGCGTTCCCGCGGTCGATGTGCGCCTGCAATCGGCGGCGGGCGTCGTGCGCCTCGACGAACAGGGCAACGCGCATCTCCGCGCGCGGGGCAGCGTGCGCGGAGCGACCGTCGATCTCGAAGCGTACGCCGCGGATCTGCTCTCCGGAGATCCGCGCGCACGCATCTCGGTCCGCACGCCGGAAGTGCTGAGCTACGAACCCTGGGTGCGGGAGCTCTTCGTCGCCATCGACGGCCCCCATGTCGAGCTCGACGCGTTCTCGGCGCGCGGGCGAGGGCGCGTCGATCTCTTCCTCGAGCGGCGCCCGGGGGAGTCCGGCCTCGATGCCAGCGCCGACATCGAAGTCGTCGATGCGCGCGCGCGCTTCGTAGGCTTCCCGCGCGACGAGGTCGCGTTCCCCTACCCGGTCAGCGAACTGCGCGGCGCGCTCTCGTTCCGCCGCGGCACCCTCATCGCCCCCGGCATCCGAGGCGTCGGCCCCACCGGACCGCTCGCCGTCGAAGGGCTCTTCCGTTTCCGGCGCGGCACGTCCCCCGGACTCGACTTCACGGCGAGCTTGGAAGACGCATCGCTCGACGCGGAGCTCGACCGCGCCGTTCGCGCCCTGCCCGAAGTCTCGCCGGTCTGGGCCGAGCTCTCTCCCTACGGTGGAAGCGTCGATGCCGCGCTGCATCTCGAGAAGGAGCTCGGCGTGCCGCGGCTCTCGACGCGCGGCGAAGTCCGCGTGCGTGACGCCGCCGCGAGCTACCGCGGCTTCCCTTTGCCGACGGGCGAGCTCTTTGGGTCGATCGGCATCGCGGACGAAGGCATCTCCTTTCGCTTCGAGGGTCTCGCCGATCCCCGCGGTGCATCCCGCGCGCCCTTCGAGCTGGAAGGAGCGCTGAGTCGCTTTGCGCCAGGCACCAGCGGAAGAGCGGGCTTCGGGCTCGAGGTCCGCGCTCGCGGTCTCCGCTTCGGAGCCGCGATCGACGACGCCCTCTCGGCCCTCGATCCCGCGACCGCGGCGACGCTGCGCGAGTTCCGCTACGACGGAGCGCTCGATGTCCTCGCGCGCGTCGTTCGTCCCGCCGGTTCGCCGCGCGTCGAGCTCGATGCCGATCTGGAGATCGCTCTGCGCGGTGGAGAGCTGACGCGCGTCGGGCTCGGCAGCTCGCTGCGCGACGTACACGGCATGCTGCACGTGCGCAGCGCGGCCGCGGAGAGCGACGCGGCGCGCGGCCGCGCGCAAGTGCACGGATGGGCCCGCGGCCGAGCCGCGCGCGCCGAGACGGAGCGCCCGGGCGAACGCGATCCAAGGGGCTTCGCCGATGCGCTGATCGCGCTCGAGGCGCGAACGCACGCGCTCGGGATCGATCTCGAGCTCCGCGCCGATCTCTCCCTCGCGGAGCCCGACGAGCTGCGCCGAGCCGTGGATCGCGCCATGTACTTGGCGGCGCTGCGCGAGCTGCGCCTCGAAGGCGGAGGCATCGACGCCGATATCTCGCTCGTCCATCGCGCCAGCGCGCCGCCCGAGCTGCGGGCCGAGCTGGACCTCGATGACGTCGATGCCCGCATCGCCGAATGGAACGCTCCTCTGCGCGAGATCCACGGACAGATCTCGATCGCGCCCGGGGGGCGAATCGAGTCCGAGGAACTGCATCTCCTGGTGCCGCACGAGCTCGGCGCGAGCTCGACCCGCGTCGTGCTGCGCGACGCCGTGGTCGAGCCGGCCGGAGGGGCGCTGCGCGCCAAGATGCGCGCGGATGTGGACGACCTCGAGCTCGATCGCCACGCCCAGGTGTTCCTCGGACGCGGCGCCGCGGCGCGCTTGGAGCAGTGGCGGACCGCCGGGCGAGTGCGCGGGCGCGGAATCGACGTTCACCTGCTCTTCCCGCGCTCTTCGGACGGCGAGCTCGGAACGCCGCGCGTCGAGTTCCGCGGGCTTCTGGATCTGCTCGACGTCCGTCTCGATCCGGGACTCGCGCTGACGAACCTCCGCGGCGAGCTCGACATCGAGCGCGGCGTCGTCGGGTCCGCCGGCGTCGAGGAGATCGAAGCCGAGCTCCGGCACGGCGAGCTGCGCGTCCTCGGCATCGGTTTCCGCGAGCTCGCGACGCGACTGCGACTCGACCCACAGCGCTTCGGCACCTTGCGTCGCGCGACCGCCGAGGTCCTCGGAGGTCGCTTGGCTCCGCTCGCCGAAGATGGTCCGCGCGAGCCGCAGAGCTTCGCCATCGAGCTCGGCGCCGAACGCCCGCAGCTCGTGCTGAACCTGCGCTTGGAGCGCGCCGCGCTGCAGCAGCTCCTGAGCGAGCTCGAAGGCCGCTCGGTACGCGCGCCGGGCAACTTCGATGCGACCCTGCAGATCGCGGGCCCCGTGCGCGAGCTCGCGCGCTTGAAGGGCTCCGCGACGGTGCATCTGCGCGATGGCGAGCTCGGCACGCTGCCCGTGCTCGGCCGCTTGAACCCCTTGCTCGGACAGGACGCGGTGACCTTCCGCACCGCGCGCGCGAACGCGCGGCTCGACGGCTTGATCGTGTACATCGACGAGCTGCGTCTCGACAGCCCTGCTGCGGAGCTCGCCGGACGCGGCGCGGTCGGCCTCGACGGAACGCTGGCGCTGGCCGTGGACATCGCCTATCTCGACGTGCTCGGCATCCCGATCTTCGGCAGCATCCTGGCGCGTGGCCTCGGCATGATCCTCTCGTCCGCGCCGCTCGTGCACATCGAAGTCGGCGGCTGGATCGACGACCCGCAGATCTATCCCCAATTCGGCCCCACCGGTCGGAAAGCTCTGCAGCTCGCCCCCCGCCCCTATCTGCCTCCGCGCATCCGCCCGAAGCTCTCGCCGCGCTTTTGAGTCGCAGCGCCTCGCGGGCCGATCTTCGCAGCGGGTGGTGATGGCGCTGGCTGGGGCGACCGCGAGCGCGAGTAGAATCCGCCCCTCCCACAAGAAGAGGCAAGCGCACGTGGATCACGCGGTGATCATGGCTGGTGGCTCGGGCACGCGGTTCTGGCCCGAGAGCCGCAATCGACGCCCCAAGCAGTTCCTGAAGATCGCTGGCGAAGAGGCCATGATCGCCCTTACCGCGCGTCGGCTCCTGCCGCTCCTGCCGCCGGAGCGGATCCACGTCGTCACCTTGGAGGAGCAGATCGAGCTCGCGGCCGAAGCACTCGAGCCGCTCGGGGTTCCCCGCGCGAACCTGATCGCCGAGCCCGCGGCGCGGAACACCGCCGCCGCGATCGGCCTCACGGCGCTCGAGCTGCGGCGCAAGGACCCGGAAGCGGTGTTCGCCGTGCTGCCGGCGGACCATGTGATCACGCCCGTCAGCGCGTTCCGCCAGCGCTTGGAGCAAGCCTTCGCGCTCGCGCATCGAGGCCATCTCGTGACCTTCGGGATCCGTCCGACGCATCCCGCGACCGGCTACGGCTACATCGAGCTCGGCGCGCCGCTCGCGGACGATGCCACCGCGCGCCGCATCGCGTCCTTCAAGGAGAAGCCCGACCGCGCCACCGCGGAACGCTTCCTGCGCGCGGGGACCTTCGCTTGGAACAGCGGGATGTTCGTTTGGCGCGCGGACGTGATCCTGGACGAGCTCGCCCGACACAGCGCGGCGCTGTTCGACGGTCTCCTGGCGCTCGGCAGCGGCGGCGCAGCGATCGACGCGCGCGCGTATCGCGCGTTGCCGTCGCTCCCGATCGACGTCGCGGTCATGGAGCGCAGCGAGAAGGGCTGCGTGTTCGCGGTGGACTTCACCTGGAACGACGTCGGCTCCTGGCCGGCGCTCGAGGAGTTGCACGCCGCCGACACGGAGGGGAATCGCGGCATCTTCCCTTCCGGTGGCGAGCTCGTCGCGCACGACGCGCGCGGAGCGATCGCCTTCTCCTCCACGGCCCACGTGATCGCCCTCCTCGGCGTGGACGACGTGGTCGTCGTCCACACGCCCGATGCGACGCTCGTCGCGCGGAAGGACCGCTGCGAGGACGTGAAGAAGATCGTCGAAGCGCTGCGCGCGCGCGGCCGGACCGACGTGCTGTGAGCGAGAAGATCGGTCGCACGCTGGCGATCGACCTCGGCTCGCGCCGCACGGGCCTCGCCGTCTGCGATGCGCTCGGCATCGCGATCCGCACGCTGCCCGCCGTACATTCCCGCGGCGATGCCGAGCGCTTGGAGGGAGTGCTCGCCGCGATCCGCGGCGAAACCCCCGAGCGCGTTCTGATCGGCTTGCCGCTGCACATGGACGGCGGCGAGAGCAGCGGCGCGCGCGACGCGCGGACGTTCGGCGCGGCGTTGGAGGCGCAGCAGAGCGGCCTCGAGATCGAGTTCGCCGATGAGCGCCTGACCACCGTGGAGGCGGCCGAGCTGCTCAGCGCCTCGGGAGTGCGCGCGGATCGGCAGCGCGAGCGCATCGATTCGGCCGCTGCGGCGGTGCTCCTGCGCGCATGGATCGACGGCCGCCGCGCAGCCGCGCGCCGTGCATCGATGTCGACCTTCGCAGAAGACGAAGACGCCACGGACGCGGACCTCGGCCCCACCGAGCCAGATCCGGCACCGGATGCGCACGCGCTGGATCGCGGACGGCGCGATCGCGCCGGTGCGCGACGCCGTTCGCGGCGACGCTGACGGCGGAGAGCTCACGCCTCGCTCGCGCGGCGCTCACACGAGTTGCAGGAATCGATCGATCGCGAGCCGCGCGATGGCGCGCTCGGGTTCGCGCAGGATCTCGTGGCGCAGGCCCGCGAGCACGACCGCCGAGGCCGAGCAGCGCTCGGCCCAACGTAGAGCGACCGCGGGATCCGCGACGCGATCCTCGCCGGCGATCAACACGAGGCAAGGCACGGGGAACCGCTCGACCTCCGCGGCGCGCCGAGCGGCTTCGTCGAGCAACGCCGCCGCGGATCGCGCGCCGATGCCGCGCTGACGCAGAGGATCCTCGAACCAGAGCTGCTGCTCCGCAGGCTCGCGCAGGAGATCCTCTCCGCGGAGGCCGAGGGAGAAGCGCATACGGGGAGCGAGTCGCGCCGCGAGCCGACCGGCGCACTCCTTCCATCGCGGAATCGGCCGCGCCGGTGCGAGGAACGGGGCGCAGAGCACGCAGCGCCGCAGCGCGAGGCGAAGCTCGCGCACGAGCCCGATGGCCAAGAGCCCGCCCATGCTGTGACCGACGAGATCGAAGGGCGGACCTGCACCGGCGTGAGCGAGCAGGTGAGCGAGCGCCGCACGCAGATCTGCCGGCGTCCACGCGAAGCTCGCGGCGCTCTCGCCGTGACCGGGGAGATCAGGTAGCCAGACCTCGGCGCCGCGTCGGGCGAGGCGCGCGGCCTCCGCCGCATGGCGCCCGCCGTGCTCGCCGGCACCGTGGATCCAGAGAACGCGCGCGCGCGCTGGCTCGAGCGGACGATAGCGGCGCAGCTCCAGCCCTGCGACGTGCTCGCGGAACTCCACGGTGCGACTCACCTCGAGACGTACTTGCCGCCGTTCTCCTCGGCCAAGCGTCGCATCAGGATCGCGTCGTGGTCCTCGCCCATGCCGATCGTATGGATCACGATCTTGCTGAGCGCGTTCCGCCGGCGCACGTACTCCAGGATCTGCTCGCGATCGAGCATCTCCCCCGAGGTCGGATGACCATCGGAGAGGAAGTAGATCGTGTCCACCTCGGAGTCGTAGTAGCGGTCGCGCGCGCCGATGCCTGCCAGATCGAACGCCGCCGCGAGGCCGCCGTGGATGTTCGTCGAGCCTTCGGGCTTGATCTCGGCCTCGACGTAGCCGCGCACTTCGGCGCGCACCTCGTCGCTCATCTCCATCATCTTGCGCTTCCAGGTGCGCACCTCGTCGGAATAGAAGACGAGGTTGAACCAACCGCCCTTGCCGATGCCGCCCAAGGCGCGGAAGAGCTCCTGCTTCGCGATGTCGTAGCGCGAGGATTCGCCCGGCTCCGGCGGCTTCTGGAAGCGCGGATCTCCCTGACGAGCCGGATCGTCGACGGCGTCGAGCGAGAAGCCCATCGAGCCCGAGCAGTCGAGCACGAAGACGACGCGCCGCGAGACGACGGTGAGGCCGTAGAAGCGCGGGCCGTCGGTCGCCTCGGTCTCCGGAGCCGCCGGCTGCGGCGCCGCGAGCGTGAACGTGGGCGCGGCCTCGGCCCACCAGCGCTTCCAGAGCTCGACGCTGCGGTTGAAGGTCTTGCCGGTCAGCGACTGCAGGGTCTTCTCGACCTCGTCCTGCAGCCGACCGGTCTCGGTCTCGAGCGCGACGAGCAGCGGCGCGATCGAGCGGGCCGAGCGGATGCTCGTCAGGGCGCGGATCACCGCGAGGCGCACTTCCCACCGCGTGTCGCGGAGCTGGTTCGCCAGGAGCTCGTCCAGGCTCGTTTCGTCCTTCTGCACCGCGAGCGCATCGATGGCGAGCGCGCGCAACCCCGGATCGTCCTTCTTCAGCAGGAGCTCGCGCAGCACGGAGAGCGAGGCCTCGCCGGGAATGCGTCCCAAGGCGATCACCGCCGCGCGCTTCGCTTCGAACGGCCCGGAAGAGGTGCGCGACTTCAGGCCCTTGATGGCCTTGTCGCGCTCCGGATCGACGAGGCGCGCGATCGCCGCGGGCAGCGCTTCGGCGATCGCTTCGACCGTGCGGGTCGCATCGAAGACGCGCTCGCTCAGCCCGTGAAGCTGCGCTTGGATCTCGTCGTGCCGCGCGAGCGTCGCCTGGGTCACCTTGTTCCCGCCGAGCACCTTGCGCTCGTTCGCGAGCTGCTTCACGACGCGGCCCAAATCCTCGGCGATCGCCGGGATCTCGGCCTCGGCCTTCTCCTTCTCCTTCAGGAGCTTGCCGATCAGGCCGAGCAGATGCTCCGCGGCACCGGGGTCTCCGCTCAGCGAGTAGCTCTCGATGCCCGCGACCCGCGCTTCCCAGCTCTCGCTCGCGAGCAGGTTCTTCTTCAGGTTCTGGATCTCGCGTGAGCGACGCCCGGCCGGTTGAGCGTCGATGAGCGCAGGGAAGCCCTCGCGCAGGGCCGCGAGCACGCGCTGGTCGCTCTCGAGGCTCGCGGCCAAGGGCGCGAGCTCCGCCTTCTCGGCCTTCGCGATCTCCTGGATCGCGAGGTCGACCTCGGCGATCTGCCGCTCGAGCGCCGTGCGCTGCGCGGGGTCGCTGGCGCTCTTCACGCGCTCGGCCAGGCGCTCGCGGCGCACGTCGGCCAGACGGCGCTTGCGCTGCAGAGTGGCCTCGAGCTCGAAGCGCTTCTGCTGCTCGGAGCGCACGCGCGTCGAGAGCGCCTCGAGCTCGACGCGCAGCAGCTCGACACCGCGCGGATCGCCGAACTTGGCGATCGCCTGCACGGCTTCGACGCGCGCCGCGGCGTCGGTACCGCGAAACGCCTTTTCGAACGCAGCTCGAGCCTCTTCCCAGGCATCGGCCGAGGGCGCGGCGACGCAGACGCCCGCGGCGCCGAGGCAAGCAGGTGCGAGAGCGAGTACGACGAGGAGGAGGCGCAGCAACGCGAGCGTCATCGAGGAGGATCTCCTGCGGCCGGCCGCATTATCCGCGCCGAGCGGCTCGGTCGCACCTCGAGCTCGGATCTCTTACGCCGGCCGACGGCGCGCCAGGAAGACCAGGCCGAGGATCGCGATACCCGCGAGCACGAGACTCAGCGGTTCCGGGATCGCGAGCCCGAGACCGAGCTCGGATCGCGCTTCGCTCAGCGGCGCCGGCGCCGACGGAACCCAAGTCGTCCGCACGAGATGGCCACGCGCGCCAGGCTCGGCGGGCATGCCGGGAGCGCTCGCGGCCGGGATCTCGGCCGCGTGAGCTGCCGCGTCCACGGCGCTGCGATCCGCGCTGGGATCGGACGAGCCGTTGAAGGCCTCGGACGTGGCGATCATGGGCCTCAAGAACGCCAGGCTCGGCATCCAAGCGAACGCATCCGTGCGTCGCGGTGCCGGATCGATCGCAGCGCTGCGATGGAACGTGTGCGATTCGAAGCGATCAGAACTCTGCCCTCTCAGGTCTGCGACGAGACCTGTGGCGAGGAGAGCGATCGCGAGCAAGGGGCGGGACACGGAAGGCTCCGGCGAGGGACGGAATCTCCTCGCGTCCTTCGCGGCGCGATCCAGCAGGGGAAGCGGGATCGAAGCGAGAGAGGCGAGGTCAGGACCGGATGCGGGGAACACCGGCGGAGTCGGCACCGTGCTGCGCGGCGAGAGCGGAAGGGGCTCGGCGGGGTCTCCAAGCGTTGGGGGGGTCGCTCGGGACGCGCAGTTCGGTGACGACCAACATGACCACTTTCAGGGTGGGCAGTCAACTCGCCTGGCGTGAATTTCCAGGCAAGAAGGGAACATCCGCCAAGCCCTGCTCGAGGCGGTCACCGCGACCTGGTGAGCGCCCCCCCCATCGAGTAGACCTTCTGCGGCTCGGGAGCGGGGTCGGCGGCCGCTCGCCCGCAAGGGCGAGAGGAAAGTCCGGGCTCCGCAGAGCAGGGTGGTGGGTAACGCCCACCGTCCGCGAGGACCGGGAAAGTGCCACAGAGAACAGACCGCCAGCTCCGCCTCGCGCGGAGCGGGCAAGGGTGAAACGGCGAGGTAAGAGCTCACCGCGGGAGCGGCAACGCTTCCGGCACGGCAAACCCCACCCGGAGAAAGACCGAATAGGGGAGCGCGCGGCTCGCGCACAGGCTCCCGGGTAGGTCGTTCGAGGCGCATCGCGAGATGCGTCCCAGATAGATGGTCGCCGCCGCTCCGCGAGGAGCGCGCACAGAACCCGGCTTAGGATCTCGCTCCCGAGCCCTTGTCCCCACGCACGGCTGGCGGAGGAGTCTGCATCAAGATGGAGCTGGTGCTCGTGGTGAAGCGCCGCGACCTCGAAGCCGAGCTCGGCTTGCCCGCGGGCTACGCCGCGCTCGATGCGGAACGCGCGGAGCGCCTGCGCGAGTGCATCGCGCGGCGCGGCTTCTTCGTGGAGCGTCGTCACGCGGAGTGCGATCCCGAGCTGAAGCAGCCGATCCCGTACTGTCTCGTGCAGCGCGGCGAAGACTTGCTGTGCGTGCGCCGCACGAAGCGCTCCAGCGAAGGCCGCCTTCACGGCGCCTGGTCGATCGGCATCGGCGGACACATCGAACCGCAAGATCGCGGCGACAGCTCGCCGCAAGATCGAGTGCCCTCTAGGCAAGAAGAACACCTTGCGCACAATGACGCGCCTTCGGCGAAGCCTCGCGGCATCGTCGAGCGCGCCGCGAGGCGCGAGATCCTCGAAGAGCTCGTGCTTTCCCTTCCGTCCGAAGCCGAGCTCGTTGGTTGGCTGAATGACGACTCGAATTCCGTGGGCGCGGTCCATCTGGGCCTCGTTCACGTGCTCCGCGTCGAGAACGACGCGGAGGTCGCGATTCGAGAAACGGAGCGTCTCGAAGGTGGTTTCGTGCCCAGCGCCATGCTCCTCGCATGGCGCGACGCAGTGATCGAATCGAACGCTCGCACGGCGCTCCGAGCCGGTGCTCCAGAAGCTCGCTCGCCTCAACGCGAGCTCCGCTCTTTCCCTTCTCCATCCAGCAGCGCTTCGCATCGCGAGCTCGTCCCCCGCGATTGGGACTCCCTCGAATCCTGGTCGCAACTCGCGCTCGAAGCCCTTCGTCCCCACGACCTCGCCAAAGCTCGGAACTGATGGACGAAGCGGAGTGATCAGGCACTCCGCGACAGCCGAGCCACGCGCGGTCACCGTCTCCTCTTCGATTCGCAGGCGAAAGAGAATGCCCACGCAGCGCACCCCCCCTCCCGCACCGACCGCCTCCACCACCGAGAAGACCGCGCGTCGCACCGGCAAGTCCAGTCCGGAGCGCATCTACAACTTGCTGATGAAGGCCCGCACGGCCAACGAAGTGACCTTGCACTTCGAGAACAACCGGGTGGTGAGCGGCGCGCTCATCTTCAACGAGTTCAAGGGCACCGGCCGGATCATCAACGTCGACCTCGAGATCTCGGTCGACTTCGCCGTCGACGACCTCCGCGACGTGCGACTGTAGAAATGCTGGGTTCAACGGCTGACGCCGTTGAGACCGAAATGCTGGGTTCAACGGCTGACGCCGTTGAGACCGAATCCACGCTGGGTTCAACGGCTGACGCCGTTGAGACCGAATCCACGCTGGGTTCAACGGCTGACGC
>JAEUHW010000321.1 GCA_016793245.1 Planctomycetota bacterium
GAAGAACTCCCCATCCACGCCGCCGACGCCGAGCACCGGGTCGCCGTTGTGCTCGTGCGTCGTGCCGTTGTCGCTGGTGAAGACGATCAACGTGTTCTCCGCGAGGCCCTGCGCTTCGAGAGCGGCGACGATGCGGCCCACGTGGTCGTCGAGCTGCGAGATCATCGCGGCGTAGCCCGCGCGCGGGCGCGGATGCGGCGTGTATCCACATTGCCCCCGATAGGGCTCGCGATCCCACTCGGCCGGATAGCGCTCGACGAACGAACGCTCGGGCTGCATCGCGACGTGCGGCTCGAGGAAGGGCAGGTAGAGGAAGAAGGGGCGCCCATCCTCCTTCCGCTCCGCGAGCCAGCGCAGCGCCTCGTCGCGCACCGCGCTCGAGAGATGACGCGCGCTGCTCCAGTCCTCGGTTCGGATCTCGCCTTCGAGCCTCTTCGCGTGGCCCGGGACCGGCTTCTCGTTCAGCAGCTCCTGCGCGCCGTTCCGCCACACGAAGCGCGGGTAGTAGGAGTGCGCGACGCGCTGACAGGTGACGCCGAAGAAGAGCTCGAAGCCCTTCTCGTTCGGTGCACCGCTCGTGCCGGCTTGCCCGAGCCCCCACTTGCCGAACGCCGCCGTGGCATAGCCCGCGCGCTGGAAGAGCTGCGGCAGCGTCAGCGCCGCGGCCGAGAGCGGATGCTGCCCTTCGAGGCTCTTGCCGTTCGCGTCCTTCTGCTCGCGATTGCCGCGGATCTCGGCGTGCCCGGTGTGCTTGCCGGTGAGCAGCACGCAGCGCGACGGCGCGCAGACCGGGGCGCCGCTGTAGGCCTGCGTGAAGCGCAGGCCCTCCGCGGCGAGGCGATCGAGATGCGGCGTCTTGATCTTCTCCTGCCCGTAGCAGCCGAGCTCACCGTAGCCGAGGTCGTCCGCGAGGATCAGCACGATGTTCGGGCGCGGCCGTGCGGCGCTCGCGCTCGAAGCTCCCGGTTCTCCTTCTGCGAAGCCGGCATGGGCGAGGCACGCGAGGAGCGCGCTCGCCGCGATGACGCGTCGCAGGACGGAGCGGCTCACTTCGACCCCGTCGCGGTCTGGATGCGCGGCGCCCAGCGATGCGCGACGACGGCGTTCCGCTGCTCGAAGTTGCTCAATCGCTCGCGGGTCGTCTCGAACTCCGCCCAAGCCGACTCCACCAACGCGAGCTGCGCTTTCAGCGCGGGGATCTGCTCTTCGCTCGCGACGGCGAGCTGGTTCTCGAGATCCGCCAAGAGCTGGTCGTGGAGCCGATCGGAACTCTCCCACCAACTCTGCACGTAGAGCTTCTGATGCGGCGCCAGGCTCCGCGCGATGGCCATCTCCACTCTGCGCAAGCGCTGAGGAGTCCATCCGCGTCGAGAGAGCAGCTCCGCACTTCCCGCGTCGCCGCTCGCCTGCATCTCCTGGCGCAGGGAGAGGTACTCCTCCATCAACGCGTCGTTCAGCTCGAGCTCGCGAGCTGCGAGGGCCTCCTCGTGCGCGGAAGGCTCGGGCTCCGAGCGGGCCTCGTGGCGCCTGGCCCTATCGAGCGCCGCGCTCGCGAGCAGGAACAGGAAGAGGAAGATGGGAGCGGCGTAGCGACGGCGGTTCATGGGAGGAACGACTGCGGTGTGCCGAACGGTTGATTCGCGGAAGGACCGCGTGGAGCGGGCCGGAAGCCTTCCCATGCTGCACGACCGTGGGTGGAAGTGCCTAGCGGGCATGTGCACCGCGCGCGAGCGTAGGAACCGCGTCGGATCCTCTCAGCGCCTCCAGCGCTCGGCGGCTCGCTCGAACGCCGGCGCCAGCGCCGACTGCGCGAGCGCCGCGGTGAAGCGGTCGCCGTCCTGCGCGAGCGCGCGCACGAGCTGGCGCAGCGCGGCGATGCGCTCCGCCTGAGCCGCGCGCGTTGTCGCGTCGGCGCGGAGGCGATCGAAGCCGTCGAGATCGGCCCAAGGACCGAGCACACGCGCGACCGCGGCGAGCGCGCGCTCGCGCGAGCCGCGCGCGGCGAAGCCCTGGAGCGAGTTCGCCCAGCGCGCCAGGCTCGCGGGCGTTGCGTCGAGCGGCGGCAAGCTCGCGGCGAGACCGGGCTCCTTCCGCCGCAGGCAGAGGTCGAGCACGGGTGCCAGCTCGAGCGGGCGATCGGTCTGGAAGGCCGCGTAGACCAAGTTCGGCAGCGCCGCGCGCCAGCGCGAGGGATCGACGACGAGGCTCTGGCGCAGATCCTCGAAGCTGCGAGCGAGCCACTGCTCGCGCGGGAGCGCGCTCTCCGCCGCGGGTGGCGCTTCGGCCCCGACGCCGATCTGGAAGCAGGTGAGTCCGCGCGAGCCGAGCGCCAGCGCGTTCTCCGGCGCGTGCGCGAGCACGCTGGAGTAGAGCGCATAGGGATGCGCGAACGCGCCGAGCGCGCTCGCCGTGCGCACTCCGTAGCCGAGCACGAGCACGGCCGCGGCGAGGAGCAGGGGCTTCTCGCGACCGCGCGCGCGACGGAGCAGCGCTTCGCCGAGCACGGCGAGCAGCAGCGCCATCCCGAGCGAGGGGAAGTAGGCCAGGCGATTCGCGCCGAGGATGCCGATCCGCGTCAGCAGGTTCGCGGTGGGGCCGAGCGCCACGACGAAGAAGAGGAACGCGAAGGCGGCGTGCGAGCGTCGCTTCACCAGCGCGACGAGGGCCGCCGCAGAGAGCGCGGCCCAGCCGATCAGCAGCAGCCACCCGAGGACATCGCTCGTGTTCGAGGTCGCGAACGAGCGCGGTGAGAAGTCGAAGACGAGCGGCCAGCCGAGCAACGTCGCCCCGAGATAGTGCTCGGTCGCATAGCGCGCCATCGTGAGCCAGACCGCGACGCCGCTCTCCT
>JAEUHW010000348.1 GCA_016793245.1 Planctomycetota bacterium
GGGCCGGGCGTAGCGCCTGCACGGCCTTGCGTACGATCGCCTCTCGCTCGCGTGTCGCCTCGTCGTGTCGACGCAAGATCGGTACCCGAACCCACGACGAGCGCGAACCTTCGGACGCGAGTTCCGCGACGACCGCTCCGCCAGCCCTCCGGCGAAGCAAGCGCCGCGCCCGCCGCGCGTGAACGACGTCGAACGACACTGCGCGTCGAAGCGGGTTCGACGTCGAGCGCGATTCGAGAGCGAGCGCGGCGGTCACGTCGCTTGCGTCGCCTCCGGATGCGGCTCCGCTACGTCGAAAGACATCGTGCGCCGTTTCGGAGCCCGCGGGAGGCGGGGGCTCCGAAACTCATGCTACTGGGGCGAACGGACGTCAACGCGAGAGCCGCGTCGAGAGACATCGGTTCGTCGCCCGCGCGGTGCAGCGAGCTCGGGCAGCGAATAACGCCGCCCTATCAAGATTCCGACTTTCTATGAAACCCACGAGGCCCATTCTGCGTTCTACGTGCTGGAACGAAATCGGGGAAGGCGACGCAGCACGGGGCAGAGGAAGCCACATGCGCCGCAAGGATCAACAGCTCGAGTTCGACTTCCGTCAGCATGGCGGGAAGCGGAAGGGTGCGGGGCGGAAGCCGAAGAATGCCGAGCCCGGCATGCCGCACCGTCGGCGCGCGAAGAAGAAGCGCGGCCAGCCTCTCTTGATCACCGTGCGTCTGGCGGATGGTCTGCCATCACTGCGTCGCGGAGGCGCGTTGAAGCTCGTGCTCGCCGCGCTCAGCGCGAGCAGCGATCGCCACGGAATGCGGATCATCCACTACTCCGTGCAAGGCAATCACGTGCACATGCTCGTCGAAGCCGACGATCGCGAGTGCGTCGCGCGCGCCATGAACGCGCTGCTGAGTCCGCTCGCCCGCGCGCTGAACAAGCTCTGGGGCCGGAGCGGCAAAGTGTTCCCCGAGCGCTATCACGACGAAGTGATCTCGACGCCGACGCAGGCGCGGAACGCGTTGCGCTACGTGTTGCAGAACGGCAAGAAGCACGGCGTCGTGGCGCAGTCGTCGATCGATCTCTGCTCGAGCGCGCCCATGTTCGATGGCTGGATCGAGCGCCTATCGATCGCCGCGATTCCGAAGGCGCCGGTGGTGGCCACCGTCGCGCCCGCTTCGATTTGGCTGCTCACGACTGGCTGGCGCCGCCATGGCCTGCTCGACCTCCGCGAGCTGCCGCAGCACAACAAGCACGCCGGCCGTCCGCGACGCAACCCCGCGCAATCAAGTCGCCGAGCGACCTCGCGCTGAACTGCACCGCACTGCCGCCGCGCGGGCGTGGAACCCCGTGTCCATGGACGTCGTTCTCGCGTCGATGTCCGAACGCCTCCATGAGCATGAGTTTCGGAGCCCCCGCCTCCAGCGGGCTCCGAAACGGCGCACGACGTCTATCGATGGAGCGAAGCCGCGCCCGGAGGCGCAGCAAGCGACGTGCACGACGCGCGACGCAACGCGTTTCTCGCGCGCGCCGTTCACGCGTCGACTCTGGATCACCCTCGACGTGGCTCGGGCGCGTCGGGCGCGGCGCTTGCTTCGCCGTAGGGCCGGGCGTAGCGCCTTCGCACGCTTGCTTCCGAACGCCTCTCCCGCACGTCTCGCCTCGACCCGTCGATGCGAGAACGACGTGCTAATCGACGACGAGCGCGAACCATCGAACGCGAGTTCCGCGACGACTGCTCCGCCAGCCCTCCGGCGAAGCAAGCGCCCCGCCCGCCGCGCGTGAACGACGTCGAACGACATCGCGCATCGTAGCGCGTTCGACCTCGCTCGCGAACCTCGAGCGCCGGTCACGGGAGGAACGTCGCCGAATCGAGCCATCGTTCCGCTCGTCGATCACGGATCCGGTGTCGCTCGTTAGAGTCCTCGCGCCTCCCTCTGACGCGCGATCCGGAGTCGTCCCCCACGTCGAAGCGCTCCTTCGACACGCGGCCGAGTGCTTCAACGATAGAGGAGGAAGAGCGCGTTGCTGAGATCCACCGCGCCACTCGCGAAGTCGTAGGCCGCCGCTTGCAGCGGCACCTCGACGCCGCGGATCACGGGGTCGTACGGGATCGCGATGGGATAGCGCGCGACCGTGTTCACCTGCGTCGGGACGGGGCCGATCGCGATCAGCGGTGTGCGGAGATCGAGGTAGAGCTCGCAGCCGTCGATCGAGATCGGGCTCGGCAGCGCGTGCGGCGTGATCCAGAGCCACGTGGGTCGCGCGACCGCGCTCGCGGCGACCTCGAGCGCGAAGTTCCGATTGCCGAGGAGCGGCATCTCCGCGCAGGTGAGGCGCGGGGCGGAGAGTCCGCTCGGCGCGCAGCCCGCGCCCGCGATCCGCGTGTGCGGATCGAAGCGCGAAGGCGCCTGGGTCGTGAGCGCCATGAGGTACGTCGCCGGCATTTCGTTCCGCGCGAGGAGCGCGCTCGGCAGCGGATGCGCGCCGCTCCAATAGGCGTAGCGTTGCTCGCCGAAGGTGAGCGGCCACGCCGCCGCCGGATGGAACGAGTAGGTGAGCGTCCCGGACCAGGAGACGCTCAGCAGATAGTGATTGCCGGCGAGCAGCGGCACGTAGAGCGCGGTCGGCGAGTACCAGCTCGGCCCCGCGGGCTGCGCCGGGATCGACCAGCTCTGCTCGAGCACGTAGCTCGCGTCCTCGCGCACCGCGCGATGGATCGTGAACACCAAGCTCTGCGGTTCCGCGAGCTCGAGATAGAACGCGAAGTCGGTGAGCACCACCGTGCGATCGATGCGCACGCAGTTCCCCTTCGCGAGGGCGCTCTGCGCGGTCCGACCGACCAGGCTCCCGATGATCTCCTGCTGCTGCGCGCTGAGGGGCGCTTCGGCCCAGAGGCAAGCGACGCCTGCGAGCACCGAGGCGAGGACACGATTCGAGGGCATGGGAGGTCCTCTTCCGACGGATGGCCGAGGGCGGGGTACGAGAGGAGGGCGAGAGCGCCCGTCCCTGCGTAGCCTACGCGCGCTCTGCGCCCACGGCTAAGGCGGCTTCGACCTCCTGCGGCGGCCTCGAGCGCCGCCGCGGCGCCCCGAGCAGGAGGAGCGCGGGGAGCAGGATCAAGTCGCAGAGCAGCGCCGTCGTCATCGCGACCACGGCGAGGAGCCCGAATTGGCGCAGGCCGGGCAGGGAGCTCAAGGCCAGCGTCCCGAACCCTCCGAGGAAGACCAGCGTGGTCGTCACCATCGGCAAGCCGACCCCGCGCATCGTCCGTTCCAGCGCTTCGCGCGAGTCGAAGCCCGCGAGCCATTCGCGACGGAAGCGCGCCAGCACGTGCGTCGTGTCGTCGACCGCGATGCCGAGGCAGATCGAGAAGGTGATCACGCCCGAGAGCTCGAGCGAACCTCCGCCGAGGGACAACGCCGCGGCGGTGATCAGCATGGGCAGCGCGTTCGGCAAGATGGAGATGAACCCGAGGCGCCACGAGCGGAAGGCCGCTGCCATCGCGAGGAAGATCAGGAACGCCGCCGAGCCCAGGCTCTTCGCGAGGTCCACGATCATCTGGTTCAAATTGGCGCCCGCGACCACGGGGGTCCCGGTGAGCTCGAGAGAGAACTTGGGATGCGCGCGCTCGAGCTCGCGGAGCTGCGCTTGCAGCCGCTCGAGCATGGGCTGCACCGCGCGCGTCCCGCTCGCCATCACGCGCACCGAGAGCAAGGCGCTGCGCTCCGGGCCGCTCCAACAGCGCGCGAGCACTTCGCTCGGCACGATCGCGAGCGCCGTCTGCACGCGCTGCGCGAGCGGTCCCGATCCGGGCAACGTGCGCACGATGTTCAGCGCCGAGAACGCGCGCGAGAGCTGCGGCTCCACCGCGCAGGCGCGCTCGACCTCTTCCAAGACCTCGATCAACGCCGGCGCATCGAGCGGCTCCTGGCCGCGCTGTCGCGCGACCACCGAGAGGCTCAGGATGCCGCCGAGCTCGCGATCGACCAGGTCCAGCGCGCGTTCGGCGCGGCCGCCGCGCGGGAGGTTCTCGCGGATGCTGTTCTCGGGCTCGAGACCGAGCGCGACCCAGACCGCGCTCGCCGTCAGAGCGAAGCCGCCGATGGCGATGGCCCGCGGCCAGCGGAGCGCGAGCGCGAGGCAGCGTTCGATGGCGCGCTGGAGGAGCGGATGAGCTCCCCAAGGTTCGTTTGCCACCCCCGCGCGCGGACGCAGGGCGCGGCCCACGCGCTCGATGCTCGCGAGGAGCGGCACGCTGGTGACGATCGCGAGGAACGCGAGCGCGGTGCCCGCGGCGCAGGCGATGCCGAAGCGCTGGATGATCGGAATGCTCGTCGCCGCGAGCGAGGCGAAACCGACGACGGTGGTGAAGCTCGTGACGAAGCAAGCGCCGCCCAGGTGGCGCAGCGTGACGCTCGCCGCATGGCGCGGCGTCTCGCCGCGCGCGAGCCCGAAGCGCACCTCGGAGAGGAGATGCACGGCATCGGCGAACGCGACGACCAGCACCAAGGTCGGCAGCGCGGCGCTCAGCAGGTTCAAGGGCTCGTTCGCCCACGCGAGCGCGCCGAGCGCCCACAGCACCGCGAGCCAAGAGCACAGCGCCGCGACGAAGGTGGCCGCGAGCGAGCGGAAGACCGCGTAGAGCAGCGCGAAGCCGATGGCTGCACCGACGACGAGGAAGCGCTCCTGATCGCGGCGCATCGCGCCGTAGATCTCGGTGCGCACCGCCGGCACGCCGCTCAGATGCACCGCGACCCCGCGCTCCGCGGCGACGCGCGAAGCGATCTCGTCGAGACGCGCGACGATCGGCGCCATCTCCTCGACGCTCGGGTTCTCGAGCGAGAGGTGCACCAGGATCGCCGCGAGCTTGCCGCTCGGTGCGACGAGCTGTCCCGCGATCAGCGGATGCGCGAGCGCCGCTGCGCGCGCTGCGGCCCACGCGGTCGCTGGGGCGTCCAGCCGCGGGAAGAGCGGGCGCGGCAGCCCGAGCGCGCCGAAGCTCGGCACGTCGGTCGCGGCCACCGCCGAGGCGATGCCGGGCAGGGCGCGCGCCGCGCGCGCGAGCTCGCGCTGCGCCTCCACCGCCTGAGGTGCGAGGACGTCCGGCGCCTCGACGAGGAGCAGCGCGTCTAGGTCGTCCGAGCCGAAGGTGCGGAAGACCTCGAGCAAGCGCGCATAGTCGGCGTCGTCGTCGGCATAGAAGCCGCGCACCACGGCATCGAAGCGCAGCCCGGGCAGCCGAGCGAGGGCCAGCAGCGAGAGCCCCACCACCAGCGCGACGAGGAGAGCTCGGCGCTTCTCGAGCAGGTGGGATAAGACCTTCATCGGGCGGGCAGGCTAGCGATCGGCGGTCGCGGCGCAAGGAGATGCTCTCCCGCGCGCCGACCGCGGCGTGGAGATTCTCGAAGAAGCGAGCTAACGTCGCTGCCGGGGCCGGCTCTGTGCGGCCGTGCGTCCCCTACGAGCCGACATGACCCACCGACCTGCGCCTTGGGCCCGCGAGGAGCCGGCCAGCCTCGGGTTGCTCGTCCAGCGCGCCCGCGCCGGACAGAGCGAGGCCTTCGGGAGCCTGGCGCTGCATCTTCGGCCCTTCGTCGCGGGCTTGGTCGCGCGGCTGACGCCGCCCGGCGCCGACCGCGACGACCTGGTGCAGGAGACCTTCGTCCGCGCCTGGACGCACCTCGCGGAGCTCGCCGAGCCCGACGCGGTGCGCGGCTGGATCGGACGCATCGCGGCGCGGCTCTCGCACGAGGCCGCGCGCCGACGTCGGCGCGAGGCGGCGCGCGAGGGCGCCGCGGCCGAAGCTCACGCGGTCGAGCGCCGGGGCCCCGATCACACGCCGCTCCGCGACGAAGCGCGCCGCTTGCTCGAGGCCGCGATCGCCCGCCTGCCCTCGCGCCGGCGCCTCGCGTTCCACCTGCGCGTCGGCGAGGGCCTCTCGCACGCGGAGGTCGCCCGCGTCCTCGACACGACCATCGCGACCACGCGCATCTACGTCTGCAAGGCCCGCGCGCAGCTCGCCCGCGAGCTCGCCCCCCACCGCGATCTGCTGCACGCCCTCGGAGTCCGCTCATGAGCCCTGCCCACCAGCCTCTCGATCCCCGCGAGCTGCGCGAGCTCGAGCGCTTGGAAGCGCTGGCCGCCGACGGGCCGATCGAAGAAGCCCAGCGCGCGCGCCTCGATGCGCTGCGCGCGCGCCTCGACGCACCCCTGCACTCCGAGCGCTTGCATCGCGACCTCGCCGCTGCGTATGGCGAGCTCGTGCGCGACGCGGCGAACCTCGCGGCGCCCGAAGACGACGCGAGCTTCCTCCGTGCGCTGGAAGCGCGCCTGCAAGCGCCGAGCGCGAACCGCGCGGCACTCGCAGCACCGCGCGCGTTCGAGAGCTCCGAGCCCGCGCCGGCTCCCAAGCCGCGACGCGCCGCCCGGATCTTCGTCGCGGCCGCACTGCTCGGCGCGAGCGGCGTCGGACTCTGGTGGTGGCTCGGCAGAGCCAGCCTGCCCGAGCGCGCGTCGATGTCGGAACCACGCACGGAGATCGCCGGGATCCCCCCGACGCAGCCGAATCAGCCTCTGCCGGCCCATCCGCAGGAGACCGCGGAGGCGCAGGAACTCGCGCCGCGCGACCCGCGCGCGAGCGACCCGCCCCTCTCCCCCGAGCGCTTGGAATCCGCGCGCGAAGCGGTGCGCACCGCGCTCGCCGATGTTCCTCCGGCGACCGAGCGCGAGGCCTTCCTCGCCGCCCTCGACGCGCGCTTCTCCGCGTTGCGCTCCGAAGGCTGGCCGCTCGAAGTCCTCGTGGCGCGGCGCGCCGAGCGAGTCCTGAACGCGCCGGCCTCGAGCAGCGCGGAGCAGCGCGAGGTCGAAGCAGCGCTGCGCTGGCTCGCGCTGCGCCATCCCGAGTCGGCGCTGCCGCTGCTCGAGCGCGCGGCGCGCGATCCCCGCGTCCAGAGCGCCGCACTCGCGGCCCTGGCCGAGGCCGGAACACCGCGCGCCCTCGAGCGCTTGGCGCAGCGCGCGCAACGCGACCCCGGCGATACTTCGGCCGCCGCGCAAGCGCTCGCGCGCGCCGGGATCACGGGCGTGCAGCGCCTGCTCGATCTCTGGCGCGGCGAAGAGGCCACGCCGCAGGGCATTCGCGTCGCGCTCTACGCCGATCCCGACACGCTGGATCGCGCGCTCGCCGAGCGCGTGCAACGCGAGCGCAGCTTCGATCGCGCGCTGCGCGAGCTCGCCGCGCAGCGCGGCGGAGCGCGGACCCGCGAGGCGCTGCTCGCTCGCATCGCCGTTCACGGCTGCGGTCCTCAGGAGATCGAGCTCGCCATCGGTCTCGGCGGAGATGCGCTGCTCGAAGTGCTGCTCGACCAGGCTTCGAGCGAGCACGGCGCGCGCCGCCAGACGCTGATCGACGCCGTGCGTCGGCGCTTGCGCTTCCCCGCCGGAGCGCAAGAAGCGCACGCGGTAGCGCTCCGCTTCGCACCCGAAGACGACCCGCGCGCCACCATCCTGCTCGAAGCCCTCGCTGGGCTCGAGTCCCACGCGATCCCCGCCGTGGTGCTGGCGCTCCTCGAAGCTCCCGCGCTCGGCGGCGTCTACCGCGATCATCTCCTGCTCGCGCTCGCGACCACGCCACCGAGCGTCGCTCCCGAGCTCGGCTCCGAGCTCGAGCGCCGCTGCACTTCGGCGGGCCCCGAGCACCTCGCGGCGTGGGCCGCGGCTCTCGCCGGGCAGCTCGATCTCGATCGCGCGCTGCGCTTCCTCGCCGCGCACGCAGCTCGCGGTCGCCTGGATGCCGCGCTGCGCGAGCGCTTGGAGAAAGCGCTCCACGCGGTGCTGCGCGCCGAGCCGGGCCTGGGTGCCCTGAGCGCGCTCGGGCGCGTCCAGCAGCTCGTGCAAGCGCTGCTCTGACCGACGCGTTCCCTCACCTGCTCGAGCCTGCTCGCTCTCTCGCGGGAGCGTGCGCTCGAGCCATCGCTTGCCCTTCGTTTCTCATCCTCCCCTCCCTGCTCCTCTCGCGGAGTTCGCCATGCTCGTTTCCACGCCGATCGCCTTCGCCGTTCTCGCACTCGCGCCCCAGGCGCCAGCGCCTCGAGACGGCACCGAGCTCGAGACCAAGAGCTACGTCTTGCCGTTGCCGACGCGCCACCGCGTCTACGCGAACCTCGAGCTGCTGCCCTTCTCGCCGTCCCACCACGGCTCGTCCGACGAGCAGCTCGAGCATCTCATCGATCCGGGGCAGATGATCGATCTCCTCCGCAACGTCGTGGCGCCCGAGCGCTGGGAAGAGCCGGGCTACGCGTTGCGCGTCGATGAATCGCGGCGCCTCGTCGCGACGGCTTCGAGCGAGGTACACGCCGATCTCTCGCGCGCGCTGAGCTTCCTCGACGCACATCTGGGACGCACGCAGGACATCGCGGTCGAGGTCTATCCGATCGCGGCGGGCAGCGCGATCCCGAGCGAGGTCGGCGGCGTCCTCAGCGCTGCGGCATCGCAGCGCTTCGTCGAGGAGCTGCGCGCGAGCAAGGCCGTGGGCGCGCCGCGCGCGTGGACCGTGCGCGCGACGCCGCTCGGCTTCGGCAGCGCCGGAGGCAGCAACCAGCACCGCTTGGTCGTCGACCTCGATGTCGAGATCGCGCAGGCCGCGGCGATCGCCGATCCGGTCGTCGACGAGCTGCGGATCGGGACCGAGACCACGATCCGCGCGACCCCGATCCAGGGCGGCGTGTGCTTGCACCTGCTCTACCAGCACAGCGAGCTCCTCTCGCCGATCGCCGCAAAGCAGACCGGCATCTACCGCGAGCTCTCGAACAGCGAGACGGGGAGCTTCGAACGCGGCGTGCTGAACTTCGAGCTGCAGCATCCCCGCGTCGGCTTCGCTTCGCTCTCCTCCAAGGTCTGCATCCCGCAGGGGAGCGAGCTGCTGCTCGTCCACCGCGCGAAGAGCCCTTGGGGCGAGAGCGGACGCCTGCTGCGCGTGCGCCCCTTGACCCGCCCGGAAGCGCCGCGGGTCTTCGCCCTGGGACAGCGCGCTCTTGCGCTGCGCGACGTGTCGGCGCTGCTGCCGTCGACCGACGAATTCGGTCTGAGCGACCGTCTCATGAGCGAACGCTCGCGCCACAGCGAGGAAGGCGGCAGCCTCGTCGGCTTCGGAGCGCCCTCGACCGACGGATTGATCGAAGAGGTGCGCGGCGCTCTGCCGGGTGAGGTCTGGGACAACGGCCTCGATCTGCAATCGATCGGCGGCATGCTCGTGCTCGTCGGACGGCCCCAGGACCTCTCGCTCGTCGATGCGGCGATCGAGAAGCGCGTGGCGGACTTACAGTCGACCGAGAACCTGATCCTGCTCCTCCAGGATCGCAGCGGACAAGAGACCTTTGCGCAGCTCGCCCTCTCCGCGTGCTCCGGCTCGCGCGCATTCTTCTCGCTCGGCGCCGATACGCTGGCGATCACGGACTACAACGTGGAAGTCGCGCAGAGCTCATCGATCACGGATCCCCAGGTCTCCGGCGTCGCCCACGCCTTGATCGGGACGCTGGAGCTCGCTCGCCAAGGCGAAGTGCTCTGGATCCAGCTCGACGCGCTGCTGCATCAGCTCTCCGGCGACTTCGAGCTGACGCCCGCCAACGCGTGGCTCGACACGCCGATCGAGCGCTACTCCGGCGCGCGCGCCCGCGTGCAGGAGAATCTGCGCCTCGCCGTCGGCGAGAGCGTGCGCATCGGCGATCTCGCTCCGGACGGCAAGACGGGGTTCCTGCTGACGATCGCGCGGCGCTGAGAGGCGCATGCCTCGCCGATGCCGGGGCCGCGAGCGCGCGAGCGCCGCGGCCCCGCGCATTTGAACCGCGCTCCCGCGGCCGATTAGCATGCGGCTCCTACTCCTCCGGAGCCCGCCCCGCATGACTTCGAGCACGCCCGCCCCCGAGATCCAGCGCCTCGCTTCGAAAGAGAACCTGGTCTGGATCGACCTCGAGATGACGGGCCTCGACGTCGAGCGCGAAGTGATCCTGCAAGCGGCGGTGATCGTCACCGACAAGGACCTCCGTCCGCTCGAGCGCTGGGTCGGCGACGTGTGGCAACCCGAGGAGGCCCTCGCGCGCATGACGCCCTTCGTGCGCGACATGCACGAGAAGAACGGGCTGCTCGAGCGCTGCCGCCGCTCGCGCCTCGACGTGCGTCAGGCCGAACAGGAGCTGCTGAAGCGCGTCGCGGGCTGGTGCAGCTATCCGGCGCTGCTCGCGGGCAGCTCTGTCGGGCACGACAAGCGCTTCCTCGAGCGCTACATGCCCGGACTCGCGAGCTATCTCTCGTATCGCGTGCTCGACGTGACGACGCTGAAGCTGCTCGCGCGCGCGTGGTACGGCGAGGGCGCGGTGTTCCAGAAGCCGAAGGAGCGCGAGCACGACGCGCTCTTCGACATCACGAACTCGATCGCCGAGCTCGCGCATTACCGCGCGACGCTGTTCCGGAGCTGAGCTTCGGCGCCGCGCGCCGCGCGCGCGGCGCCTTCTGGCAGAGCGGGCAGAAATGCGTGCCCCGCTGCCCGACCTCGATGCGCGCGATCTCCGTGCCGCACGAGGTGCACGGCTCGCCGGCGCGATCGTAGACGCGGAAGGAGTCCTGGAACGAACCGGGCTCGCCCGCGGGCGTGCGATAGAAGACGTCGAAGGAGGAGCCTTCGCGCTCGATCGCCTCGGAGAGCACCTCGACGATCGCGCGCTGCAGCGCTTCGGCTTCGCCGAACGCGACCGAGGCCGAGCTGCGCAGCGGATGCAGCCGTGAGCGATGCAGCGCTTCGTCGACGTAGATGTTGCCGAGGCCGGCGAGGAAGCTCTGGTCGAGCAGCAGCGGCTTCAGACGAGCGCGTCGCGCGCGCAGCGCCGCATGGAGCCACGCGGCATCGAAGGTCGATGCCAGCGGCTCGGGCCCGAGCTCCGCGAGCTCGCGCTCGGGTGACGCGGTCCAGATCCAGCGGCCGAACTTCCGCGGGTCGTCGAAGTCGAGGCGCCGCCCGCGATCGAGGAGCAACGCCGCGCGACGCCAGGCTCCCACGGGCTCCCGCTCCGCACGCACGCTGAGGCGCCCCGTCATGCGCAGATGCACCAGCAGCGTGCGATCCGCTCCGAAGCGGAGCAGCAGGTACTTCGCGCGGCGATCGATCGCCGTGCAGCGCCGGCCCGCGATCTCGCGCGCGCAGAGCCCCGGTGCGTCTTCGACGAGCGTGCGGGACCAGCCGAGCTCGAGCGCGCGCACGCGGGAGCCCACGAGCGACGGCCGGAGCTGCCGCGCCACGGTCTCGACCTCCGGGAGCTCGGGCATCGCCGCTGAGCGCGCGCGCTCAGCGGCGCTCGCGCGCGCCTTCGAGCTCGCGATCGAGCTCTCCGTTCTCCGCGCCTTCCTCGAAGAGCTCTTCCTCGTCGAAGGCCCCCG
>JAEUHW010000357.1 GCA_016793245.1 Planctomycetota bacterium
CTCGCTTCGGGATGGGTCTTCGGACCGCGCGACGAGCCGCTCGCGAACGCACACGTGCTACCGCTCGTGCCGAGCTCCTCGGAGCCCAATGCGCCCACGCGCTGGACGCCGCTCGAAGCTCTCGCGACGACGAGCGATGAGCACGGTCGCTTCGAGCTCCGCGGACGCGTCGACGCACCGCACTTCCGCCTGCGCGCGCAGCGCGCGGGCTACGCGCAGAGCGAGGAGCCGGAGGTCTCGCGAGGCGCGCGCGAGCTACGAGTGGTGCTCGAGACCGCGCGCGAGCTCGCCGGCAGCGTGCGCTTGCCCGTGGGACTCCCGGGAACGGAGCTCGAAGCGCGCCTCCACCGAGGCGGTCGCTTCCTCGCCGCGCAGCGCTTGGATCGCGCGGGGGAGTTCCGCTTCGCCGAGCTCGGGAGCGCACCCCTCCGCGTGAGCCTCTGGTCGTCACAGGGGAACCGCGAGCTCTGGTCGCTCGGCGACGCCGCGCCGCACTTCGAGGAACGACGCGACGATCGCCTCCAGCACATTCCGCTCGACGCGAATTGGCAAGCGGTGCCCTTGCGCTTCCTCGACGAGCGCGACGAGCCCTTCGCGAGCACGTGGGTCGAAGCGCTGCCGCTCGACGGTGAGGCGCGCGATCGATTGCACGCCGAGAGCGGCGCGGATGGCCGCGTGATCCTCCTCGTCCACGCCACCGCGACGCGGCTCTATCTCGATGCGCGGACCTCGAGCGGCCTCGAGATCGCCTGCCGCAACGACGAGCAGCTCGTGCGCCTCCAAGCACCGATCGAAGTGGAGCTCGAGCTCGAAGCTCCCGCGCTCACGGCGCTGCGCGAGGAGAGCGTTGGCCTCGAGCTCGAGCTGCTCACGACCGCGCAGCTCGCGCTGCCGGCGGAAGCCGTAACGCGTCACGCATGGGTCGATGCCGATGGCCGCGCGCGCGTGCGACTCCCGCTCGCCGGGACCTACCGCGCGAGCTGGCGCCGCGTCGAGACGCAGGGTCCGGTGCGAGCGATCCGCGCGCGACCCGACGACGCGAGCGAGGTGGTCGAGGTCGCGGGCGGAGCGGCGCGGCGCGTGAAGCTCGCGACGCCGGAGCTGCTGCGCTGAGCTCTGCTCACTTCAACGCACGAGGAAGCGCAGATCGAACCAATGCCATCGTCCCGCATCTCGCGCGACGATCTCGCGCTGGCCCCCCTCGCGGATCTCGAGCACGAGGCGCTATCGCAAGGAACCGAGAGCCGCTGCGCCGCCCGCCTGCGGCTCAGCGAGCTCGCAACGCCTCGAAGCGCGGCTGGCCTTCGAGCGCGCGCAGACCCGAGCTCGCGAGCGCGGCGCGCAGCGCCGCCGGTAGCTCTTCGGCGAGGCGCTCGAGCTCGTCCAGCGCGGCCTCGGGCTCGTTGCGCGCCAAGAGCAGCTCGGCTCGCAGCGCGGCGCCTTCGCCGAGGCGCACCTCGGCGCTCGGCGCGTGATGCGCGAGTGGGCGAAGCTCGCGCAGGATCGGGAGAGCTTGGTCGAGGATTCCGAGGGCGTCCTCGTTCTCGCCGCGCGCCGCCAGCAGAGCGGCGAGTGCGATCTCCGCTTCCGCCTCGGCGCGTCGATCAGGAACGCGAGAACGATCCGCCGGGGAGCGCGCGCGCATGGTCTGCAGAAACTCCGCCAGCGCGAGCTCTGCAGCCCTCGCATGCTCCGTGCTGCGGCTGCGGCGCCAGATCGCGCTCCGCACCGCGGCGGAGGCTTCTGCTGCGCGCCAACCATCCTCGAGCTCGCGCTCGGCGAGCGCCGTGGCCGCGGCTTCCGCTACGGCGAGCTCTCCTCGTTCCACGGCGAGGAGCGCGGCGATCTTCGCGAGCGCGAGCTCGACTTCGCGCAACATGCGATCTTTCGAGCGGAGCGCTCGCGTGCGCTCGAGTGCGTCTTCGCCGCGCGCGAGCAGCTCTGAGGCCTCCTCGTTCGCCCCGCTCTCGAAGGCGATCCGCGTGCCGAGCTCGGCGGAAACTGCAACTGCGGCAGCAGCTTCGAACGACGCGGGTTCCTTCTCCGTCCAGCTCGTCGCGAGCTCGAGCGCAGCGAGCGCCGTGTCGCGAGCCCCGTCCATCGCAGCGGAGGCGCGCTCGATTTCGGCGAGGAGCTGGAGCGCACCATGCGCCTGCACATGGAAGGTCCGCGACTGCGGGTCGCTCTGCGCGAGCTCGGCGATCTGGCGCGACCGGGCAAGCGCTTCCTCGAGCGAGGTGCGCTGCCCGTCGAGGAAGAGCCCGCGCGCGAGAGTCTGCCCGTGCGCGATCAGGCTGCGCTTGGCCATGGGATCGTTCGGGCGCTCGCGCAAGAGCTCTTCCAAGAGCGCCACGGCCCGTCGCGACGCGGCGCGCGCCTCAGCGGCGGCTCCCGTCGCCTGGAGATAGGTCGCGAGGCTCCCCTCCGCGGCGCCGAGCATGCCGCGGTAGCTCGGGACCTGGGGGAAGTCCCGCCGCAAGCGCTCACAGAGTGCGACCTGACGGCGAGCGGAGCTCAGCGCGTCTTCTGCGCGACCGAGCTTGTGCTGTGCCATCCCCAGGTAGAGGAAGACATCGACCGCGGCTTCGACGAGATCGACTTCCTTCTCGGTCTCGAGATCGAAGCCCTCCAGCGCCGCGCGCGCGGCACCGAGCGTCACCAAGGCGCCCTCGAGGTCCTGCGCCTGATACTGCGCCGTC
>JAEUHW010000358.1 GCA_016793245.1 Planctomycetota bacterium
GCTCGACGACGGGGTCCCATTGCAAGCGCCGGCCGAGGCGGATCGCGAGGTTGCCGAGGTGGCCCACGGTCGCGGAGCGATGCGCGACTTCGATGTCGCTCGCCGTGCGGCCGCGCTCGCGCACCGCGCGCACGAAGTCCGTGTGATGATCCGCGCTCGCGTGCAGCACGACCGGCCCGACGGCGCCAGGCTCGAGCTTCAGGAGCTCCGGATTCGTCGCCGTGATCTTGCCGCGCGAGACGAAGATCTCGCCGTCGCTGCCCGTGAAGGTGACGCCGTTCTCGCCGGCACCCGTCGCGATCAGCTCAGCGCCGTCGGCGTAGGTCGCGCGCACTTCGAAGTCGACCGGCGTCTCGAAGAAGTTGTCGGAGGGGAAGGTGCCGGTGCCCTCGACGGCGACCGGACCGGAATCCTCGTGCCCGAGGCCCCACTGCGCGATGTCGAGGTGGTGCGCACCCCAGTCGGTGAGCTTGCCGCCCGAGTAGTCGAAGAACCAGCGGAACTGATAGTGGCAGCGGCGCTCGTTGAAGGGCACGCTCGGCGCGGGCCCGAGCCACAGTTGCCAGTCGAGCTCCGGCGGCGGCGCCGCGTCGGGAGTGCGCTTCTCGGTGGGGCCGCGACCGAGCACGCAGCGGACGGTCTTCAGCTTGCCGATCTTGCCGTTCCGCACGAGCTCGCACGCGAGGCGGAAGCGCCGATCGGAGCGCTGCTGCGTGCCGACCTGCACGACGCGCCCCGCGCGGCGCGCGGCGGCGACCATCGCGCGACCTTCGCCGATCGTGAGCGAGAGCGGCTTCTCGCAGTAGACGTCCTTGCCGGCCTGACAGGCGTGGATCAAGTTCAGCGCATGCCAGTGATCCGGCGTCGAGATCAGCACCGCGTCGAGGTCGTGGCGATCGAGCAGCTCGCGGTAGTCGACGTAGGCGGTTGCATTCGCTCCGCCCTTCTTGCTGCCCGCGATGCGCTCCAGCGCGCTCGCCGTATGGCGCCGATCGGGATCGGCCACCGCGAGCACTTCGAAGTCCGGCATGCCGAGCACGCGCGGCAAGTGATGCCCGCCTCCGAGCGAGCCCACGCCGATGAAGCCGATCGCGATGCGATCGTTCGCCGCCACGCGCCGGCGCGAGCGCGCTCGCGCGTGCGGCGCGAGACCCGAAGCCGCAGCCGCGACGCCGCTGGCGAGGAAGCCGCGGCGTGAGATCGAAAAGGACATCGGTGACCAGAACTCCGCTGTGAGCGACGATGCTGCGCGGCATTGTAGGGGTTCACTCGCGCGAAAGCATGTTCGGCCTTCTCGCCCTCGTCGGTGGTCTCGCCGCGTTCGTCCTCGCCACGCCCGAGGACGAGGCGCAGGCGGAGCTCCGCCATCCGCGCCAGCCGATCGCCGGCTCGCCTCCCGGCGAGCTCTGGCTGCCGCTCCCCGGAGCGCCGTGCGATCCGAGCGGCCGCTATCTCCGGCTCGCGAAGCACCCGGCAGGCGCTCCTCCGACGACCTCGCCCGAAGAACGCTGGGCGCTCGACCTCCAGCAACCCGGCGCGCTGCTCCGCGGCGAGCCCTGGCTCCCGGCCGAGCTGCCGCCGCTCGATCCGCCGCCGCTCTTCCCGCCGCCGCCGACCCCGGCTCCATCGGCCGAGGCCCAGGTCGTCGCGGCCGAGCTCGGCGTCGAGCTCGTGCTCTGGCCCGGCTCGGCCTGGCAGCTCGCGCTCGCCCGCGAACCGCGGCCCAACGGCGAGCGGGCGCTCTTTTTGCTCGAACCGCGCACCCGCGCCTCGCGCCCCCTCGGCGTTCTCCGCGGCGCGCGCTCCTTCGTCCGCCTCGACCACCCGCGTCGACGCGCGCTGCTCTGCGAGCTCGGCGCGGACGGGCGCAGCGCGCTCGCCTGGCTACCGCTCGACGCCGAGCCCGCCCCACTCGAGCCGCGCTGGATCGACGGCGACGAGCCCGCCGCGCACGCGCGCGCGGTCGCGGAAGGTCGGCCGATCTTCGCGGCGCTGCGCATCCCCTCGCGCGCGCTCGGCGAGTTCCTGGAGTCGCGGACGCTCGTCGACCCGCGCGTGCGCGCGGAGCTCCAACGCGCTTACGTGCCGCTGAAGCTCGACGCCCACGCGCGGCGCGAGCGCTTCGAGCAGCTCTTCGGCGAGCGCGGCGCGCTCGGCTGCGCGGTGCTCGCCGAGGACGGCGAGGCGATCGCCGTGCGGAAGGGCTTCCTCGAGCCCGAGCTCCTGCTCGAGCTGCTCGCGCAAGCGGAGGAACTATTGCCGCGCTGGCGCGAAGCGCGCGCGCGCTGGCGCGAGTGCCCGCGCGATCCCGCCGCGCAGCTCGCGTTCGCGCTCGTGCGCTTCGAGGGCGATGACGCGATGGGGGCCGAGCCCCTGCTCTGGTCCGTGCTCTGCGACGGCGATGAGCTCCAACGCGCGCGCGCCCACGCCGAGCTCGCGCGCCTCGAGGTCGATCGCGGCCGCGTGCAGGAAGCGCTGCAGCACCTCGCGCGCTACCACGCGCTCGATCCGCTCGATCGCGCCGGCGCCCGCGCGCGCGCCGATCTCACCGCGGCGATCCTCGCGCGCGCGCGCCGACGGCCGGCGCAAGCCGCACGGCTCCTCGAGGAGACCTTGGCTTACGCATCGCCCGACTTCGCCCTGCCGCTCCGCTTGATCGAGCTCTCGCTCGCGTGGCACGAGGAGGGGAACCAGCCGCTCGGGAAACGCGGGCTCGAGACGGTGGCGCGGCGCTATGCGGGGACGGTCTATGGGGGGCAGGCGGAGGCTTGCTTGCAGCATATGACGGTGCCGCACGGGCATTGAGCGCGTGGACGAGCACCTCGCTGGTCGCGCGGGCATCGTCTCTCGAAATCCCTGCGGGCGCTGAGTCGGAGGACCTGCTCTGCTCGATGAGCGGGAGAGCCTGCGGCCCTCAAGGCTCATGCCGCCATCCACCACCGAGCGCCTGATAGATGCCGATCTTGGCTTGCAGGAGCCGCTTCTTCGTGTCGATGAGGTCCATCTGTGCTTCGAGTGAATCGCGCCGCGTCAGCAGAATTTCCACGTAGTCGGCCCGCGCCGATTGGAACAGCACGGTGGAGACTTCGACCGACGAATCGAGCTTCTCGACCTGCTGCGCCTGGAGCTGATAGCCCTGCTTAAGGTTCTCGAGCGACGCGATCTGGTTGACCACGTCCACGACGGCCTGGAGGAGCGTCTGCTCATAGCGCACGATGGCCTGGATCTGCAGCGCATTGGCGGAGCGATAGCGCGACTCGATCTGTGCACGATTGATCAAAGGCACCGTCAGGTTCGAGGCGAGGCCGTAGAAGATCGACTCGGGCGTCTCGAGCAGCTCGCGGAGGTGGAAGGCTTGGTAGCCGAGCGCGGCGTCGAACCCGAGGGATGGATAGAAGCTCGCGCGCGCGGAGGCGACGTCCAAGCGCGCTGCTCGGAGCTGGAGATCGGCAGCCCGCACGTCGGGGCGATTCTCGAGCAGCTCGGAGGGGAGCCCGGTCTGGACAACGTCCGGTAGTGGCACGTCCAAATCAGCCACCTGGCGTTCGATCGTCCGCGGGTAACGCCCGACGAGGAAGTTGATCCGGTTCTCGGCGTGGACGCGCTCTTGCTCGAGGTCGTACAAGCGGCTCCGGTTCTTCAGCACCTCGGCCTCGAAGCGCTGGACGGCGAGCTCGGTCACCCGCGCCGCGAGCTTCTCGATCCGGACGATCTCCAGCGCGTCGCTCTGGATCGCGATGTTCCGATTCAGCACCGCGATCTGATTGTCGAGCGCGATCAGCTCGTAGTAGCTGCGAGCGATCTCCGCGACGAGCTCGGTGACCAGGAAGTTCCGGCCCTCCACTTCGGCCGCGGCGCGGAGCTCGGCCGCATCCGCCGCGTTGCGCAGCTTGCCCCACGCATCGATCTCCCAGGAAGCGACGAGGCCGAACTGGAAGTCGCCCATGGTCTTCGGCAGATCGAGCTGCTCGTCGACCTGGCCGGAGCGTGTGTGCTCGCCGGCGTGCTCGCCGCCGGCGCGAACGCCTGCTCCGACCTTCGGCTGGTACTCCCCGCGCCGCGCGGCGGCCTCGTTGCGCGCCAGGATGATCTCCTGAACTCGGAGGTCGAGCTCCTGATTGCCGCGCAACGCAGCCTCGATGAGCGCCCGCAAGGTCGGGCTCTCGAAGAAGTCGCTCCAGTCGCGTGATCCAGCGCCAGGCTCGGGAGCCGCGGCGGCCGTCTCGGCTCCAGGGAAGCTCGCCGGGAGATCGCGGCGCATGTCGGGAGCTGGATTGTCGTCGAGCGTCGGAACGCAACCGGCGCCGACGAGGGCGACGAGCATGGCGGCGCACAGCGCCGGGCGCAGGTCACACATGGCGAGCGATCTCCTCGGCGAGCGGCTCGTCCTCCTCGTCTCCGATGAGGCGCCGCCTCGACGCGAGCGAGCCGAAGATGACGTAGAGGCCGGGCACGACGATGACGCCGAAGATGGTCCCGAGCAGCATGCCTCCGAGGGCCGAAGCGCCGATCGTGCGATTGCCCACGGCTCCCGGTCCGGTCGCGAAGACGAGCGGAATGAGCCCCGCGACGAACGCGAACGAAGTCATGAGGATGGGGCGGAAGCGGGCTTTCGCGCCCTCGATGGCCGCCTCGAGCACCGTGGCTCCCTGGTGGTGTCTCTGCACGGCGAATTCGACGATCAGCACGGCGTTCTTGCCGAGCAGGCCCACCAGCATCACCAGACCGACCTGCGCGTAGACGTCGTTCGCCACACCCAGGGCCTTCAGGAGCAGGAACGAACCGAAGATGCCGGTGGGCAGCGAGAGCAGAACCGCGAACGGAAGAATGAAGCTCTCGTACTGCGCTGCCAGCACGAGGTAGAGGAACGCGATGACGACCAGGAAGATTTGGAGGGCCTCGTTGCCGCGCCGCGCCTCGTCGTACGAGAGCCCTTCCCACGCGATGTCGTAGCCGCGTGGAAGTGTCGCCGAGATCTCCTTGACGGCGGCGATCGCCTCGCCGCTCGTGAAGCCCTTGGCGGGCTCTCCGCGGATCGCGGCGGAGTTGTACAGGTTGTAGCGGGTGATCTCGTTCGGTCCCTGCGTCTTCTTCATCGTCATGAACGCGGAGTACGGAACCATCTCGCCTCGGTCGTTCTTCACGAAGAAGTCGAGCAGGTCCGAAGGTAGGCGACGGAATTCGGGAGCGGCCTGAGTGTAGACCTTGAAGAAGTTGCCAAAGCGGATGAAGCCCTGCTCGTACGTGCTCCCGATCAAGATGTCGAGGTTCTCCATCGCCTTCTTGATGGAGACGCCCTTCTGCATAGCGAGGGCGTTGTCGATCACCAGCTCGTACTGCGGGTAATTCGCGGCGTAGAAGGTGAACAGGCCCGTCAGCTCCTGGCGCGCGCGCAGCTTCGCCATGAACTCCTGATTCACCTGATCGAAGGCGTGGTAGTCGGTGCTGTTGGTCTTGTCGAGGAGGCGCAGAGCGAAGCCGCCGGCCGCGCCGTACCCGGGGACCGCGGGCGGCTCGAAGAACTCGACCACGACGCCCAGGTCCTTCGATTTCTCCGCGAGCTCCTCGATGATCTGCTGCGCCGAGTGGTGGCGCTCCGACCAGTTCTTCAGGTTGATGAGGCAGGTGCCTGCATTGGATCCGCGGCCTTCGGTCAAGACCTCGTAGCCCGCCAGCGAAGAGACGGAGCCGACGCCATCGACGGTCGCCGCGATCTCCTGCAGCTTGCGCGACACGTGGTTCGTCTGCTCGAGCGTCGTCCCCGGCGGCGTCTGGATGATGGCGTAGATCATCCCCTGGTCCTCGTTGGGGACGAAGCCCGCCGGTAACACCTCGTTCAGCCCGAGCGTTCCCACGGTGAATGCGCCGAGGAGCGCGAGGGTCAGCAGCTTCCGATGCGCGATCCGGCGGAGCAGCCCGACGTAGATCCACGTGGCCCACTCGAAGCCGCGGTTGAACCAGCCGAGGAACCACCCGATCGGCGTACGCCGTTTCGGCTTTCCATGCGTGTTCTCGAGCAGCATCGCGCAGAGCACGGGCGTCAGCGTGAGGGCCGCGACGCCGGACAGCACGATCGCGGCCGCCATGGTGATGGAGAACTGTCGATAGAACACGCCGACCGGTCCCGTCATGAATGCGACCGGGACGAAGACCGCCGTCATCATCAGCGTGATCGCGATGACGGCCCCGCTGATCTCGCCGAGCACCTTCTTCACCGCGGGGTATGGCTCGAGGTGCTCTTCGGCCATCTTGGCGTGCACCGCCTCGACCACGACGATGGCGTCGTCGACGACGACCCCGATGGCCAGGACGAAGGCGAACAACGTGATCAGGTTGATCGAGAGATCGAACACCTGCATGACGACGAACGCCCCGATCAGCGACACCGGGACGGCGAGCGCCGGGATCAGCGTCGAGCGCCAGTCGCCGAGGAACAGGAACACGACCAGCGCGACCAGCAGGAACGCCTCGCCCAGCGTGTGGATGACCTTCTCCGTCGACGCGTCGATGAACTGCGAGACGTCGTAGCTGATCTTGTAATCCATGCCTGGAGGGAAGGCGCTCGCCTTCAACTCCTCCAGCTTCTGCTTCACGTTCTCGATGACCTCGGTGGCGTTCGTCCCGCCGGTCTGCTTCAGGACGATGGCCGCAGAGGGATGTCCGTCCAGGTTGGAGTAGATGTCGAAGAACTCGCTGCCCAGCTCGATCTTCGCGAGGTCCTTCAAGCGGAGCAGCTCGCCCTCGCCGCTCGCGCGCACGATGATGTTCTCGTACTGCTCCGGCTTGTTGAAGCGCCCCTCGTAGACCAGTACGTACTCCAGCGCTTGCGAGGTCATGCCCGACGCCTGCCCGAGGCGGCCGGGCCGACCGATGATGCTCTGCTCCGAGATGGCCTGCATCACCTCCTCGGTGGAGACGCCATAGGCGCGCATCCGGTCGGGATTCAGCCAGACTCGCATCGCGTAGGAACGGGAGCCGAGGATCTGCGCCTGCGCGATGCCCTTGATGCGCTGGATCTCCGGGATCAGGTTCACGCTCGCGAAGTTGTAGAGGAACTTCTGGTCGGCGCCTTCTTCCTCGCTGTAGAGGTTCACGTACATCAGCATGCTGGGCTGCACGCGATTGATCACGACGCCCTCGAGCTGCACCAACGCCGGCAGCTTGTTCATGGCCTGGTCGACGCGTGTCTTCACGTTGACGACGGCCTGATTGGGGTCGGTGCCCAGCTCGAAGATGACCTGGATGACCGCTTCGCCGGCGCTCGTCGCGTCGGAGATGATGTAGCTCATCCCCGGGACCCCGTTGATCGCGCGCTCGAGGTTGATCAGCGAGGACTGCACGAGCACGTCGGCGCTCGCGCCGGGGAAGGCGAGGGAGACGATGACGCGCGGAGGCGAGATGTCCGGGAACTGCGAGACCGGGCGCGTGCGCATCGCCAGCAGGCCCAGGAACACGATCACGATCGACAGAACGATCGCGAGCACGGGCCGGCGGAGGAACTTCTCCATCATGACGCGTCACCTGCCTCGGCGCGTTCTGCCGCCGCGCGGCGGTGGTCCACGGGGCGAACGGATGGAGGCCTCATTCCGCAGGGACCTCGAGGTGAGCCAGGACGTTCTCCGGTGCCTGGAAGTAGGTCTCGACGACGAGTCCCTCGCGCACCTTGCGCAAGCCATCGAGGAGGATCCGATCGTCTTCTCCCAGGCCGTCGCGGATGACGTAGAGCTGGGGGAGCTCCGCGGCGACGACGATGGGGCGGGCATGCACCCTCTCGGCTTCGTCGACGACGAACACGAACTTGCGATCGAGGACCTCGAAGGTCGCCTTCTGCGGGATCAGCAGCGCGTTTTCGAGCGGCGTGCTGAGGAGCACCTTGCCGGTCTGGCCGTGCCGCAGCAGCCCGTTTGGATTCGGGAACGCGGCGCGGAACGCGATGGTGCCCGTCTCGTTGTTGAAGTCGGCCTCGATCGTCTCGATGCGCCCGAGCTGATCGAACAGCTCTCCGTTCGCCATGCGCAGGCGCACGGGGATCGACTTCGGGTCGTTGCTCCCTTCGCGGAAGCGGAGGTACTCGGCCTCCGAAACGTTGAAGTAGACCCACATCGTGCTGTTGTCGGAGAGGGTCGTGAGCAGGTCGCCTTCGTCGATCAAGCTGCCTTTTCGCGCGAAGAATCGACCCATGATCCCGCGGAAGGGCGCGGCGATCTTGGTGAAGCTCGCGTGTCCGCTGGCGAGCGCCAGCTCGGCCTGAGCCTTCTCCAGGTTGGCCTGCGCCAGCGCCAGCTCGTTGGGAGAGACGATGTTCTTGTCCGCCAGGAGCTTTGTATTGCGGTACTCGATCTCCGCGCGCTCCGCTTCGGCGGTGGCCTTGCCGACCTCGGCGCGATAGATGACCGGCAGGAGCTCGAACATCGGCTGTCCGCTCTCGATGAGCTGTCCTTCGTCGACGTGGACCTCCTGCAGGAAGCCTCGCGCGAGCGCTCGCACCTCGATGTGCTGTATGGTGCGGATCTGTCCGACGTACTCCCTCGTGAGCTCGGTCGACTGTCGCACCGGCGTCGTCACCGCGAGCTTGCCGATCTCCTCGTGATGGGCGTGTTCTCCGCGGTGACAGCTCGCGGTCAGGAGTCCCGCCAGCGCGGCGAGGCAGGCCGAGGCCCGCAACGGTCGATTGGGGTTGCGTTGCATCATTCGATCTCGCTCCAGAGATGCGCGCGGCGGCGCGGCTCCTTCCTGGGGAGCGGGCGCCGTACAGCAGGAGCCGTGCCGCGCTCGCGATTGGCGGCGCCAGCGGGGCTCGCGCCGCTCGGGCCTCCGTCCCGCGGCATCCGCTCTTGCAAGCTGCAAGGGCGGGCGGTCAGATTCGAGCGATGCGTTGCAGGTTGCGAGACCGCCGATGGCGCATGCGAGCCCGCGCGGGCTCGAGGCGACGCGGATTCCGCGAGATCGGTCGTTGGCACGCTCGCTGCATGAAGGGGTCGGCGATGCGACGCTTGCATTCCCGGAGACCGATCGTGGCTCGTAGCGACGTGCTGCAGTGCGCGGAGGGGCTCGCCGCCTCCTTGCGCTCGCCGGTGTGCTGTTCTCTCGCCCCAAGCGGCGGCGGGCGCACGTGAGGGCGCGCCTCGCGGAGCTGAGGGCACGGAGCTTCAAGGATGCTCCTGGCGCGCTCCTGCGTCCTTCGATCCTGCGGATCGGACTCGTCTCCCTGATCGTCGTGGTCGCGGTGTCCGCCTACCTCGACCTGCGTCGTGAGCAAGACGTGGCGCTGTCGGACTTCAGCTTCGAGCAAGCTGCGCTGGCTCGCTCGTTCGCCGCGACTCTGGAGGCGCGCCTGGGCGGCGTCCTCGGAGAGCTCGAGACCGCCGCGAACGTCGCCGATGACGCGCTCGGGCCCGCCTTCCTCGAGGAGCTCTTGCAGAGCCACCGCGGCTTCATCGCCGGAGCGCTGCTGGAGCCCGATGGCTCCCTGGTTCATGAGGTCGACCCACGTCGTGGACGCGGCCTCGATCCCCAGCGAAGGCAGGAGCTGCGGATGCGCGCTCTGGCTTCGTGGAGCGAACAGGCGAGCACCTTCATCTCGGGGCCGCTCGGCGAGCGTGGTCCGGGAACCTCCGATGCGCCTCTGCGCTACGTCCTCGAGCGCCGCGGTCGCCGCGCGGTCGAGATGATCCTCGACCTCGATCCCTTCTTCGATGCGCTCATGGTCGGCGATGGTCCTGCCGGACCCGCGCCTCTGCGGCTGCTCGTCGTGGACCATCAGCATCAGTGGGTCGAGTTCGGGGAGCCGCCCGTCGGCGCGATCCCCGTCTCCATCGAGCGGTGGCGTGCCGGAGAGAGCGGCGTTCCGCGCGAGGTCGCCAGCCTCCTCGGAGCGATGGAGTCGGGCCACGACGGGGCTCGCTTCCTCGACGAGGAAGCCGCGACGGCGCTCGGGCTCTCGAGCGCGGCCGTCGCTGGCTTCGCTCCGGTGCGCCTGGATTCGCGTCATCGCTGGGCCGTCGCAGCGGTGACGTCGGCGCAGCGCTTGAACGATCGCGGTCGGGTCGCGGCCGTGCGACTCGTCGCGACCACGGGGGTGGCCAGCTTGCTCGTCGCGCTCTTCGGTCTCTTCGTGATGCGCCAGGACCGGCGCGCGCGGAGTCTCTCCGAGGCGCTGCGCCTCGCCGCCGCGGTCGCGGAGCTGCGCGAGCACAGCGAGCGGATCGTCGAGTCGTTGCCTGTCGGCATCGTGGAGCTCGACGGCGAGTTGAACGTGCGCGCGGTAAATCCCTATCTGGAGGAACGCGGCATCCGCTCGGGAGCCCGTCTGGCGAACGCGTTGCCCCGCGCGAGCGCGAGTGAGATCGCCGCTCTGGAGAGCCTCGTGCGCGATGCGCGCCAAGCGCAGGCGACGCGCGAGCGTCTCTCGTTGCGCATGCACCTCGGGGGCGACGATCTACGCGATGTCGATGCGTACGCCGTGCCGCTCCGCGCACCGCTCTCCCGCGTCGACTGCTTTCTCGTCCTGCACGATCGCACCGAGATCCGCGCCCTCGAGCGCAGCCTCATCCGCGCCGAGAAGCTGGCGACCGTCGGCACGCTCGCGGCTGGAGTCGCGCACGAGATGGGGACCCCGCTCGGCATCATCTCCGGGCGCGCCGAACAGCTCCTCGCGCGTCAAGCGGCGGACGCCGACGACCACCAACGGCGTGCCCTCTCGTCGATCATCTCGCAAGTGGACAAGGTCTCCGTCATCATCCGCCAGCTCCTAGACTTCTCGCATCCGCGCCCCGTCGATGGGCGTGCGGTTGCACCTCGAGCGGTCCTCGAGAACGTGGCCACGTTGATCGCGCCCTTGCTGGCGCAGTCTGCCGTGCATCTCGAGCTCGCCGTCGACGAGGAGCTGCCCGCCGTTGCCGGCGATCTGGGGCAGCTGGAGCAGGTGTTCGTGAATCTGATCCTCAACGCGCGCGACGCCTGCAAGGCCGGCGGCACGGTGCGGGCGTCGGCGGAAGCACACGGGGAGCAGGTCGTGTTCGAGGTCCGCGACGACGGCTGCGGCATCCCGCCCGAGAACCTGCAGCGCGTTCTCGATCCCTTCTTCACGACGAAGAAGCGCGGGCACGGGACGGGCCTCGGCCTCCCGATCGCGGCCGACATCGTGCGCAACCACGGCGGCGCCCTGGAGATCCAGAGCGAGGTAGGCCGCGGGACCACGGTGCGGGTTTCGCTCCCCATCGCCAGCTCGCTCGCCGAGGCCACATGACCGCGAAGAAGCCCCGCGTGCTCGTCGTCGACGACGATTCGGAGATGGCCGAGATGATCGCGGATCATCTCGGCGCGAGCGGCTACGTCGCCGAGTGCGCCGCGGGCGGCAACGCGGCTCTCGCCGCGCTGCGCCGTCGCTCGTTCGATGCCGTGATCACCGACTTGCGCATGGACGAGGTCGACGGCTTCGACGTGCTGCGCGCTTCGCTCGAGGACGATCCCGCTCGTCCCGTTCTGATCATGACGGCGTACGGCACGATCGACAGCGCGATCGACGCGCTGCGGCGCGGTGCGGCGCACTACCTGACGAAGCCGTTCAAGCTGGGGGAGGCGTGTCTGTTCCTCGAACGCTCCCTCGCCGATCGCGGCCTGCGCACCGAGAACGAGCAGCTCCGGCGTCTCGTCGACGAGCGCTTCGGATTCCAGGGCCTGATCGGCAAGAGCGCGTCGATGCAGCAGCTCTACGACTTGCTCTCGCGCGTCGCGGCCGCCTCCGCGCCTGTACTCCTCCTCGGCGAATCCGGCACGGGCAAGGAGCTCGTCGCACGCGCCATCCACTTCGGCGGACCGCGGGCCAAGGCGCCGTTCGTGGCGGTCAACTGTGCGGCGCTCCCCGAGCAGCTCCTCGAGTCGGAGCTCTTCGGGCACGCGCGCGGGGCCTTCACCGGCGCGACCGAGGCGAAGAAAGGCCTCTTCGTCGAGGCGAACGAGGGCACGCTGCTGCTCGACGAGATCGGCGAGCTCCCGCTGCCGCTGCAGGCCAAGCTCCTGCGAGCGCTGGAATCCTCCGCCATCCGCCCCGTCGGCGGCGCCGCCGAACGCAGCGTCGACGTGCGGATCGTCGCCGCGACGAATCGGGACCTCGCGGCCGCCGTGCAGGAGAAGCGCTTCCGCGAGGATCTCTACTATCGCCTCCACGTGATCCCCATCCATCTGCCCCCGCTCCGCGATCGCCGCGAGGACATCCCTCTGCTCGTCGAGCACTTCGTCCGCCGTTACGCCGAGCGACATCGAGGAGCTCCGCCGCGCCAGATCGGCGCGGACGTGATGAAGTGGCTCATCGACCAGCCCTGGCCCGGCAATGTCCGCGAGCTGGAGAACACCGTCGAGCGTCTGCTCCTGCTCGCGCGCGGCACGAACGCCGATCTCCGCGATCTCTCTCCCGTGGCGGCCGAGCCCGCGCCGGAAGCGCTGCCTCCTCTCGGAGGCGAGATCGTGCCCCTCCGCGTCATGCAGCGTCGCTACGTGGAATGGGTGCTCTCGCAGACGGGCGGCAACAAGGTGCGCGCCGCGCAGCTCCTCGGCATCGATGCCTCGACGATCTATCGCATGCTCGCGCGAGGCGAGTGAATCGTGGATCGGTCTGGCGAGCTGAGCTCGCTTGCAGCATAGGAACGTGCCACACGGCTCAGCGCCGATCCGCACCAGTCTGCCGAAAGATCCGTTGCGCCCAACAGCTCGCGAAAGTGCGCAAGCGCCGTCGGGTCTCGATGCGGAACGCGATGGCGAGCAGCGGCTCCATCACGAATGCGAGCCATCGTGGGCGGGCGGTGAAAGTCACTGCATAGATGACGCGACTGCCATCCCGTGGCTCAGGGCCGAGAGGCTCGTGGCGCAGGCTGGCGGCCCACGTTTCGAAGAACCAAGGGCAGCGCGTCGCCTTCGCGGCAGCGACCACTCCCCTCTGGAAGGGGACATAAACGGTCTCGAAGCGCGGAGATCCGAGCCAGCGCCTCCCCGTGCAAACGGCGATGGTGCCGACACCGACGGCGGCTCCTCCGATCACGTAGGCTTCGCGGAGCATGGTGTCCCACTCCAAGCGCTCGCCGTAGTCATGGAGCAAGTCGAAGGCTTCCTCGCAGGTGGCGCTGAGCGGCATCTCGATGCGCAGGTGTTTCATGGCTCGAAGCGACGAGTTGCGCCAAGGGACCGCTCTTCATCGTTTGCGGTGGACTCCCGGTCGAGGGAGATCGCAGACGCTGATCGCATAGGTTCCGCTAAGGGCAGATGAAACCTGCGCCCTTGGAGTCGACTGGAGAATGCGGCGGAGGTCCTTTGGCGTGAACTCGAGGATCGAAAGCGCGCGTTCTCGCTCAGCTCTCCCCCCACACCGCCGGCGCACGAAACCCCTCGGGTGCCACGTTGGGAGACAGCACGGCAGGAGCGGCCTCGCGTCGCAGCGCTTCGAGGCGTTCGCGCATCGCGTGCATGCGCTCCGGCTCGTCCCGACTCCGGTCGTTGTGCTCGCCGGGATCCTCGCCCAGATGGAAGAGCTCCCACGTGTCCTGCGGCGGTCCTTCCGTCGCGTTGGCCGGCACGGCGCCGTTCTGGATGAGCTTCCAGGCGCCGCTGCGGAGGGCGCCCGACCACGGTGTGAGGTTATGCACGAGGAGCTCGTGCGGCGTCTGCGCTCCGGCGGTGAGCACGGGCCAACAGTCTTCTCCATCGAGGGGCTTCGCTTGCGCCGCGGAGGCACCCGCGAGTCGGAGCAGGGTCGGGTAGAGATCGACGGCGTGGAGGGGCTCGTTCACGAGGCGTCCGGCGTCGAGATGACCGGGCCACGCGATCACGGCCGGCACGCGGAGGCCGCCTTCGTAGAGCTGGCCCTTGCCGCCGCGCAGGTCGCCGTTCGAGCCGAATTGGCGGAGGCCGCCGTTGTCGGAGCAGAAGAAGACGAGCGTCTCCTCCGCGGCGAAGCCGTGCTCGGGGAGAGCCTGGAGGATGCGGCCGATGGCGCTGTCGAGAGACGCGACCATCGCGGCATAGGTGCGCCGCTGCTTGTCGGCGATGTGCGCGTAGGCCGCGAGCGCTTCCTCGGGAGCCTGCAGCGGGGAATGCGGTGCGTTGAACGGCAGGTAGAGGAACAAGGGCCTCGCGTGGTCATGCGTCGCCAGCCGCGCGATCGCGGCGTTCGCGAGGAGCTCGGTCGCGTAGCCCTCCTCTCGGAGCGCGCGATCGTTCGCGTGCCAATCGAGACCGCCGTCGCGGCGATGCGTCCAGTAGTCGATCGCGCCGTTGTAGAGCCCGTACTGCTGCTCGAAGCCGCGCCGCGTCGGCAGATACTCGGGGCGCGCATGCCCGAGATGCCACTTGCCGCAGAGCGCCGTCGCGTAGCCGGCCTCGGAGAGCGCGTTCGCGAGCGTGCGCTCGTCGAGCGGCAGGCCATGCGTCGACCACGGCCGGACGACGCCGCACTGGAGCCCGAGCCGCAGCGGATAGCGACCGGTGAGCAGCGCCGCGCGCGTCGGCGAGCACACGGGCTGCACGTAGAACTGCTCCAAGCGCACGCCGCGTGCGGCGAGCGCGTCGAGATGCGGTGTCCCGATCTCGCTGCCGTGGAAGCCCACGTCGCCCCAACCGAGGTCGTCGGCCACGATCATCAGGATGTGGGGACGAGCGGGAGCCGGCGCCGTCGGCGTCCGCGGCGTCGATGCGCAGGAGCCGAGGAGGAAGGCGAGCAGACCGAGGGGGATCGCGGCGCGGTTCATGGAGGTGAGGTCCTGCCGTTCGAGAGCGGAGAGCGTCGCGAGGTGGGGGCGCGCCAGGAGGGGGCCCCCGCAGCACTCCCAGCGGCATCGACTCCCGCGGGCGCAGGAGAAGCGGTCGAAGGATGTGGAGCGCTTCCGCGGGGGACTTCGCTACCATGATGCCTCGACGCGACCGAGACCGCCTCCGCCTCGGAATCGGGATCGAGTCCGCAACGGAGACCAGGCATGGACGTCGAGATCGCGAAGTACAACGCCGCGCAGGAACCGCACGATCGGGAGATCTGCGACAAGCTCGCGCGCGAGATCGATCGCGGGCTCGCCGGCGCGGAGAGCAAGATCTGGCACCGGCATCCCGTGTGGTTCCTCGACGGCAATCCGATCGTGGGCTACAGCAAGCAGAAGCCGGGCATTCGGCTCATGTTCTGGAGCGGTGCGGACTTCGACGAGGATGGGCTCGAGGTGCGCGGCGCGAAGTTCAAGGACGCGTCGACGTTCTACAACGCGGCGGGGGAGATCGACGCGAAGGCGCTGCGGCGTTGGCTGAAGAAGTCGAAGACCATCCAGTGGGACTACAAGAACATCGTGAAGCGGAAGGGGAAGCTCGTGCGGCTCGAGCTCGAGGCCTGAGCGCGCTGGCTTCCACCTCGTAGCCGGGCTACGCTGCGCGCGCGTCGAGGGTTCCATCCCACCGCGGCGCCCGACCCGTGGACCTCCTCGCCATCCCGATCACCATCGCCGCCGGCGTCGCGATGGGTGCCATCAACAACGTCGCCGGCGGCGCCGGCATCTTCGCGCTCTGGGCGTTCCAATACGCCTGCGGCCTGCCGCTCGCGGTCGCGAACCCGAGCTCGCGCCTCGGCGCGATCGGCGTCGGCCTCTTCGCCTGGCTCGGCTTCGTGCGCGCGGGCATTCGGCCGACGCGCGAGGTGTGGATCCTCGCGCTCTACGCGATCCCCGGCGCCCTCGTCGGGAACCTGCTGGCGCTCCGCGCGAACGACCTCGCATTCCGCATCTACCTGGCGGCGGCGCTGCTCCTGCTCCTCGTGCAGCAGCTCCGCGGCAAGGGACCGAACGCGGTCCCGCGGCGCTCGTCGATCCTCGGGCCGCTCGGCTGCGTGTTGATCGGCCTGCACATGGGCTTCGCGCAGGTCGGCACCGGCTTCGTCGCGGCACTCGTGCTCGTCGCGACCTACCACCGCGACCTCGTGCAGGTGAACGCGGCGAAGAGCGTGATCGTGATCAGCGCCTCGATCGCGAGCTTGATCGGCTTCGTGCTGGCGCCGCACGTGCTCGCGAATCAGGCCCCGGTCATCGCGTGGGGGCCCGCGGCGTGCCTGCTCATCGGCACCGCGACGGGCAGCTTCCTCGCGAGCAAGTGGAGCGTCTCCAAGGGCTCGGCCACGGTGCGCCGCGTGGTGCTGGTGATCGCTTCGCTGTCGCTGCTGGAGCAGCTCGTGCAGATCGGGGTGCTGTTAGTCAGGGGTTGAGCCGAGGCGCCGCAAGAGCGTCTCGCCATCGACATCGGCAGAGCCGCGCTCTACTCTCGCGCGCCCCTCCGCCGCAGAGCGGAGCGTCCCACGTTCCCCCCTCGCGTTTCCCGAGGTCGCCCTCGATGAGCAGCTCCGTTCCGCCCGCCCCGTTCTCCCGTCGCTCGTTCCTCGCCAGCCTCGGCGCCGCCGGCGCCGCTTCCCTCGGGGCGGCGGGTGGTCTCGCGAACTCCGCTCACGCCGTCTCCGGCTCCCGCTCGCGCGGGAAGGACCCCGTGATCCTCGGCAGCGGTCGGCATCGCTACGAGTGGGTCGAAGGGTGGGCGAAGCTGCCCGCGGGTCTCTCCTTCGGGAACACGCACGGCACGATCGCGACCGACTCCAAGGATCGCGTGTACGTGAACACCGACACGGCGAACGCGGTGATGGTGTTCGAGCGCGACGGCAGCTACGTCGGCTCGTGGGGCAAGGACTGGGCCGGCGGCTTGCACGGCATGGTGCTGCGGAAGGAGGCCGACGGTGAGTTCCTCTACCTCAGCCACATCGGGCGCAGCGAGTTCCTGAAGGCGACGCTCAGCGGCGAGGTCGTGTGGGTGAAGGGTTGGCCGCAGAGCTCGGGGCTCTACAAGGAGCAAGGGCAGTTCCGCCCGACCAGCATCGCGGTGGCACCCGACGGTCGCATCTTCGTCGCCGACGGCTACGGCCTCTCCTACGTGCATCGCTATGACGCGAAGGGCGAGTACCTGGGCTCCTTCGGCGGCCGCGGCGGCGAGCCCGGCAAGATGCAGACGCCGCACGGGCTCTGGATCGACACGCGCGGTGCTGTGCCGCGCCTCATCGTCTGCGACCGCGAGAACCACCGCCTGCAGATCTTCTCGCTGGACGGCGAGCTGCTCGAGGTGCGGAAGGAAGAGCTGCGTCGTCCGTGCAACGCGCATGAGCTGAACGGCGATCTGGTCGTCGCCGACCTGACCGGCCGCATCACGATCCTCGACCGTTGGAACCTGCTCGTGGCGCACCTCGGCGAGCAGCCCGAGGAAGGGCTCCGCGCGCAGAACGGCGTCCCCGCGGAGAAGTGGCAGCCGGGGATCTTCCTCTCTCCGCACGGCGCGCATTGGGACCAGCACGGCGACCTCTACGTGATGGATTGGAACTTCCTCGGCCGCGTGAACAAGCTGCGCCGCGTGCAGGGCTGATCCGATGAAGGGCGCTCGAGCTTC
>JAEUHW010000363.1 GCA_016793245.1 Planctomycetota bacterium
AGCTCGCGCCCCTGCTCGGGCTGCGTGAACACCGCGAAGGTGATCGATCCCACGGTAAGCGCTTCGGTCGCGGCGCCGTACGCAGCCTCGTAGGCGACGCCGGTGTCGAGGTCGCGCACGAGATAGGGCTGCCCTTGGGCCTGCGAGGCAGCGGCGAGTGAGAGGGCCGCGATGGCGCGCGCGATCCACGCGCGACAGAGCCCGGGACGAAGGGAGCGGGAGCGCGACATGAGCTAGCTCGCGATGGACAGACGAGATCGAAGGAGGAAGGCCCGGGATCGAGGTCCAGAGCGTTCCTGGCGAGGCGCGAACGGAGCGCGGCCTCCGCACAGAATTCTCGAATTCCGATTCCCTGGCCAAGCCCGCAGCGCCACGGCGCACAAGCACGGGGTATAGTCCGACGCAGCAGGGTGAGCGCTCCCCCCGGGCGCGTCCGCCTCTCTCCCCTACTCGAGTTCGCGCCCCGCCTCGCGCTCCATGAGCGACGATCGCACCGAGAATCTTCTCGCCCGCCTTCGCCGCGGGGATTCCAGCGCCGAAGGCGAGCTGCTCGCGCGCGTCTACGAGCAGCTCCGCGCCATGGCTGTGCGCGCCATGCGCGGGGAACGCGACGACCACACGCTGCAGCCCACCGCCCTGGTGCACGAGGCCTACCTCCGCCTCGTGCGTGAGGATGGCCTCGCGGTCAGCGATCGGGGCCACTTCCTGCGCTCGGCCGCGCGTGCCATGCGACGCATCCTGATCGAGCACGCGCGCGCGCGCGCGGCGGACAAACGCGGAGGCGAACGCGAGCGCGTGCCGCTCGACGAAGTGCTCGCCAGCTATGCAAGCTCCAGCATCGACGTGCTGACCATGGACGCCCTGCTGGAGCAGTTGGCCCAGCGCGATCCAGAGCTCGTGCGCCTCGTCGAGATGCGCTTCTTCGCCGGCTCGACGCACGAGGACATCGCCGAGGCGATGAGCATCAGCACGCGCGAGGTCGATCGGCGCTGGGCGCTCGCGCGCGCGTTCTTGCAGCGCGAGCTCTCGCGCGGTTCTCACGGAGAGCGCTCGTGAGCGAACCGACGAGCTGGGAGCAGATCGCCGCGCTGTTCGCGGAAGCTCGCGAGCGGACCCCGGCGGAGCGCGAGCGCTTCGTCCGAGAGAACGCCGCGGCGGAGCACGTGCGCCTCGAGGTGCTCGCCTTGCTGGCAGCAGATGCTCGCGAGACCGCGCGCTTCGAAGCTCCGGAGCCCCTGCGCCTCTCGAGCTCGAAGGCCATACCGCTGGAGACGCAGGAGCTCCATGTCGGCGCGCTGCTCGGGGGCTATCGCCTGGAAGGTGTGCTCGGGAGCGGCGGCATGGGCACGGTGTTCCTCGCGCACCAGGAGAGCCTCGACCGACGCGTCGCGCTCAAGATCGTGCGTGGCTCACTCGTCTCCCAGAGCCTGCGCCGCCGCTTCGAGGTCGAGGCGGAAGCGCTGGCGCGTCTTCGTCATCCCAACGTCGCCCAGATCTACGAAGCCGGCGTCGCGCGACACGGCGACGCGGAGATCCCCTTCTTCGCGATGGAGCTCATCGAGGGCGCGCTGCCGCTGACGCGCTTCGCCGCCGAGCGCGGGCTCGATCTCCGCGAGCGCTTGCGCCTCTTCCTGCAAGCGTGCGACGCCGTGCAACATGCGCACGAGCGCGGCATCGTTCATCGCGACCTGAAGCCCCGCAACGTGCTGGTCGATAGCGCCGGGCACGTGAAGGTGATCGACTTCGGCGTTGCGCGCGTCGCGGACTCGCGACGCCTCGGCTCCGCGGACGAGCTCACCGCCGCGGGCGAGATCGTCGGCACGCTGCGCTACATGGCCCCCGAGCAGCTCGGAGGTGCTCCGCACGAGATCGATACGCGCACCGATGTCTTCGCGCTCGGAGCGCTGCTGCACGAGCTCCTCAGCGGCGAGGCGCCACCGCTGGAGGAACCTACGACCGAGGGCTTGGCCGAGCTCGTACAGCGCCTGCGCGAGCGCGAGCTCCCGCGCCTCGCCGGTCGCGTCGCGCAGCTCGAGCCCGACCTGGATTGGATCATCGCGCGCGCGACGAGCCGAGAGCCCGAGCGTCGCTACGCCTCGGCCGCCGAGCTCGGCGCGGAGCTCGCCCGTGCGTTGCGCGGCGAGCCTGTGCTCGCGGGTCCGCCGAGCCGCATCTATCACTTGCGACGCTTCGTGCGCCGCCATCGTGTGGCGGTCGGCGCAGCGCTGGCAGTCCTCTTCAGCCTCTCCGGCGGTCTCGCGTTCAGCTGGCGCGCGTATCTCCGTGCGGAACGCGCCCTGATCGCGGAGACCGCGGAGCGCGAGCGCGCGGAGGCCTTCAACGGCTTCGTGCGCGACATGCTCGTCAGCGGGAACCCGCTGATCAGCGGCGTGCGTCAGCGCCTGGAGGACGTGCTCGAGAAGGGCACGCGCACGCTCGCCTCCGGTGCGGTGAAGGACGAACGCACGCGCGCGGCGTTGCTCGAGACGATCGGTCGGAGCTACCTCGGCCTGGGCCTCTGGACCGAAGCGTCCGCGGCGCTCGAGCCGGCGCTCGAGAGCGCGCGCACTGGAGACGGCGCGAGCTCGACACGCGCGCTCGCCTTGCAGCTCGATCTCGGCTGGGCGTTGCTGCAGCGCGGCGAGCTCGAGCGAGCCGGCGCGCTCCTGGAGACCGCGACCGAGGCCCTGAGCTCGCGCGATGACGCGACGGCGGACTCGGTGCGCGCGCTGGGTTCCCTCGCGGTGCTCGCGAAGGCGCGCGGGGAGCTCGTGCGCGCGGAGGAGTTCTATC
>JAEUHW010000367.1 GCA_016793245.1 Planctomycetota bacterium
GCTCGACGACATCGGTGAAGACGAGGCCGATCGGCATCGTGCAGCCGGAGCCGAGCAAGGTCAGCGCGAGGGCCAGCGCCGCCGCGGGAAGCCCGAGCGCGCGCCTCATTCGCCGTAGACGATCGTCGTGCGCGAGAAGTAGAGGCCGAAGAGCACGCTCACGTATTGCACGTCCGCGCTGTGCATCTTGGTCAAGCCGCCGTTCTGCGCCGCGGCTTGCAGCCCCGCATCCCCCAACGCCACGAGCCAGAGGAAGGAGCGCGCCGTCGACTCGCCGCGCTTCGTCGCAACCGGCGTCGCATCGACGTCCTCGTCGAGCGTCGTCACTACGTTCGTGTAGATGCAGCTCGGCGCGAGGAGCAGCGCGAGTGCCGCACTGCCGCGCGCGAGGACGGTGAGCGAACGCGAGACGAAAGAGGAGCGGCGCATCGGGAGTTCCGGCAGAGGAGGGCGCGCGCAGTGCGCGGGCCGCGGATCGTAGTGAGCGAATGCGCTCCTCCGCAAGCGAGCGCTCCGTCAAGGTCCTGCGACGAGCTCCAACGCCGCGAGGATCGCGTAGGCCACGGCGTCCGGCGCCGCTTCGTCGGCCGGCACGCGACACGCGATCTCCAAGTCGATCGCGCGACCGCGCAGCACCGCGAGATCGAGCTCGAGGGTGCGCCAGCGCCGCTGCGTGGCGTCCCCGCGAGCGGACGAGCGATCGAGGAGCTCCACCGAGGCCGCCTCGCCGTCGCGCGCTCGCGCGACGATCCGCAGCTCGGTGGAGCTCCCCGGCACCGCGTCTTCGTGCAGACGGGCGGGCTCGGCCCAGCGCCCACTCAAGCGCTGCGCGCGCTCCGCGAGCTGGAGGGCGAAGCGCAGGCGCATCTCGCCGCCGCTCGCGCGGCGCGCGACGAGGTGCAGCGAGCTCTCGAGCTCGAGCTCGGCGCGCGGAGCGGCGGGGCGGATCCGCGCGTAGCGCGCGAAGTCCTCGGCGAGCCGCGCGTTCTCCGCGGTACCCAGGTACTCCGCGCTTTCCAAGTCGAAGAGATCCGGCGTCGCCCTGAGGACGTGCACCTGGACGAGCTCGTGCGGCACGCGCGCGAACGCGAACGGCAGCAGCCCGGCGCGATGACCATAGAAGCCCGCGCCCGCGTACGGCTGGTGCAGCCGCAGCGGAAAGCTGTCGTCGGCTTCGAAAAGCGCTTCCGCCGCGACCGGCAGCGCGGCCTCGACGCGCGGAGCGAAGCGCGCGTCGGCAGGCGTCGCGCGCTCGGAGCGCACGAGGAGATCGCCTTCCTGCACGCCGCGCTCGTGCGCGTCGAGATAGTGAGCGCCGGCGCGCGCGAGCTCGTAGCGCAGCCCGAGCTCCCCGCGCACCCAGAGCCGCCCGCCGCGATGTTCGGCGAGCGCCGCCGCCGCGCGATAGCACGCGCGCGCCGAGCGAGCGGCGCGAAGATCCGCCAGCGCGAGCCCGGCGGCGAGCGCGATCTGCAGCGCGAGCGCGGCGCGCCAGAACGCTGGACGCAGCCTCGCGAGCTCCGCGCGAAGCGCCACCGCGCAGAGCAGCGCCAGCGGCAGCGCGTAGCGCGCGGCCCCCGCCGGAGCGGCCGCGAGCAGCGCGAGGAGCGCCGCGCCGAGCAGCGCGCGCTCGGCGAAGTTCCGCCGCGCGCGGAACGCCGCGATCGGCAGCGCCGTTCCCACGGCGGCCAATGCGCAGAGCAGCGCGAGATGCGGGACGTCGTACGCGATCCCGTGCACCGCGCTCGAACGCCACGCGCCGCAAGCGCCGAGCAGCGCGCCGACGAGCAGGGCCGCTCCCGCCGCGCGTCGACCAAGGGGAGCGCCGAGCACCGCGATCGAAGCGGGCAGGGCGACCGCGAGCGCTGGGAGGAACGCGATCACGCGGAGCTCCGGCGCGCGCAGATCCTCGAAGCGCACGTAGCTCGCGAGCAGCTCGAAGTGCGACGCGCCGTAGCGCGCCGCAAACCACGCTTGGAAGAGCAGCGCGCTCGCGATCGGCAAGGCCCCCGCCGCGAGCGCGCGCGAGCGCTGTCCCGCCGCACGCGGAGCAGCACCCGGTCGCACGAGCTGCGCGAGCGGGAACACCGCGAACGCCAGCGCCGCGTAGCGCGTGAGTCCCGCGCACGCGAGCCAGCATCCCGCGCCGAGCGCGCCGCGGAAGCTCCGCTCGCGCTCGGCGCGCGCGAAGCTGCCGAGCCCCAGCACTCCGAGGGCCAGCGCCGGCACGTCGCTCATCAAGCTCTGCGCGAGGACGACGAGCACGGGCGAAGTGAGGATCGCCCAGCGCAGGCGTCGTTCGCTCGGTTGCGGGAACCAGCGCCAGAGACCGAGGGCGAGCAACAGCACCGCGAGGATGCTCGGTAGGTGCAGCGCGAAGGAGTTCTCGCCGCCGAGCTCGAGCGCGAAGGCGAGCGCGCCGGGCCAGAGCGGCGGATGCGGCAGCCCCACGACCGCGGACGTGGGCTCGCCGAGATAGCTCCACGTGAAGCCGTACGGATCGCCGGGTGCGACACGCATCTGCTGCGCGACGCGCACGAACGCGGCGTCATCCATGTGCACGGGCTTCCACAGGCCGACGAGCCCGAGGAGCGCGGCGGCGAGGAAAAAGAGCAGCTTCTCGCGCGCGAGCTTCACGGTGCGTCGAGCTCTTCCCAGAGGCCCGCCTCCGGCTCGCGCTGCAGCGCGCGATGCGCGGCGAGGAGCGCTGCGCTGCTCCCGAGCAAGGCGAGACCGATGCTTCCGCAGGGAACGTCGGCCGCGCCGATCTCGAGCAGCGCGCACGCGAGGCTGATCGCTCCGAGCACTCCGAGCCAGACGAACGGCCTCGGCGACCAGCCCACGGCGAAGGCGCCGGCGAGACGCGCGAGCTTCGCGAATCCGTACGCCGACGGCGTCGCTCGCGGAGCGCTCTCGACCTCGAGCTCGACCGGCGTTCGCGCCAACGCTCCGAGCAGCGGCTTCAGGAAGCGGCGCCTCGCCCCCGCGCGCTCGAGCTCCGGCACGAGCCGCGCATCGAGCAAGCAGAAGCCGCAGCCGAAGTCGCGCAACGCGACACCGCTCCACCAGCGCGCGAACGCGTTGAAGAGCGCCGACGGCAGCACGCGACCGAGATAGGAGTCCGCGCGCGCGCGGCGCACGCCGGCGACCAAGTCCGCACCGCGCTGCCACGCCGCGAGGAAGCGCGGGAGATCCTCCGGCGCGTATTGGAGGTCCGCATCCATCACGAGCAGGGCGCGTCCCCGAGCGGCTCGAAAGGCCGCGCGCAGGGCCGCGTGCTGACCGACGTTGCGCGCGCCGACGAGCACGCGCAGCGCGGGACCGCCGCGCGCGGAGCGCCGGAGCTCGAGCAGGCGCTCCAAGCTGTCGTCGGGCGACGCATCCACCGCGAAGACGAGCTCGCTCCGCTCCGCTCCGAGCGCCGCTTCGAGCGCGCGCGTGAGGCGCTCCACGAGCTCGCGCAGCGTCTCCGCGCTGCGATAGACCGGGATCACCACGCTGAGCTCGAGCGGCGCGTTCACGCCGAACGCCAACGGAAGAAGTCGTAGAGCGAGTCCTCGACGCGAAAGCCGAGGCGCAGCGCGCTGCGGAACATGCCGGCGTTCTGGAGCACGGTCTGGGCGAGCAGGAGCTCGGCGCCTCGTTCGCGCAGCCAGCGACAGCCCGCGTCGAGCAGCGCCGTGCCCGTGCCGCGCGGCGCGCCGCTGCGGCGCACGAGGAAGCGGAACGCCGCCATGTCGCAGGGCGCGCCTTCGCTGCGGCGCGCCGACCAGTCGAGCGCCGCGAAGCCGAGCAGCTCCCCCGCCGCGTCGCGCGCACAGAGGAAGTGCGCCCCGATCTCGCCGCGCGCGCAGCGCTCGCCGAGCTCGCGATAGAGCCCATCGACCCGTTCGCGCTCGAAGCGGGGCTCCGCGCGAAAGCGGTTGAAGCGCATCTCCTCCGCGGCCAGCGCGCCGCAAGCGACCGCGAGCGAGGCGCGGGCTCCGTGCTCGAGGTTCGGCGCATCGGCCGCGCCGAGCGCGAGTGCGTCCGCGCGCGCCACCCAATCGACGAGCGCATCGACGCAGCGGAAGCCCGCGCCGGAGAGCGCGCGCTGCAGCGCGTAGTCGATCGCGCGGAGCTGCGTCCAGAGCACCTCGAGCTCCTCCTGCTCGGCGATCTTAACTGCGCTCGCAAGCAGCGCGGCGGCGCGCCGCGCACGCTCGTCGTCGCTGTCGCCGAAGGCATCGCAATAGCTGATCCGCGCGCAGCGGCGCGCGAAGTGCCGCGTCTCGTGCGGCAGCGGCTCGAGCAGCAAGAGCCCGAGCAGCGCGCCATCGGCCGCGCGGAGCGCCAGCGCGCGTCCGCCGCGGGAGCGCGCGGAAGCGAACGCGCGCTGCAGGCGTTCGGCGCGGAACTTAAGATCGAGCCCCGGCACTGCTGCGTAGGGCAGGTGGAGCGAGGCGCTGAGCGCGCCCCGGTCGCGCTCGTCCTCGAGCGCGCTCGACAGCTCGACCACCGATTCCATCGCGGCGAGATGTACCACGGCGCCGGCCCGGCTCACAGCGCGCAGCGGGTGACCTCGAGGCCTTCCGTCGCTAGAGGGGACGCACACGAGCGCGCGCGAGCTCGCTCTACGACGCGAGCGCCCCTCGCGCTATCCTGCGCCGGCGCCATGAACCAAGCCGCACCGATGCCCTGCAGCCTCTTCCGCATCGAGCTCCAGCGTTCCCGCTGCCGCGGGCTCGTTCTCCTCCTCGCGCTGCTCGGTGCGGCGCTGCCGTGCCGCGCCCAGGAGGACTCCGAACGCGACGCGGCCCAAGCGCGCTTCGCCTCCGCGACCGAACGCGAGAATGCCGCGCGCCTCGAGCTCTGGCGCTCACATAACGAGCACCAGGCCCTCTGGCAGCGCCTGCGCCCTCCGACGCGCGCGGACGAGCTGCGCGCCCTCGGCGCGGCGCTCGCGAGCGCCGCCACGAGCGCGGGGAACGAACGCAGCGCGCTCGAGCGCGCCGCGGCCGAGGCGCTCGCCGCGATCGGGATCGGCGCGCGCGCCGCCGCCGACCTCGCGCCGCGCCTGGCCCAAGCGCTCCTCTCCGGCCAGCGCCAGAATCCGCCGCTCGCGCCGGAGCGCGCCGGCGAAACCGCGCTCGAGAAGCTCTATCCCGCGGAAGGCGCGTGGATCGACGCCTGGAATGGCGGCCTCGCCGCGCTCGCCGCCGCGGCGAAGACCTACGCCGCCGCGCGAGAAGAGCGCCTCGCGGCGCGGAAGGCGCTGCTCGCCGAGATCCGCCCGGTGGCGACGCATCCAGCGGCGCGCCAGGTCCCCGACGGGATGGTGCTGATTCCGGGCGGCAGCTATACGCTCGGCCCCGCGAAGGGCTGGACCACCGGGGTCGCCGCGGCCGCTCGCACGGTCGAAGTGAAGAGCTTCTATCTCGATCGCTTCGAGGTCACGAACGCGCAGTATCGAGAGTTCTTGGGCTCGCTGCCGCGGCGGAAGGCCGAGCCCTTCTACCCCTCGACGTGGACCTTCGACGAAGAAGGGCAGCTCCCGAAGTTGCCGGAGGGGAGCGACGATCATCCGGTGACGGGCGTCGACCTCGTCGCGGCGATGGCGTACGCGGAGTGGCGCGACGCGCGCTTGCCGACCGAGGAAGAGTGGGAGGTCGCGGCGGCCGGCCCTCTCGCCCACGAGTATCCCTGGGGCGAGGCCTACGAACCGGGCCGCACGAACTCGCTCGATCAGCTCCGCGGCCTCAGCGCGCGCGTCGGTGCGTTCGGCGGCGACGTCTCCGGCTTCGGCGCCTTCGACCTCGCCGGGAACGTCTCGGAATGGACCGCTTCGCTGCCGACCGGCGAGGTGCTGCGGAAGCCTCCGGGCGAAGGCCAGGTGCGCAACGTGATCGTGCGCGGCGGCTCCTTCCTGAGCGAGGATCCGCGCGAATCGCTCTCGACGCGCTATCGCTGGCCGCAGCCGGCGCGCGGCACGCAGCGCTCGGACCTCGGCTTCCGCTGCGCCAAGAACGCGCGCGAGCGTTGAGCGTGCAAGAACGCCTTGGCGCGGAGCCCTCCGATCCCGAGCCGCTCTCGCTCCGCCATCGCGCGATCGTCGCCGGCGCCCTCGCGCGTGAGGTCCTTCGCGCGCTCGCGGTCCCGCTGCGTGCGCTGCTCTATCTCCCCTTTCAATCGCGCTGGCGCCGCTCCACGCGCGACGCCGTGAACGCGGCCCGCGGCGTTCGCCCCCTCGAGCCCGAGCTCGACGCGGCGGCGCGCGCCGCACTCGCAGATCGGCCCCTCTTCCTCAGCGCCGCGGAGCCCTCCGGCGACCACCACGCCGCCGAGCTCGCGCGCGAGCTGCGTCGACTCGCTCCGAGCGCGCGCATCTACGGCTTCGGTGGCCCCGAGCTCGCCGCGGCCGGCGTCGAGCTGCGCGTGGACACGACCTCGCGCGCGGCGATGGGCTTGAGCGGCGTGCTGAAGCTCTTGCCCGCGATCCTGCGCGAAGTCGGGCTCTTCGCGCGCTGCCTCGAGCGCGAACGTCCCGCGCTCGTCGCGTTCGTCGATGCGCCGGCGTATCACTTGGTGCTGGCGCGCCTCGCGAAGCGCGCGGGCATCCCGGTCTTCTACTACGTCTGCCCGCAGGTCTGGGGCTGGGCGCCTTGGCGCATCGGCCGCATCCGCCGCGCCGTCGATCGCATCGCCGCGATCTTCCCCTTCGAACCGGCGTGGTTCGCGGCGCACGGCATCGACGCGCGCTACGTGGGCCATCCGCGCGTCGAGCACTGGGGCTCGGTCGCGCCGCTCGCGCGCCCGGTTCCTCCGCCGCGCCGACTCGCGCTCCTCCCCGGCTCGCGCGGCTCCGACATCCGCACGCAGCTCCCTGCGTTCCTCGCCCTCGCGCGCGAGCTCGTGCGCGAGCACCCCGCGCTCGAGCTCTGCGTGCTGCAGAGCAGCGCGCGACATCGCGAGACGATCGAGCGCTTGCGCCGCGAGCACGCGCCCGAGCTCGAGCTCGCGCTGCGCCTCGGCGATCTCCGCGAGACCCTGCGCGATGTCGACCTCGCGCTCGTGAAGAGCGGCACGGGCAGCTTCGATGTCGCTTTGGCCGGGGTGCCCGCTCTCGTGCTCTACCGGCTCGCGTCGCGCCGCGAACGCTGGCTGCGGCGCCATCTGCTGATCGCCCCCGCGATCGCGCAGGCGAACCTCTTCGAGCCCGGCATCGTCCCAGAGTTCATCCTCGCCACGGCGCGCGACGAAGAGCGCGCGCTGGAGCTCGCGCGCGCGTGGCTCGCCGACGACGGCCGCGAGCTCGCCGCGCAGCGCGCGCGCCTCGCGGCCCTGCGTCAGCGCCTCGACGGAGAAGCGTCGCGACGAGCCGCGGGCTGGATCGCGCGGCTCGCGGCCGAGCGCGCTTCGTCCGCATAGGAACATCGCTTCAGCGCCGTCAGGCGCTGCGCCAGTACGCATCGCAGAAGCTGTCTCCTCGATATCTGCTCAGCCTCTCAAAGCTCCCGGCCGCGATCCCGCGCTCCGATCACGCACAGCGCTTCTCCCTCGCGGAGCTCGGGCGCGCCGAAGCCGCGTTCGAACGGCGCGAGCTCGCGGAGCCCGAGAGCGGCGAGCTCGAAGAGCAGATCGGGGCCGATCCACACCTGCGCTTGCCGCGCTTGCTCGAGGCGCGCGAGCAGATCGCTGGGAGATGCATAGCGACAGAGCACGGCGATCGGCGCGCCGACGCGCGCGCGCGCCGTCTTCGACGTGCGCGCGACGTTGACGAGCAAGGTGGGCTCGAACCAAACCGCGCCGCGCCGCTCGCCGCGCGCTTCCGCTTGTCCGCCGATCGGGATGGCCACACCTTCCTCGAGCGCGCGCCGCACGAAGAGCTCGGCGCCGCGCACCGCGCCGTCTTCGACCAACGGAGCCCGCGTCGTCGAAGCACGTGCGGCCTGCAGCTCCTCGACCAGCGCATCGGCGAACTCCGAAGCGCGATCGTCATGCACGAAGAGCGCTCTCGGCGCTTCCGCGCCGCTGCCGCCGCGCGCGAGCAGCTCTTCGACGTAGCGCGCCGCGTCGCGCGCGGGCTCGCAGGTGGGGCCGAAGGCCGCCGCCGTCGCCGAACGGTCTTCGCCGAGGAGCCGCGCATCGGGAACCAGCGCCTCGAGCCCCCGCGCCTCGCCGTCCGAGGGCGAGACGCGGGCCCAGGTCTCGAGCACGGCGCGCGACGCGCGGGCCGCGAGGATGGCGGCGAGCGCGGTGCGGCGTCCGTAGAGCACTTGCACGCCGCCCGCGTGGAGCTCGCTCTGCTCGAGCGCGTCGACGAGCAGCGCGGCGCAGCGCGGCGCGCTCGGCGTCGCGGCGACGAGGAGGGAATTGCCGCACCAGAGCGAAGCTCCGAGCGCGCGCAGGAGCGGCGCGAGCGGAGCCTCGGCGGGCGGCGCCGCGATGAGGAGGCCAGGGCGCTTGCCTTCGAGCGGCCGCGCGCTCGGGAGGTCCGGCGTGTTCCCGCGGAGGGACGCCGAGAACTCGAGGAGCGCCGCATCGACCTCGCGCTCGGCTTCGGAGACGGTCCAGCCGAGATCGCAGACGAGCGCCTCGACGAAGCGCGCATCCCGCGCGTGGAGCGCTTCTTCGAGCCGCGCGAACGACGGGGCTTGGATCGAGGGGGGCGCGAACGCCAGCGCGCGCAAACAGCGCTCCGCCGCGTCCAAGGCGAGCTGCCATTCTTGCTCCCCCGCACAGGGCACGACGAGCTTCGGCGCCGCGGGGTTCGCGAGGGAGAGATGCTCGAGCGTGCCGGCGCGCCCCGCTCCATGTCGCGCGCCATCGATCCACTGCGCGAGGGCCGCGTCCATCGTTCTCCTGGTTCGCTCGCTCGTGCGGGAGCAGAATGCGGCGGATCGTAGCGATGGACTCCGCCCCTTGCAACGCGACGCCGAACCGCCCACCACGCCCGCTCCGGAGACGCCGCCGGACCTCCGTCTCCCGCCCGAGCTGCGCCTGCGCTCAAGCGATCGGATCCGCGAGGTATTGAATCGCGGACAGCGCGCCGCCGGCGAGCGCGTGCTCTTGATCGGCTTGCCGAACGAGCTCGGCCATGCGCGCTTGGCGTGCGTCTGCGGCCGGCGCTTCGACAAGCGCGCGGTGGTGCGCAATCGCTGGCGACGCCGCATCCGCGAGGTCTTCCGCGTGCGCCGCGCCGAGCTCGAGGGCAGCGATCCGGGCTGGGATTGGGTCGCGGTGGCGCTGAAGCGCGAAGGAGCGCTCGCGTTCGCGCGGCTCGCGAAGGACTTCCTCGGCGCGGCCGTGCGCGCGCGGCGCGCGAAGCCGGGACCGCCTCCGGGCAGAGCGCGGCGGTGATCACGCGCGCGCTGATCGCTCTCGTGCGCTTCTACCAGCGCGTGCTGAGCCCGCTGAAGGGACCCACCTGCCGATTCCATCCGACGTGCTCGCACTACGCCGTCGAGGCGCTGCAGACGCACGGTCCGCTGCGCGGGCTCTGGTACGCGCTGCGGCGCTTGCTGCGCTGTCAGCCCTTCGCGCGCGGCGGCTTCGATCCGGTGCCGCCGCCGCGCCGCCGATCGCGGCCCGGAGATTAGTTTGCAGCAATGCCTAGACCTCTGGAGCGCTCGGGAGCAGCATCGGGGGCTCGCGAGCTGCCGACGCGCGCGCTGCCCGCCTCCACGCGTCTCGGCTTGCACATGCCCCATGCTTCGGAGGTTCCCATGTCGCTCGAGAAGACTCGCGCGCCCCGCTATCTCTCTTCGTATCGTCTCCTCTGCACGCTCTGCCTCGCCGCGCCTCTCGCGGCGCAGACCGGCGTCGTCGGACCTCCGGCGGTCGACGATCCACTGCTCCGCGACTACGTGAACGCGAACGGCACCTTCCATCCCACGCAGCTCGGCGTGGGCAATCTCCAGCAGCTCAACTTCGTCGCCGATCCCGCGCTGCCGCCCGGCGTCTACCACACCACGCTCACCGTCTCGGCCAACCCCGCGAATCCGCAAGCGGGTGGCGGCGACATCTGGTGCGGGCTCTATGACGTGGGCACCGACACCTTCACCTCGCTCACGGACGTCGATGCGTTCAACACGACGGCGTACGAGTTCGGGCTGATGTACAACCCGAGCAGCGGCCGCTCGAACAGCGCCACCTTCGGTCCCGCGACCGTCGCCGTGTGGGACGACGGCGTCCTCGTGCGCGCGACCTACCGCGCAGCCTTCGGCCAGCCCTTCCTGCCTCACCAGGCGATCTCGAACGCGCCGAGCGGCTTCATCGATCCAACGCTCGCCACCATCGGCGGCGAGCTGCATCTCCTCTACGTCGGCGGCGGCTCGGGCGGTCAGTCGATCTTCGCCGATCGCCTGCTCATCACGCAGGGCAACCCGCCGGCGTTTGCACTCGCGTTGAACTCGCGCGTGCTCGTCGATGCCGCGGCCGTCACCGCCGGTGGCTTCACCGGCACGCCGCACTCGCCGGTCCCGATCGTCGGCAGCGACGGCGAGCTGCAGGCCTTGGCGTTCAGCGCCAATGCGCCGAGCGGCGACAGTGACACTTACTGGATCTCCGCGGTCGATGGCACGGGCAAGGTCTTCCGCCTGGACGACTCCCCGGGTTGGTCGAACAACGGCGGTGTGATCGGCGGGCGCGTGTTCCAAGCCAACGCCGTCTCCACCTATCACGCCTTCGACTTCGAGTGCGCGATGCTGACGGGCGATGACGAACGCGCGACGCGCGGCCAGGCGAACCGCACTGCCGTGATCGACGTGCACGTGCCCCCGGATCCGACCTTTCCCTGGGCGGCGCTGCTGCTCATCGACACCGCGCTGATCCCCGGAGGTCCGCTCGTCGGGCCGTTCGCGCCGACCATCCTCGGCGACCTCGCGGTGCAGTTCTCCGGCATCATCCCGCCGCTCTCGATGCCGCCCGTGAACGCCTCCAGCGGTCGCAGCGGTCTCAGCGCTCCGGTGCCCGCGAACCTCTCGGGCAACATCTACGTGCAGGCGATCGTCGTGCACGCCGCCGCGAGCGGCATCCAGGCCTGGCTCACGAACGACATCGTCGTCCGGCTCTGAGCCCAGTCGTGCATGCCTGCTGGCCCAACACCTGACGGTGTTGGGGACGCCTGCTGGCCCAACACCTGACGGTGTTGGAGCCGCGGTGCTTGCTGGCCCAACACCTGACGGTGTTGGAGCGTTTGTCGATTCGACGACGAGCGCTCAGAGCCGGAACGGGACCGCGCCGCGTGGCGGCGCGGTCCGTTCGCGGCGCAGGAGCGCCTGCGTGACCGCGACGAGGGCAGCTCCCAGGAAGAATCCGAGCTTGCGGCGCGGCTCCCAATAGAAGCCCCAGATCGAAGCCAATTCGAGCCCCGCGGCCAACAGCACGAGCAGCGCTCCGACCCCCGCGCGGCGCGGCCAGAGCAAGAGGAGCGCGCCGAGGATCCCGAGGACGAAGAGCGTCCACGGGATGGCCGCGGCCAACTCGGCGTGCAAGCCCTTCCGGCTCCAGAGCTCGGCATAGCGCGCGAGCACCTGATAGCGCGGGTCGAGCAGCTCCGAGAGCCGCCGCCAGGCATCCAAGCCGAAGAGCGTCGCGACGCCGCAGCGCAGCAGCGAATCTACGAAGCGCAGGACGGAGCGGTTCACGGCGGTTCCCCAGGTAGGCGTCGACGCGCAGCATGCCATCGAGGGCGCGCACGGGGAATCGAGAGTCGGCGGAGGTTCGGCTAGAGTGACCTCCCACTCAGGGCCGGGAGGCCGCGTGATCGTTCAACCGCTCGCGAGCGGCAGCAAGGGCAACGCCGTCTGGATCGAGCATCAGGGGACCCGTCTGCTCTTCGACGCCGGCTTGCCGGGTCCCGAGCTCATCGCCCGAGCCCGCGCCGCCGAGCGCGAGCCGAAGCGCTTGAACGCGATCTTCCTCTCGCACCTGCACCTCGATCACGCGCGCGGACTGCGGCGCGCGGCGAAGGTCTCGGGCGCGCCGGTGTTCCTGCATCGCGCGCATTCCGAGCGCGGCCTCTACCGCGGCGTGGGCGACGTGCGCAGCTTCACGCCCGGCGAGGCGCGCGAGATCGGCAGCCTCAGCGTCGAGCCCTTCGGCGTCTCCCACGACGCGATCCCGACGGTCGGCTTCGTGGTGAGCACGCCGGAGCTCCGCTTCGGCTTCGCGACCGACCTGGGTTGCAGCGACGAGCTGGTGATCGAGAAGCTCTCCGGCTGCGACGCGCTGTATCTCGAGTTCAACCACGACGAGCAGATGCTGTGGAAGGGGCCGTATCCGGGCCCCTTGAAGGAGCGCATCGCCGGGATGCACGGGCATCTCTCGAACGCGCAGGCCGAGCGCTTGCTGGAGCGCATCGCCGGCGAGCGCCTGCGCTTCGTCTTCCTCGCGCATCTCTCGGAGACGAACAACACTCCCGAGCTCGCGCTCGCCGCGGCGCGCCGCGCGCTGCAGCGCGCGGGCCGCGAAGCGAGCGTCGAGCTGCGCATCGCGCTGCAGCACGAACCGACACCGCCGCACGCGCTCGAAATCCACCGCGCCGAAGATCTGGAGCGCGCCTCATGAATCGGTCCCTGCTCGTCCTCTTCGGCGTGCTCGCGCTCGCGGGGCTCGCCGCGCTCCTATGGCTCACCGGCGACACCGGCGCCTCGCGCGACGCGCAACTGGAGAGCGGCTCCGCGCGCGCCGATGGCGACGCCGGGCTCTCCGCTCCGCTGCTCGCTCCCGCGACGACGGACCCCGCAGAGGCGGCGAGGAGCGCTCCGACGCATCCGCTGCTGCGCACGCAGCGCGATGCCGCCGCCGCGCCGTGGCGCTCGGCCGGCTGGATCCTCCGGGGTCGCGTGGAGAGCTCCGCCGGCGAGCCGCTCGCGGGAGTCGAGGTCGCGGCGACGCTCGATGCCGAGGTGCGCAGCATCGGCGCGATCCTCGATCAGATCTCCGCGACGCGCCGTGGCGCCGCGACGGCGCGAACCGACGCCGCCGGCCGTTTCGTGCTCCGCGACCTGCCCGAGACGACGCTGCGCGTGCGCGCTTGGCGCGAGGACGGCGCGCAGATCGAGCGCGGCGGCTTGCACGCGACTCCTCCAGAAGAAGAAGCCGCGGAGCTCGTGATGCGCTTCGAGCTCGGACTCGCGCTCACCGTCGTCTACCGCGACCGCGAGGGTCGCGCGCTCGCGGGGCAGCATCTCGCGGCGCTGCGGAACCTCGAGGACGTGATGCTCGGGCTCGAGAGCACGGCCCTCACGACCGACGAGGAAGGGATCGCGCGCGTGTCGGATCTCGCGCCCGGTCGCTACACGCTCATCACCTTCCCCGCCGACAGCGCGATGCAAGTGCTGCGCGACGACTTGCAGCTCTATAGCGATACGCGCCTCGAGCTCGAGGCGGGCGGCACCGGTCGGCTGGAGCTCAGCGTGCGCGACGCGCAGCGCGCTCCGATCGCGGGCGCGCAGTTCCTCGCCCTGTTCGGCAGCGGTCGCCGCGGAGGGCTGGTGCACGGCACGACCGACGCGCAGGGCTCGCTCATCATCGAGCGCGCTCCGCTCGGCCGGATGCAGCTCGCGTTCCTGCACGCTCCGGGCCATACGAGCTGGCCCCCTTCGCCCGAGAGCGTCGGCGGCAAGGAAGTGCGCGAGGACGAACCCTGCCGCCTCGAGGTCGAGCTCGCCGCCGTGCGCGCGCTGCGCGGGCGAGCGATCGATGCGAACAGCGGCGCTCCGCTCGTCGACGCCGAGCTCTGCTTCCGCGCGGCGTCGGACCCGCGCGGCGAGATCGCCGCTCGCACGCGCACCGATGCCCGCGGTTCCTTCTCGGTCGAGCGACTGCCGCGCGAACGCCTGCACGTGAGCGTCTCCACAGCCCAGCTCCGGCCGCTCCACGCGGAGATCGCTCCTCTCAGCATGTTCGCGAGTCGCGAAGGCGAAACACCTTGGGACTGGATCGATCTCAGCGCGGAGACGGCGCCGGAATCGATCGAGCTGAAGGTGCCCGCGCCCGGAGGGATCGCGGGTGTGATACGCGACGCCGGAGGCGAGATCGTGGCGCGGCAAGCGCTGGTCGCGACCTTGGAGCGCCGGGGATTCCGGTGCCGCGTCGAGACGCTGAGCGACGAGCAAGGCCGCTTCGCGTTCGATGGACTCCCGACGCCGGCCACGTGGAGGATCGCGCCCGCGCGAGCCGTGGAGGGAGCGGAGCCGCTGTCACAGATGCTCGAAGCCGGTGCGCGGGTCGAGGGCCTCGTGCTGACCTTGCCGTCGCGCTTCGTGCTGCGCGGCACCGTGAGCGGTGGAGGAGCTCCCGTGCCCGGGGCGCGCCTGCGCTTCCTCACGTCGAAGGAGCAACGCATCGAGCGGAGAACGGACGCCGCGGGTGCCTTCGAGCTCATCGTCGGTACGGCGAGCTTGCGCGTGCAGGTCGAAGCGGAGGACTTCGCGCGCTACGAGAGCGCGATCCAGGCGGAGAACGGTGCGTTCGCGCCGCTCGCGATCGAGCTCGCGCGCGCGATCGAGCTGCAAGGGCGCATCCTGGACGAGCGCCGCGAGCCGCTCCCCGCGGCGCGCGTGACCTGGTCCAAACGCTCGCCGGAAGGCAAGCGCGTCGGACGCTCCGAGTTCGCGCGCAGCGACGCCGCGGGCGAGTTCCGCTTCGGAGCCTTGGCGGAAGGTCCGGGCGAGCTCGAAGTGCAGCTCGGCGGATACCGCCGCTGGAAGCGCGTGTTCGAGGATCCTCGCGCCGCGAAAGACGTGGAGATCGCGCTCGAACGCGGCCTCACGGTGAGCGGCGTCGTGCGCCTGCCCGACGGCGGCGCCGCCTCGGGCGCGAACGTCTTCGTGACCGGCGAAGGCCAACCGAACTTCAGCATCGCTGCGCGGGAGGACGGGAGCTTCGAGGTCGCGGGTTTGGAAGAGGGTCCCTGCACGCTCGAGGCGAGTCCGCCGAAAGATGCGAGCTCGGACGCCTTGCGCGCCAGCGAGCGCCTGCAGGTGTCGGCGGGGACCGCGGGCCACGAGCTGCGCCTGCGCTCCGGAGCGGCGCTCCGTGGCACGCTCGACGCCTCCGATCTGCCCGGTCTGGCCTGGCCTTCCGTGCGCATCGCGGCCCTCGATGCGAAGCAACGCGAACTCGCGCAAGGACAGCCGGATGCGCAAGGGCGCTTCGAGCTCTCCGGCCTCGATCCCGAAGCGGAGTTCCGCGTGCTGGTCTACGGCGGCGCTGGCGCGCTCCGCCGCGAAGCCTTCGGGCCCTATCGCCCCGGCCAGGAGATCGGCTCGCTCCGCTTGCAGCGCGGCGCCAAGCTGAGCGGCCGGCTCGTCGATCGCACCGGTCAGCCCATCGCGGGGATCCGCGTCACCTGCGTGGAGACCAGCGACCGCGCGAACCTCACGCCTCCGCAGCTCGCGAGCAGCGACAAGGACGGTCGCTTCGCCTTCGATGGCTGCTCGTCGAGCCCCTTGAAGTTGCTCTTCCTGCTGCCGACCACACCGCCCCGCGAGCAGATCGTCGACGGCGTGCACGCCGGCGCCGTCGAGCTCGAGATCACGCTCGACCTCTGAGCCTCTCCCGAGGTGCTACGCGCCGCGCCGCCTTCAAGGCACTCCTCGATCGCCGTCGATAGCAGCGATCGAAGCGCAGAGGAGATCGCAGCGCATGCACGTAGAGGGCAGCGTCATCCGGGCGCAATGGCTCCGCCGCAGCTGGGCAGTGGGAGCTGGAGTGGCCTTGGGAATGTTCGGCGCCTGCGGGCAGAACGAGTCCGGCAAGGCCGAGCGACGGCAAGTGAGCCCCTCGGCGCTCGAGGCCGCGAGCACGCCTACGCCGAGCGAGCTCTCCGCGCGGGCGTTACCTGCCGCGAGCCTCCTCGACACGCAGCCCCCCACGCTGCGCCTCGTCGCCGCGCACGGCGCGAGCACGGCACCCAACGCGGCGATCCTGCTCGAGGCCGACGAGCCTCTGCACGAACGCGCGATCGAGCGCCTGCGCCTCGCCGTGCGCAGCCGAGGCGCGGTGGTGCCGCACGACGTCGATCTCGCCGCCGAGCGCTGGCTCGTGATCACGCCGCGCAGCACCTGGACGCTCGGCTCCGCGCACGAGCTGGTCGCCGAGAGCGTGCTCGATCGCCAAGGCAACGAGCTCGCGCGCTTCGAAGCTTCGTTCGAAGCCGGGCGCGTCGAGGACCTCGCCGCACCGCGCGCCGAGGCGCGCGTGCTCGACCTCGATCCCGAAGTCGCGCGCGAAGCACTCGTCGCGAGCCGCGGGCTCTCCATCACCTTGCGCTCCGACGAAGTCCTCCACCCGGGACTCTGCACGGTGCGCATCTTGGCCCCGGTGAGCTTCGAAGGCCGGCGTCGTTCGGCGCGCAGCGTTCTGCCGCCGTTCCTCGCCGGGCCGGCCGAAGCGTTGCGCTACGAGCCCCCCTCCGCGCTCGAGCTGCCGCGCGGTCGCGTGCGCTTCGAGATCGAGCTCTTCGATCTCGCGGGCAACGCCTTGCCGACGATCGAGCTCTCCGCGCGCATCGCTCGCCTCGACCCGACGCAGTGTCCCTTCGCCGAGCGCGAGGTGATCCACGTCGACTTCCGCGCCGATCGCTGGCCGCTCGGCCGACCTGACGGCAACACCGATTGGCAGCAGGATCTCCTGCGCTTCGGCCTCCTCACCGCCGGCGATCCCCTCGGCCTCGCCGAGGCCGTCTCCGCCGAGCTCGCCGAGCGCGCGCTCGAGCGAACGCGCGAGCTGCTCGAAGCCGCGCCCCGCGAGCGCCTGGAGCTCCGCTTGGAGCCGCTGCCCCTCGGCGAGGCCGCGCGGCTCTGCGTCGGCGGCGCCGATCCCGCGCTCCCGGCGCGCGATCTGCGCCGGCCCTCGAGCGGGCTCCTCGGGCGCGCGCCCTTCGATCGGCGGAACGCGATCCACGCGGAGCAGAGCTGCCGAATCTCGCCGGCCCTGGGCGTCTTCCCTGGAGAGCTGTTCCAAGCCGAAGCTCGCGCGGCGATCGAAGCGCGCGCTCACGGCGCGACCCTGTTCGACGCGATCTTCGCACCGCTCGCCCCCGAGCTCGGCGGCGTGCCCTTCGGTGCGGATCCGCTCGATGCGCGCCTCTCCGACCCGAGCTTCGATCCCCGAACAGCAACGGCTGCCGAGCTCGCGCGCGCGGAGGTCATCGAGCGCGCCTCCGCGGCGCTCGCCGACGCCGTCGGTGCGCTGGTCGCGCACGAGCTGGCGCACATGTTGGGCCTAGTCGAACCCGAGGAGCTGCCGCGCGGGATGCGCGGCTCGCGCGGCTATCACGGCGAGGAGCGCGGGCTCATGGCGGGAGCGCTCGACTTCGTTCGCCTCGTCGATCCCGAGCTCGAGCTCGGGGCGCTGGAGCGCGCCTTCCTCGCCGAACGCTTGGTCCTGCGCTGAAGGAGGAGCTCATGCGCTCACTTCGATCCCTCGGTTCTCTCGTGCTCGCCTCGCTCTCCTGGCTCGGCTCCGTCGCACCGGCTGCGGCGCAGGGCGCCGCGTGCGAGCATCGCGGCGCGACGAGCGTCTTCGAGCTCGCGCTCTCGAGCCCCATACTCGCGACCGCGGCCGTCGCGCGCCCGAGCGGAGGCCCCGCAACCTTGATCGTCCTCGAGTGCCATCGAGGAGTCGCCCTCGGTGGCGCGCGCGTCGAGCTCGATCACGACGATCCCGCGCTCGTCGACGGGGAGCGCGTGCTGGTCTTCGCGCGGCGCGTCGACGCGGAGCTCCGCGCGGCCGCGGGACCGCGCGCGCTGCTGCGCGGCGCGGAGCTCTCCCTCGCACCCGAGCTGGCGCTCTTCCCGGAGCTGCCGAGCGAAGAGCGCGAAGAGCTCGCGATCGCGCTGGCTCGGCGCTCTCCGCGCTGCGCTGCCGACCGCGCCACGGCGCTCACGCGCACCTCGCTCCTGCACGCCGCCCCGCGCGCGGAGCCGCGCTCCGACCAGCGACCTTCGTTTCTGCGCGCGTTGCGCACGCACCGCTCGCGTCAGGGCTGAGGAAGCGAGAGCTCGCGCGCGCGAGCGATCACGCGCTCCCAATCGAAGGCCGGCCCCGGGTCGGCCTTGTTGCGCGTCACGTGGAAGTGCCCGAGCAAGCCGGCGAAGCGCGCGAGCTCGTCCGCGCTCAAGGCATCGCTGCGCACGCGCCCTTCCGCGTCGCGCGGCGCGTCGAGCGCGATCTTCGGCAACGCCGTGCGCAGCGTGGCGACGAGATGGGCGAGCGCCTCGTACTGCGCGTCGGTGAAGTCGTATTGATGGAGCGTCTGGCCGTGGATCCGGCCCGCGATCAACTCCCCGTTCCGCGCGGGCCGCAGCAGCGTCGAGGGCGCGGGAGCCCCCTTCGCCAGCGACGGCGGGAACACGAGGCGAACGCCCTGCTCATCGCGCTGATAGAAGCGCGCGAGCTCGGGCGCGTCCGGGCTCTCGTACGCGCCGATGTGCGCGATCTCGACGCCGATCGAGCGATCGTTCGCCTCGCCGGCGTGCCAGCCGCGCTCCTTGAGATCGAGCGTCTGGTACAGCGTGCCGTCGACATCCAACAGGAAATGCACCGAGAGCCCGCGGAGGTCGTGGAGCACCTTGAAGCACTGCCGCGAGGTGCCGCAGACGTCGTAGTGCATCACGAACTGCTGCACTTCCTCCTGCAGCTCGCGCAGTTCCCAGCCGCGCTCTTCCACGCGCTCCTTCTGCTCCGCGGAGAGGTGCTTCCGCAGCGTGGCGTAGCGCGCGCCTTGCGGCGGATCCGCGCGCTTCCCCGTCTCGGCGGGGAAGCGCAGATCGACGCGATACGCGTCATAGCCGTAGGGATCGGTCCACAGCACGACCTTGGTGCCGGTGTGGAAGAGCTGCCCGCAGACCAGGATCTCGTCGCCGCGCCGCGGCAGGAGCTCACCGGGCAGCGGAGCCGCGGTGCGCGGGTGTTCCTCCGCGCGAAGCGGCTCACCGGCCCTGGGCTCCTCGGGCTCCGGCCGCGGGCCCTCGCGCGTCGAGCGGCAGCTCGTGAGGATCGGACCGGCGAGCGCGAGCAACGCCAGCATCGCACCGAGCGCTCTCAAAACCGCGAGCTCCCGACGAGCAGGCGCCAGTTGAGATCCGCGGAGCGATCGCGATCGCCGTTCCAGATGAAGACATGCATGGGCTTCTCCGTCGTGCCCGCGGGAACGGTGACATGGAGGGCGAAGAAGGGCTGATTCCGCATCACGCTGCCGAGCAGCGCGGTGTCGGTGCCGATGTCGTAGCCGGCGCGCAGCTCGAGCGGACCTGTCTCGCCGAAGCGCGACGCCGCTTCCTGCGCGTTCTTCGAGCCGCAGAGCGTGATCGCGATGGGCAAGCCGGAGGTGTTGGTGAACACGATGCGCGCCGTGGCATCCGGATTGCGCAGATAGTCGCGCGCGTCGACTCGAGCCGAGTAGACGTCGGGGGAGACCACCGGCGTTTGCGGCGCGGGCTGGCTCGCGTTGGATTGACCACGCCCGCTCGCGGCGGCGAGGGCTGCGACGGCGGCGAAGAGCGAGACGATTCCGAGCGCGAAGAACGTGCGCTGCATGAGAGACCTCCTCGCGCGGCGGCTGTCGCCGCGCCGGTCTCGCACGCTACGCGATGGGCGCACCGCGCGCCAAGAGCCGGCTCCGCTCAGCTCCGCAGCGGCGCGCTCTCGCTGTGCTCGACGCGATTGCGCCCCGCCGCCTTGGCGCGGTAGAGCGCCTCGTCGGCGAGCTTGAGGAGGCTGTCCGGACGGCGCCCGGGCTCGGGCTGCTCGAAGGCGACGCCGAAGCTCGCGGTCACCTGCCCTCGGAATTCGCCGCAGTCGATGGCGCACTCGGCCACCGCGCGCCGCAGCAGCTCGCCGATCGCGCGCGCCTCTTCCAGCCCGCGCCCCGGCAGCAACACCAGGAACTCCTCGCCCCCCATGCGCGCGACCTGCGCCTCGTCGCCGAGCGCGCCGCGCAGCGCCGTGGCCGTCGCCCGCAGCACGCAGTCGCCGATATCGTGCCCGAAGCGGTCGTTCACCGACTTGAAGTGGTCGACGTCGACGGCGATCACCGCGAGGCCGCCGCGGTTCTCGCTGCAGCGCATCCACTCGCGCTCGAGATGCTCGATCGCCCAGCGGCGATTCGGCAGGTCGGTCAACGCGTCGGTGAGCGACGCCTGGCGGAGCTTCCGCGCGAGCACGCCGAGCTCCGCGACCTGCTGGCGCATCACCTGCTGGTCCTGATCGACCTGGCGCTGGAGGCGCACGACGCGCTGGCCCGCGCGGACGCGCGCGAGCAAAAGCTTCGGCTTGAAGGGCTTCACCACGTAGTCGTCGACGCCGGACTCGAACGCGCGCACGACCTGGTCCTCCTCGTTCTTCGAGGTGAGCAGGACGATGTACATCTTTCGCCCGACGTCGGTGTCGCGCAGCGCCTCGCAGAGCTCGAGCCCGCTCATCTCCGGCATCATCCAGTCGGCGATGAGCACGTCCGGCGGCTCCTCCAAGGCCAAGCGCAGCGCTTCGCGCCCATGGCGAGCCGTCGTCACGCGCAGTCCTTCGCGAACCAGTGCGTGCGCCACCATGCGCAGCGACATCGGGTCGTCGTCGACGACGAGCACGTGACTCCGCAGCGCCTGCTCGGAGCCTCCGCCCACCGCGGTCTCGACGTAGAGCGGCCCTTCGATCTCCTCGTCGTTCGGACGCGAGAGATAGAACGGCACCTCGCGCACGTGCAGCTCGAGCAGGGTCGCCCAGCGCCGGCATTCCTCGCGCACGCGCTCCCAGAGCTCCGGCAGCTTCTCGTGGTCCCAACGCTGGAACTTGGCCAGCACGAGCTGCACTTCCTCGAGCGCCAGCGGGCGATCGAGCCCGAGGCCGAACGCCGCGCCGAAGCGCGCGCTCACCCACAAGAGCTCCGGCAGCCCTTGGTTCCGCAGATCGATCGGCGGCATGCTCGCCACCGGCATGCCGATCCGCCGCACCGCGTCCTGCCAGATGCGCGGCAGGCCCCACTCGCTGAGCAGCGCCGCCGAAACCTCGAGGTGATCGATGCCGAACGCCTGGCGCTCCGCTTCGCGGCGCGCGGCGAAGTTCCGCTGCTCGTGCGCGATCAGGATCTCAGCGAAGGTCTTGGGATGCACGGTCGCCAAGGCGAGCGTCCCCACCTGGCTCAGCAAGCCGCAGACGAAGGCCTCCGCGGGATCTCCGAGGCGGAGCTGGCTCGCGAGGTCCTGGCAGACCAGGCCGCGCACGAGCGACTCGGCCCAGAAGCGGTCGTAGTCGAACGCGCGGCACGGCCCCGACTGCAGGCTCGAGACGAGCGTGAACCCCAGCGCCACGTTGCGCACGGAGCGATGCCCGAGGCGCAGGCACGCCTGCTCCAAGGTCGTCGCCGATTCCGCCCCGCCGGCCACCGAGCCGTTCGCGAGCTGGAGGATGCGGCCGGTGAGCGCCGGGTCGGCGCGCAGCACGCCGACGAGCTCCGCGAGCTCGAAGTCCTCGTCGCGCGTGATGCGCAGGACCTCGAGCCCGACCCCCGGCGGCGAGGGCAGCTTGCCCGACGCGCGTAGTTCCTCGAACGAAGGATCGAGCATGCGCCTCTTCCGTAGCTCCCTTGCTCCCGCGACGATATCGGCCACCTGACCTCCGGCCCTGAACCGCCGCGACCTGCGGAGCGAGCCGCGCTCCGATGCCGTACGCTTTTCCTCATGTCGAACGCCCGCTTCTTCGCGCTCCTCGGGGCACCTCTGGGTTTGCTCGGCGCCTTCTGCGCCGGCGCGATCCTGTCCCCCTTCTCCACGCCTCCCGCGAGCTCGAGCGCGCCCGCGACCCTCGCGCACAGCGAGGAATCGCCCCGGGCCTCCGAAGGCGAGCTCAGCCCGAGCGGCGATCGCTGGACGCGCCGCGATGAGCCCGCGCCCGTCCTCTCGATGGGCGAGCTCGGCGAGGAGCGCGTGCGCGCGCTCGCGGCGAACTTCCGCGAGGAGGAATCCCGCGGCGCCGCCCATCCGGCGTCGCCCGATGCCGGCGAGACCTTCGCCATCGAAGGAAAGATCGCGACCCCCGACGGCGAGCCGGTGTCTGGCGCCCTCGTGCGCACCATCCGCGCCGACATGCGCTTCGCGTCTTGGGAGGCCGAGTTCCTCGAGCGCCCCACCGATGGTCGCCCCGGAGAGCGCACGCTGGAGAACGCGCTGCGCGCGGCAGCCAAGCGCCATGCCGAGATCTCTCGAGATCTCCGCTCGGCGCAGACCGACGCGCAGGGGCTCTTCCGCATCAGCGGCCTGCGCGCGGGCCTCGGTCATTCGCTGGAGGCGTTCTGCGCGGGCTACGAGATCGTCGACATGAACGGGAACCCGTTCCACGACGTCGTTCCCGGCGCGCCCGTTCCGCTCCTGGCCAAGCCGCTCGTGAAGATCCCGCTGCGCATCGAGGAGAGCGACGGGCAGCTCCTCGACGCGGCGCTCGTGCAGATCGAGGCCACGAGCCATGGCTGGTCCATGCCGCGCGCGTGGCGCCGCGAAGACGCCGCGATCTACCTCTCCGCAGGTACCTATCGCCTCCACGCGAGCCACATGCCTTCGCGCGGACTCTCCACCGAGCCGCTGCAGGTCGAGGTCGTTCCCGCGGCGGAACCTCGCGAGCTCGTGCTGCGCTTCAAGAACTCGGCGCGCCTCGAGATCCGCGTGACGGGTCGCGAGCTCGCGGGCCCCGAGCGTCGCAGCCTCCAGGTCCGCGTCGCCGAGCACGAAGGCGGTCGCGCGCCGACGCGCGATGAGCTGCGCTGGAGCGGTCGTCCCGCGGAGCCGAGCGGCAGCGGTTCACCCGCGCTCTACATCGCGCGCGATCTCTCCGCGGGTCCGCACACGATCGCCGTGCTCCTCGGCGAGCAGCGCGTCCTCGCGCAGCAAGTCCTCGAGATCGCCGCCGGCACCAACACGCTGGAGCTCTCGCTCCCCGAACGCTCCGACGATCGCATCGTCGCCGTGCACGCAGCCGACCCGCAGGGCCGCGGGATCCCCGACCTGCAGCTCTGGATCCAACGTGAAGCCGAGGACGGCGCCGACGACCACGGCGTCCTCGTGCTCCCGATGGACGAGGTCGGCGCGCTCTGGCATCTCGTGCACGAATTCGAGCGCTTGGGCCCGGCCGTGAAGTGGCGTCTGCACGCGACCTCGCCGCGCCACGGGCAGATCGTCCGCGAGTATGACCCTGGCACGACGGAGAAGCTGGAGCTGCGCTTCGTGGACGGCGCGCGCTTGGAAGTACTCGTTCCGAACGCGCGCGGCGCGACGCTCGTGCTCGAGCGACCGCCGCGCCCCGAAGCGCCGAAGGAGCGCGAAGAGCTCACGCAGTCGGAGTTCGACGAGAGCGGCCGCGCCTTGCTCGGTCCCATCGCACCAGGTCGCTATGTTGCGCGCATCGATCTCCGCTTCCACAACTGGAACTCGATCCCGGCGCTCGAACGCGAAGTCGATCTCGTCCCCGGCGCGAATCGCCTGGAGCTGGTCCTGCCCGCGCTCTACAGCGTGCAGCTCGCGGTCCCGGGCGAGCCGAAGCCGGCGGGCCATCTCCGGCTGCAGTACCGCAACACCGACGAGCGCGAGCTCTCCTTCGGCATCGAGCTCGAGGACGGGCTCGCGCGCTTGGAGAACCTGCCGGCCGGCCGCTACGAAGCGCACATGCACGTCGGCAAGGAGCCCGAGCGGCGGAGAGTCGAGTTCTCGCTCCCCGGCCCCGCAGAAGTCGTGCTGCAGGAGCCGCAGCGCGCGACTCGCGTCCCCGGCATCGCGCTCCCCGAGCTCGACCCGGGCACGCGCGCGGCGCAGCTCGGCTTCCAGAAAGGCGACGTGCTGCTCGGCATCGCCGGTCGCAGCCTGGAGGATCCGCAGACCGCATGGGCGCTGCTGCTCGCAGCACCGCACTTCCTCGAAGGCGAGAGCTTCGCGATCGAAGTGCAACGCGGAGGACAGCGCGTCGAGCTGAACGTCCCGCGCGAGCTGCTCCTCGATCCCGCGGGCAACGGCTTCGGCAAGCCGAACCGAAAGCGCTGAGCTCAGCTCGCGCGGCGCAGCGCGCGCTCCTCGCGCCACGCGTAGAGCACCGGTACCACGAACATCGAGAGCAGCTCGCCCAGCATGCCGCCGACCAGCGGCACCGCCATCGGCAACGCGAGCTCGCTGCCGCGCCCGCTGCTCCAGAGGAGCGGCAGGAGCGCCGCGATCGTCGTGACGCTCGTCATCAAGCACGGGCGCACGCGCCGCAACCCCGCGTCGACGACCCAGGCGCGCACTTCGGTGACGCTCGCGGCTCGCCGGCCGGCGAAGCGCTGCTCGAGCAGCGCGCCGATCAGCACGCCGTCGTCGGTCGCGAGGCCGAAGAGCGCCACGAAGCCGACCGCGACGGCCACGCTGAGATGCAGCGGAGCCGCCGCGAGCTCGGCGGAGAGCCCCGCGCTGAAGAGCAGCGCTTGCAGCGCGGGCCACGCGCAGACGAAGAGCACGCCAGTCGCGCAGGTGACCGGCACCGCGCTGAAGACGAAGAGCGAGAGCGCGAGCGAGCGGAAGCAGAGCGCCACGAGCGCGAAGATCAGCGCGACGCAGAGCGGCACGATCCACGCGAGGCGCGCCGTCGCGCGCGCCTGCGCTTCATAGCGCCCCGCGGGCTCGACCTCGACGCCCGGCGGCAGCGGATCGGCGCGGCCCGCCGCGAGCTCGGACGCACGCAGCGCCGCGAGCGCCTCCAGTGCGCGCGCCATCGCGCGCCCTTCGTCGATGCCGTCGGCCGAGAAACCGACGTGCTGGCGGAGCGCGCCGTCCTGCGACTCGATCATCGCCGGACCTTCGCGTTCCACGAGCGTGCCGAGCGAAGCGAGCCGAACCCTCTGCCCTTGCCCTCCCGTGAGCTCGAGCTCCGCCATCTCGTCGAGCGGAGCGGAGCGAGAGCGTTCCTCGCTTCGCACGCGCAGCGTGCGCGGACCGCTGCTGGCTTGCAGCGCGAGCGAGGCGCCGTCGAAGCGCTGCTGCAGCACGTCTGCAACGGCGCTCCAACGGAGTCCTTCGGCCGCGAGGCGCGCGGGCTCCAGCTCGAGCTCTTGGTACGCGAGCCCGCCGTTCGTCTCGACGACCGGGTCGCGCACGCCGGGCACGCCGCGCAGCGCCGAGCGCACGCGCTGCGCTGCGGCGTCGAGGCTTGCTACCGCCGCTCCGGGCTCGAGCTCGCGTCCCTGCGCGTCGCGCGGCCGACCGCGCAAGCGCAGCGCGAGCGGCGTCTTGACACCGGAGCTCAGCATCACGAGCCGCGTCTCGATCGGCTGTAGCAAGGCGCCGCGGCCGCCCGAGACGCCGGGCCAGCGCGCGGCGGCGAGCACTTCCTCGAGCAGCGCCGTGCGCGTGAGCCCCGCTCGCCAATCGGCGCGCGCGCGCAGCACGAGCACCGTCTCGATCATGCCGACCGGCGCGGGATCGAGGGCGCTCTCGGCGCGCCCCGCCTTGCCCACGACGCGCGCGATCTCCGGGATCGCGGCGAAGCGCTCGTTCTGCGCGCGAAGAACCTCGCTCGTCTCTGCGAGCGTCGCTCCCGGCAGCAGCGACGGCATGTAGAGCAAGGCGCCCTCGTCGAGCGGCGGCAGGAACTCCGTGCCGAGGCCGGGGAAGCGCGCGTCCATCCAGCGCGAGAGCGCGAGCTCGTCGACGCGCGGACCGAGCACGGCGCGCAGCGGCGCGCGACAACGCGCAGCCCCTAGACCGGCGAGTGAGGCGAGCAGCACGAGAGCCGCGGGCAGCGCGAGGAAGAGCGCCTTCCGCTCCAGCGCGCGTGTGAGCACGGCGGCGTAGAGGCGCGCGACGGCGCGCGCGAGCGGGTTCGCCTCGATCGAGACCAAGCGTTCGCTCGAGAGACGCGCGAAGAGCAAGGCACTCGCTCCGGCGACCAGCAAGAACGCCGGCAACGGTCGGAGATCAAAGAGCTCGAGTTGCGCGGCGCCTAGCCCGAGCGCCGCGGCGAGCAACGCGTGCGCCACACCTCGGCACCGCTCCCCGCGTGTCGTCCCTCGCTCGCGCTCGACCAAACAGAGCGCGCAGAGGACCGGCACGAGGAAGAGCCCCGTCGCCGCAGCGGCGAGAAGTGCCAGCGTCTTCGTCCAGACCAGCGGACGGAAGAGCTGGCCCTCCTCGGCCTCGAGGAGCAGCAGCGGCAGGAAGCAGAGCACCGTCGTCGCGGTGGCGGTGAGCAACGGGAGGGCCACGCTGCGCGCCGCGCGCTCGATGGCCTTCCGCGGCGCGAGCTCGCCACGCGTCTCGACCAGCGCGCGATGGCAGCTCTCGGTCATCACGATGCCGAGATCGACCATCGTGCCGATCGCGATGGCGATGCCCGTCAGGCTCATCAGGTTGGAGTCGAGCCCGAGTAGGTGCATCGCGAGGAACGCGAGCAGCACCGCGAGCGGCAGCGTGGAGGCGACGAGCAGCGAGGCCTTCGCGTGCAGCAGGAAGAGCGCCACGACCGCCAGCGCGATCCAGAGCTCCTGCTGCAAAGCGCTCGTGAGCGTCGCGATCGTCTCGTCGATCAGCGTGGAGCGATCGTAGAACGGCGCGCAGAAGACGCCCGCCGGCAAGAGCTTCGCGGTGGGATCGTTCAGCGCGCGAAGTGCTTGCTTCACGTCCGCGATCACCGCTCTAGGATTCGCTTCGGGGCGCAGCGCGACGAAGCCGCCGACCTGCTCGCCGCGCGCGTCGGCGAGCGCGCCGACGCGCGAGCCCGGAGCGAAGCGCAGCGAGCCGAGAGACGCGAGCGGCACGAAGGTCATGCTTGCGTCGGAGCCGCTGGAGGCCGCATCTCCTGCGCTGGTGTTCGACCCGCGCGCGGGCTCCGCGTCGAGCGCCGGGGCGGAGCTCATCCCCCCCATGTGCCCGGTATCCCCGGCGTTCATGCGCACGTTCGGCAGGAGCCCCAAGCCGCTCGGCTGTGCACGCGGTACACCTCCGCTCGCGCGCGGCGTCGAGAGTGTGCTCACGGCGCGCGCGATCGGGATCGGCAAGTTCTCCAAGCGGCGCAACGAGAGGCCGGGGTCCACCGCGCGCACCACCAGCTCGAGGCCGTGGCGCTCGATCACGGCACTGCCCGCCGGAGCTTCGAGCTCGCGCGCGATCGCGCTCGCGATCGAGCTCGCGTCGTGACCGGTACCGGCGAGCTGCGCCGGATCGAGAGAGACCTCGAGCTCGGTGACGAAGCCCCCGCAGCTCGCGACCTCGGCGACGCCCGGCACACGCGCGAGGGTTGGGGCAAGGACCTCGTCCTGCAGCGCGCGCAGCGCTCCGAGATCGAGCGGTCCTTCGACGGTGTAGGCGAAGACCTGACCGAGCGCCGTCGCCGGAGCGCCGAGCCGCGCGA